>NZ_JBDPMD010000032.1:0-102939 GCF_039871875.1 Sphaerisporangium sp. B11E5 | reverse complement strand
GGGGAGACCGTTTCAGGTGGAGGATTCGCGTGCGTCGAGGAGTTCCTCCCAGTGGTCCTGGGCCCAGGCGCAGGCGGCGTTCATGGGTTCGAGCATGCTGCGGCCGAGGGGGGTCAGGGCGTACTCGACTCTCTGGGCGGGGCCGGGGGTGCGGGTGATGAGGCCGTCGCGGGTGAGGGTGCGGAGGGAACTGGTGAGGACCTTCGGGGTGATGCCGCGTAGGGGGATGCGGAGTTCGGAGAAGCGGCGGGGGCCGGATTCCAGGCAGCGGATGATCATGCCGGCCCATTTGTCGCCGAAGCGGATGGGGGTGAGGCCGGAGGGGCAGACCTCGTCGAACATGTCTGGGCTCAGAGGTTCGGGCACAGGGCAACGGTAGCCGGTATCCAGGTGGTAACCACCTGCTTGGTTACCCTCCCAGGCGAGTGGCCGGTGATCAGGGCCGGCTCTGAGCACGTGAGGGGTCCGGATGGGCGGGATCGTGGTCTTCGGGGCGGGTGGCAGGGCGGGGCGGGCGGCCGTCCGGGAGGCGCGGGGGCGGGGGCATCGGGTGACGGCCGTCGTGCGGGACCCCGGTAAGTACGGTGAGCTGGCGGGGGACGGGGTGCGGGTCGTCGCGGGGGACGTCACCGACGAGAACGACGTCGCGCGGGCCGCCGAGGGACACGACGCGGCGATCAGCGCCGTGTACGACCCGGGGGCGTCTGCCGACGTCTTCTTCGTGGGGGCGGCTCGGGCGCTGCTGGACGGCCTGACGGAGGCGGGGGTGGGGCGGCTGGTGGTGGTCGGGCTGGCCTCGGTGCTGGAGACGGCGGCCGGGGTGCCGCTCATGGACACGCCGGGGTACCCGCAGGAGTACCGGGCGTTCTACCTGGGGCACGCCGCCGGGAACGAGGTGTTGCGGCGGACCGCCACCGAGGTCGACTGGGTGGTGGTCAGCCCGGCGGGGGACTTCGACCACGGCGGCGGGCGCACCGGGCGGTATCGTACGGCTCCGGCCGAGGCGGGCAGCCGCGTCTCGTACGCCGACTTCGCGATCGCGCTGCTGGACGAGATCGACCGCCCCCGGCACCATCGCACGCATCTCGGCGTCGAGGAGGGGTGATGGACGAGGAGATCGTGGACAGTCCGGACGCGTGGGTGGCCGAGCACATCCGCCGGTTCGTCGAAACGGATGGACAGCCCCGGCCCGGCATGAACGATTTGCTGCTGACGACACGGGGCCGCAGGTCCGGCAAGCCGCGCCGTACCGCCCTGCTCTACGCCCGCGACGGCGACCGGTACATCGTCGCGGCGTCCAACTCGGGGGCGGACACGCATCCCGCCTGGTATCTCAACCTGGTCGCCGAACCCGCGGCCGTGGTGCAGGTCGGCACGGAGAAGTTCCCGGTGGTCACGCGGACCGCCACGGCGGCGGAGAAGCCCCGGCTGTGGCGGCTGATGGTCGCGATGACGCCGGAGTACCAGCGGTATCAGGAAGGGACCGGCCGGGACATCCCCGTAGTGATCATCGAACGGGCGGGCTGATCGCCGGGGCCGGCGGACGCAGGGATATCGAAGGCGACGACCACCGGCCGGCCGCATCGACCCGGAGCGGCGGTCTGCCGCGCCGGCTCCAGTGACGACCCCCGGCCGGCCGCACCCCCCTTGCGCTGGCTATCGATTATCGATAAGTTTCGATCGCTGTTCGATCGAAAGGGGAAACGATGGGGAAGCTGCCGGTGCTCGCGCTTCGCGTCGTGCTCGTGATGTTGCTCGCTGGTTCCGTGTTCGTGCAGACGGTGATGGTGCCGCTGCTGGCCTCGGATCTGGAAGGGCTCCGCCCGGAGTACGCGTACCTGCGCGCACCGTTCCTTCTGATCATGGTGCTGGGTGTCGTAACGGCCCAGGTCGTCCTGGTCTGTGTGTGGCGGCTGGTGACCATGGTCAGACGCGGGACGGTCTTCTCCCACGCCGCCTTCCGGTACGTGCACATCGTGGTCGGCGCCTTCGTGGCGGCCGCCCTCCTGGTGTTCGCGCTCGGGTTCGTTTTGGCGCCGGGCGAGG
Organism: Sphaerisporangium sp. B11E5; assembly: GCF_039871875.1. Lineage (NCBI taxonomy): Bacteria > Bacillati > Actinomycetota > Actinomycetes > Streptosporangiales > Streptosporangiaceae > Sphaerisporangium > Sphaerisporangium sp. B11E5. The sequence continues at coordinate 100,893 of NZ_JBDPMD010000032.1, read as the reverse complement.
CGGTCGCCCCGGGCGTGGTCCTCCTGGTGGGCGGGGCCGGCGTGGCGATCCTAGGGGTCGCGCTCGTCGTGCTCGTGCTGCGCATGCTCCTCGCCCAGGCCGTCGCACGCGACGTCGAGGCGGCGCGGATGCGAGCCGAGCTGGAAGAGGTCATCTGATGCCGATCGCCGTCGACATCGACGTGATGCTGGCCAAGCGGAAGATGTCCGTGGGCGAGCTCGCCGAGCGCGTCGGCATCACTCCCGCCAACCTGGCCGTCCTCAAGAACGGCCGCGCCAAGGCGGTCCGCTTCACGACACTCGCCGCGCTCTGCGAGGCACTCGAATGCCAGCCGGGCGACCTGCTGCGCTGGGAGACCGAGAAGACCGTCAACGGGTGACGGCGGCAACTGGTGGCCGCTGAATGACACCGTGGTTCGCTCATCAACAGAACGCGGCACTTGTCTGCGCTATAACGTCCGTGTTATGACATGGGGAGAGGTGGAGCTGGAACCCGAGGTCGAGAAGTGGTTCGACTCGCTCGGTCAGGACGATCAGGAGACGACGATCTTCTACATCGATCTGCTGGCTGAGCGTGGCGTACTTCTCGGTGAGCCGTACACCCGGCAACTGTGTGGCAAGCTTCGGGAGCTCCGATTTCACCTCTCGCGTGACGCGGTTCGCATCACTTACTGGATCGCTCCGGGCAGGCGCGTCATCCTGCTGACGGTTTTCCGCAAGCAGCGGATGCGGGAGATCGCTGAGATCGAGCGTGCGGTGCGGGTCATGCGGCGATGTGTCGCCGAGGCGCACACGGTGGACGAGGAGTGATCGGTATGGGGGAGCGGACGTCGTGGGCGGACAAGAGGGCCGAGGTCATGGGCCGGCCCGGTGCCGGGGCCGCGTATGAGGCTGCGCGGCTCAGGTTCGAGCTCGGGGAGGCTGTCCGGCGGCGGCGGGAGGAACTTGGGCTGACGCAGGCGCAGTTGGCGGAGCGGGCGGGGCTTCAGCAGCCCGCTGTCGCCCGCTTCGAGGCCGGAGGGACCATGCCGACGATTCCGCTGTTGGAGCGGTTGGCTGAGGCGCTTGAAGTGCGGCTCAGTGTTGGGTTCCAGCCGCTTCGGGAGGCGGGGTAGTCACGGCAGGGTGAGGATCTCGCTGCCGGTGTCGGTGACGACGATGGTGTGTTCGAACTGGGCGGTGCGTTTGCGGTCGCGGGTGACGGCCGTCCAGCCGTCGGGCCACAGGTCGTACTCGATGGTGCCGAGGGTGAGCATGGGCTCGATGGTGAAGGTCATGCCGGGGACGAGGGTGACCGTGACGGACGGGTCGTCGTAGTGGGGGACGATCAGGCCTGAGTGGAAGCTCGTCGAGATGCCGTGGCCGGTGAAGTCGCGCACGACGCCGTAGCCGAAGCGTTTGGCGTAGGCGGAGATGACGCGGCCGACGATGTTGAGCTGGCGGCCGGGGGCCACGGCCTTGATGGCGCGCATCATGGCTTCGCGGGTGCGTTCGACCAGGAGGCGGGACTCCTCGTCGACCTCGCCGACCAGGTACGTGGCGTCGGTGTCGCCGTGGACGCCGCCGATGTAGGCGGTGATGTCGATGTTGACGATGTCGCCGTCGCGCAGCACGGTGTCGTCGGGGATGCCGTGGCAGATGACCTCGTTGATCGAGCTGCACAGGGACTTGGGGTAGCCGCGGTAGCCGAGGGTCGAGGGGTAGGCGTCGTGGTCGCAGAGGAACTCGTGGCCGATGCGGTCCAGCTCGTCGGTGGTGACGCCGGGGGCGACGTGCTTGCCGACCTCTTCCAGCGCCTGGGCGGCGATGCGGCCGGCCACGCGCATGCGCTCGATGGTCTCGGGCGTCTGGATGTCGGTGCCGCCCTTGCGGGGCTCCTTGCGGCCGACGTACTCCGGGCGCTCGATGTGGGCGGGGACCTTGCGTGGGGGCGAGAGCCGTCCGGGCCGGAGCAGAGTCGTCATGGCGCCAAGTCTAGTTCCGCTCCCACAGGGCAAGATGTGGCAGAGACCGAGCGTGGCGGACGTTCCGGGTGAGCCACCCGGTGAGGAGGGCGACATGTCCGGTGACCAGTGGTGGTTCTGCCTGAAGCACATGGCGGTGGAGCCGGAGAAGGGCTGCCCCAACAAGGACCGCCTCGGTCCGTACCCGACCCGCGAGCAGGCCGCCGCGGCCCTGGAGACGGCCGCCGCCCGCAACAAGTCGTGGCAGGAAGCCGACAAGAAGTGGGACGACGACTAGCACGTGTCCCGTGAGGTGAGCCGGGAACGTCCGGGCCGGGCCGCGCAGGAGCGAACCCGATCACGTCGGCGTTGTCCTGAAGTTCGCCGAACGTTCACGACAGAGGCTGCGGCGCACGCCTGGGCAGGGTAGTCGCCAAGCATGCGCTACCACGTGCTGGCATGCGACTTCGACGGAACGCTCGTCCGCAGAGGGATCCTGGCCGACGACACGCTCACGGCGCTGGAGCGGCTGTCCCGCGCCGGCGTGCGGCTGGTGCTGGTCACCGGGCGTGAGCTCGACGACCTGCTCGGGGTTTTCGAGCATCCGCGCCTGTTCGATCTGATCGTCGCCGAGAACGGCGCCGTGCTCTACGATCCTGGCCGGCGCATCCGGGAGAGCCTGGCCGAGCCGCCACCGCCGGAGCTGCTGGAGCGGCTGCGCGCCGAGGGCGTCTCCCCGCTCACCACCGGTCAGGTGATCGTCGCCACCAGGGAGCCGCAGGACCAGAAGGCGCTGGCCGTGATCCGCGACCTGGGGCTGGAACTCCAGGTGATCTACAACAAGGGCGCCGTGATGGTGCTGCCCGCGGGGGTGAACAAGGCGAGCGGCCTCGCCGTGGCGCTGGACCGGATGAAGGTCTCCCCGCACAACGTCGTCGCGGTCGGGGACGCGGAGAACGACCACGCCTTCCTGGCCGCCGCGGAGTGCGGGGCGGTGGTCGCCAACGGGCTGCCCGCCCTCAAGGACCGCGCCGACCTGCGCCTCACCAAGGAGGACGGCGCGGGCGTGGCGGAACTGGCCGAGATGCTGCTGTCCGGCGAGCTGGACACGCTCGACGTCGCGCGCGGGCACGTCCTGCTGGGTCATCGCGACAACGCCACCGAGGACGAAGGCGCGGACGAAGGCGGCCGTGAGGTGCGGCTGCCGTCGTACGGCACCGGGGTGATGGTGGCGGGCCCCTCAGGAAGCGGCAAGTCGACCACGACGACCGCGCTGCTGGAGCGGCTGATCGAGACGGGCCACCAGTGCGTGGTCATCGACCCCGAGGGCGACTACAGCGAGTTCCCCGGCATCACCGTGCTGGGGGACGCCGACCGGGTCCCCGGTGTGGACGAGGTGCTGCGGCTGCTGGAGGAGCCGCGACACAGCGTCGTGGTCAACCTCATCGGCATGCAGCTCCGGCACCGGCCGGCGTTCTTCACCGAGGTGTTCCCCCGCCTGGCGGGCCTGCGCACCCGCCTCGGGCACCCGCACTGGGTGGTGGTCGACGAGGCGCACCACCTGATGCCGGCCGAACTCCCGGAGATCGCGGTGAAGTCGGCGGCGGACGTGGGCTCGTTGCTCATGGTGACCGTCCATCCCGAGGCCGTGAGCCCGGCCGCGCTGCGCCTCGTGGACACCGTCATCGCCGTCGGCAAGGAGCCCTCCGCCGCACTGGAGGCGTTCGCCCGCGCGAGGAACCTCGACGAGCCGTCCGTCGCGGAGTCCGGGACGGGGGACCTGGTGATGTGGACGGCCGGCCGAGACCAGGCCGAGTCGCTGCGGCTGGTCCCGGCGCGTGCCGAACGCACCAGGCACCGGCGCAAGTACGCCGCGGGCACCATGTCCGAGGACGAGAGCTTCTACTTCACCGGCCCCGAACGGCGGCTGCGGCTGCGGGCCCGCAACCTGCACACCTTCGTCGAGCTGGCCGAGGGCGTCGACGACGACACCTGGTCGCACCACCTCGGGGCGGGGGACTACTCGCGGTGGATCAGGGAGTCCCTCGGCGACGCCGGCCTCGCCGGTGACGTGGCCGAGGTGGAGGAGGCCGGCCCCGACGACAGCAGGCAGCGGATCACCTCGTTGATCGAGGAGCGCTACACCCTGCCGGCCGAGCCCGCCAGCTATGACCCCGGCCACGACGAGGAGGACTGGCCGGAACAGGAACGCCCGGGTACCGGCGGATGACGGGAGCGGCCCTGACGGGCCTGCGGCGCGCCTAGGATGCGGTCATGGTCGCCGTGCTGGAATGTGTGGTTCTGGACTGTCCGAAGCCGCTGGAGCTCGCGGAGTTCTACCGGGCGCTGCTCGGTGGGGACGTCAACCGGACGGACCGGCGGTGGTCGCTGGACGACGACTGGGCGACGCTGCACCTGCCGTCCGGCAACGTCTTCGCGTTCCAGCGGGTGGAGGACTACCGGCCGCCGCGGTGGCCGGACCCGGCGCACCCGCAGCAGTTCCACCTGGACTTCGGTGTGCCTGATCTGGAGCGGGCGCACGAGGTGGCGCTGGCCGGCGGGGCGACGGTGCTGGAGGACTCCGAGGGCACGAGCTGGCGGGTGTACGCGGACCCGGCGGGGCACCCCTTCTGCCTGGTGTACCACCGGTGGTTGTCAGAGGGGCAGCAGACGGTCGGCCAGTGAGCGGGCCGTGGCCTCCAGGGCGGTGAGGTCGATGCCGGTGCGGCCCATGAAGACCAGGCCCTGCCGCACGGTGAGGAGCTCGCGGGCCAGGGCGCCGGGGTCGGCGGTGGCGGGGATGTCACCTTCCCGCTGGGCCCTCGCCACGTAGCCGGCGATCATTTCGGTGGCCTTCTCGTAGGTGCGTGCGGCTTCGGCTCGGACGTCGGGGTCGGCGGCGGCCAGCTCGCAGGTGGTGTTGAGCAACATGCAGCCGCGGCGTGCGGTCTCCGCGTCCGCCACGGGGGCCGTGAGGAGCAGGCGCAGCGCCTCCACGGCCCGGGGGGCGGAGTCCATGATGTCGCACAGGGCGGCGTGGTTCTCGTCGGCGTACGCGCGCAGGGCCGTCAGGAAGAGGCGGTGCTTGTCGCCGAAGGCCGCGTACAGGCTGCCCTTGCCGAGGCCGCTGACCCTCATGAGGTCCTCCAGGGACGTCGCGGCGTAGCCGGCGTCCCAGAAGTGGTCGCGTACGGCGCGCAGCACCTGCTTCTCGTCGAACGACCGCGGACGTGCCATGCGTTCAAGGATACCCGTTGTTGACCGTTCGGTCCATAACCATGCATAGTGGACCGTATGGTCAAGAACTCGGTACTCGACACGACACCGGACGCGGACCTGCGGGGCAAGCGCGTCCTCATCACCGGCGGCAGCAGGGGCATCGGCCTGGGCATCGCCCGGCGCCTGGTCGCGGGCGGCGCCGCGGTGGTCACCGCCGCACGCGCCCCGGGCGAGCCGCTGCCCGGCACCACGTTCGTCAAGGCGGACGTCCGCACCGCCGAGGGCGCGCGGGCCCTGGCCGAGGCGGCCGCGGCCGAGCTCGGCGGCATCGACATCCTCGTGAACAACGCCGGGGCGGCCCGGCCGTACCCCGGCGGTGCCCTGAGCATCGACGACGCGGAATGGCGCGACGCGCTCGACATCAACTACCTGGCCGCGGTACGGCTCGACGCCGCCGTGGCGCCGATCATGGCCGAGGCGGGCTCGGGCGTGATCGTGCACGTCTCCTCGATCGTCGCGCTGGCGCCGTTGCCGGCCGTCCTGCACTACGCGGCGGCCAAGGCCGCCCTCATCGCCTACAGCAAGGGCCTCGCGGCCGAGCTGGCGCCGAAGGGCGTGCGGGTGATCACCGTCAGCCCGGGGCAGGTCGCCAGCCCCGGCGCGGACGAGCTGAGGCGCGAACTGACCCGCGGCACGGACATCGACCCGTCCGCCCTGCAGGCCGGGATCCCGCTCGGCAGGATCGGCGACCCGGTGGACATCGCCGAGCTGGTCGCCTTCCTGGTGTCCGGCCGTGCCTCCTGGATCACCGGCACCAACATCGTGATCGACGGCGGCGAGCACCCGGCGCTGTGATCACTCCGGGACGCGGGGCCCGGTGATGCGCTCGGCCAGCCGGGCCAGGCGGTCGAGGAGCCGGGCCCGGGAACGTGACGTGTCGCCCGCGGCGGCGCTCACCAGGTGCTGGGCGGCGTCGAAGGTGAACACGCCGTCCTTCGGGGGCACGCTGAGGGCGTCGTGGGCGAGGTACTCCAGCTCGGGGTCCCCGCCGTCGAGGGCGATGATCGTGGCGCCGGTGCGGCGGGCGTCGTCCACACGTTCCAGCAGCGGCACCGGGGCCTTCTGCTCGGTGACGACGAAGACGGTCTCACCCCGGCCCGCGGCCTCGACCCGCTCCATGCCGACGGACAGGTGAGGCGGGGCGCCCGGGGGCGGGGACCAGCGGATCAAGGTGGGGGCGAGCTGGACCAAGCCGGACAGGCGGGCCTCGTCGTCGAGGTGGGCGGTGAGGTGCCAGGGCTCCTCGTCCGGGGAGCCGACCACCAGCAGTCCGCCCGGGGTACGGGTGGCGCGCAGGCAGAGGCCGAGCTCACGGGTGCGCTCGACCCAGCCGCTCGTGGAGAGCACATCGCGCAGGAAGGCCACCGACGCAGCGTCCATGGCCTCCATGGTGCATCAGCGTCCCCGCCGCCGTCCCGCGAAGCGCCGCTCGGCCGAAGTGATGTGGCGGAGTGTGGAACGGCGTGGCCGTGTGCGGGTCGGATGCCCCGGGATCCGTCGTGGCTGGCATCATCGGGAAGATCCGCAGGGAATGAGGAGACCATGGGCGACGATGTGGACGGGCTGACGATCGGCATCCTCGGGGGGACCGGCGATCAGGGCAAGGGGCTGGCCCGGCGGTTCGCGCTGGCCGGTCACCCGGTGCTGATCGGGTCGCGGAACGCGGGCCGGGCCGAGGAGGCCGCGGCGAGCCTCGGCGACCTGCCGGTGCGCGGCGCGGACAACGCGGCCGTGGCGTCCGAGGCGGACGTGGTGATCGTGGCGGTGCCGTGGGAGGGGCACCGCGCCACGCTGGAGTCGCTGCGGTCCGAGCTGGCCGGGAAGATCGTGGTGGACTGCGTCAACCCGCTGGGGTTCGACAAGCAGGGCGCCTACCCGCTGGCGGTCGAGGAGGGCAGCGCCGCCCAGCAGGCGGCGGCGGTCCTGCCGGACAGCCGCGTCGTGGCGGCGTTCCACCACGTGTCGGCCGTGCTGCTGCTCGACCCCGCCGTGGAGCGGGTGGACCTGGACGTCCTGGTGCTGGGGGACGACCGCGCGGCCACCGACCTGGTGCAGGCCCTCGCGAACCGCATCCCGGGGGCCCGCGGCGTGTACGGCGGGCGGCTGCGCAACGCGTACCAGATCGAGGCGCTGACCGCGAACCTGATCTCGATCAACCGGCGGTACAAGGCGCACGCGGGGATCCGGATCACCGACGTGTGAGCCCGGCGAGGTATGACAAAACTGACAAATGGTGTGCTGGACGTCATTCTTAGCCGCATGACCTCTTTGCACTTCGACAGCCGTGCCGTCCACCTCCCCGTCCCTCCGCTGGACGGCGCGCGGCCCATGGCGCCGCCGCTCTACCAGACCTCGGGGTTCGCGTTCGACGACCCGGCGGTGCTGGCGGACGGGCTGAGCCGGCCGGACGGGGCCTTCGTGTACGGGCGGCTCAGCAACCCGACGGTGCGGACGCTGGAGGAGGCCGTGGCCGGGCTGGAGGGCGGGGTGGCGGCGGTCGCGGCGTCGTCCGGCATGGGGGCGATCAGCTCGGTGCTGCTCGGGCTGCTCAAGCCCGGGGACCACCTGATCGCGCAACCCGCCCTGTACGGCGGCACGGCCGGGCTGATCGCGGACCTGGCGGAAAGGTTCCAGATCGCGGTCACCTACGTCGCCCAGGACGACCCGGAGGCGCTCCGGGCGGCGATACGGCCGCAGACACGGCTGCTGTACCTGGAGACCATCGCCAACCCGATGACGCAGGTGGCCGACATTCCCGGCATGTGCGCGGTGGCACGGGAGGCCGGGCTGGTCTCCGTGGTGGACAACACCTTCGCCTCGCCGGTGTTGTGCCGGCCGCTCGAGCACGGGGCGGACATCGTGCTGCACTCCACCACCAAGTACCTCGGCGGGCACAGCGACGTGCTCGGCGGCGTCGCGGTGTTCGCCGACGACACGCTGTACCGCACGGTGTGGTCGTACGCCATCGAGCTCGGCGCCACCCCGGACCCGTTCGGCGCGTGGCTGACGCTGCGCGGCATGCGCACCCTGTCGCTGCGCATGGTGCGCCACTGCGAGAACGCCCGCGTGCTCGCCACCCGCCTCGCCGGTCACCCCGCCGTCGCGGCCGTGCACTGGCCAGGACTGCCGAGCCACCCCTCGCACGAGCTGGCCGCCACGATGATGCCCGACTTCGGAGGCATGTTCGCGTTCGACCTGGCGGGCGGCCGGGAGGCCGGGGAGCGGTTCATGAGCGCCGTACGTCTGGCGCTGCTCGCCCCGTCCCTCGGCGGCCTGGAGACCCTCGTGATGCACCCGGCCACCACCTCGCACCGCATGTTGTCCCCCGAGGAGTTGGCCGAAGCGGGAATCGGGCAGGGAAGCGTGCGGGTGTCGACCGGCATTGAGCACGCCGAGGACCTGTGGGCCGACTTCGCGCAGGCGCTCGACAAGAGTTGACATCCGCCACGAAGTGTCAGGAAACTGCCAGGCCGGACGCGGGGAGACGAGGGAGCCGTACATGGTCGTGACACGCAGGGACGTCGAGCTGGCCGCCACCCGGATCGGCGCCCACGTGCGCCGCACCCCCGTCCTCCAGGACACCCCCGAGCTGGCGCTGAAGCTGGAGCTCCTCCAGCACGGCGGCTCGTTCAAGGCCCGCGGCGCCTTCAACCGCATGCTGGCGGCCGGCGACCTCCCCGAAGCCGGGGTGATCGCCGCCAGTGGCGGCAACCACGGCGTCGGCGTCGCCCACGCCGCCCGCGTACTGGGTGCCCGCGCCGAGATCTTCGTCCCGGAGATCTGCTCCCCGGTGAAGGTCGAGGGCCTGCGTGCCCTGGGCGCCCACGTCACCCAGACCGGCGCCATCTACGCCGAGGCCTACGAGGCGTCCGCCAAGCGCGCCGCCGAGACCGGCGCCCTGGAGATCCACGCCTACGAACAGCCCGACGTCATCGCCGGCCAGGGCACCCTGGGTCTGGAACTTCTCGACCAGACCACCGGATTCGACACCGTCCTGATCGCCGTCGGCGGCGGCGGCCTGGTCGCCGGCGTCACCGCCGCCCTGGACGGCGCCGCCAAGGTCGTCGCCGTCGAACCGGCCCTCATCCCCACCCTGCACGACGCCCTCGCCCACGGAGGCCCCGTCCAGGTCCCGGTGAGCGGCGTCGCCGCCGACGCGCTCGGCGCCAGCCGCATCGGCCGCGCCGCCTACGACACGGTCGCCGCCGCCGGCGTCCGCTCCCTCCTGGTGGAGGAGACCGCCATCATCGAGGCACGCGAACACCTGTGGCGCACGTACCGCATCGCCGCCGAGCACTCCGGCGCCACCGCTATGGCCGCACTCCTGTCCGGGGCGTACGTCCCGGACGCGGGCGAGCGGGTCGCGGTGGTCGTCTGCGGGGCCAACACCGATCCGTCGACGCTGGTGTGAGAAGGTCCGTGCCGGGCGGGCCGGCACGGACCTGGACGGGTCAGCGGTAGCTGTGTTCGGGGGTGGGGAAGGCGCCTGAGACCACCTCGTCGGCGAAGGCGCGGACGGCGTGGTCCATTTCGGTCGCCAGGTCGAAGTACTTCTTCACGAACTTCGCCGGGTGGGGGGTGAGGCCCATGAGGTCCTGCCACACCAGGACCTGGGCGTCACAGGCGGGGCCGGCGCCGATGCCGATGGTGGGGACGGACAGGGCGGCGGTCACCCGTTCCGCGAGGTCGGTGGGGACGCATTCCAGGACCACGGCGAAGGCGCCGGCGTGCTCCAGGGCCTTGGCGTCGGCCATCAGCTCGTCGCCGGACTGGCCGCGGCCCTGCACGCGGTAGCCGCCGAAGACGTTCACCGACTGCGGGGTGAGGCCGAGGTGGCCCATCACCGGGATGCCGGCGGAGACCAGCGCCTCGACCTGGGGGAGGACGCGTCGGCCGCCTTCCAGCTTGACGGCGTGGGCGCCGGCCTCCTTCATGAAGCGGGCCGCGGACTCCAGCGCCTGCTGCGGGGACGCCTGGTAGGAGCCGAACGGGAGGTCCGCGACGACCATGGCGCGGGAGGAGCCGCGGACCACGGCCGCGGTGAGCGGGATGAGGTCGTCCACGGACACCGGCAGTGTGGAGTCGTAGCCGTACACGACCATGGCGGCGGAGTCGCCGACCAGCATGACCGGTATGCCGGCCTCGTCGAACACCCGGGCGGTCATCGCGTCGTAGGCGGTGACCATGGGCCATCTCTCGCCTCGCTCCTTGGCGGCGGAGATGTCGCGGACGGTTACTCTTCGGCCTGCCTTACCGCCGTACAACATGGTCGGTGAGCTGGACATACGTGAAACAGAGGACATCGTAGATCCCTCCAGCCTCGTGGCGCCCTTGTGGCGTCCCCGGACGGTCAGCATCATCGCACGCGCGACCTTCCTGACAACACCGGGGAGAGCCCTTCCTCGTCCCCGCAGACCGGCCGGCCGTGCCCGGCCCTTCGATGCGCCTGCCCCCGTTCCACGCGCTCAGGCTTGACTTCCGGTGCGGTTCGCGCCGGGAGGCCGGTGGCCTGGCCGAATCACCAAGATCCCTAAAGGGGCGCTGAAGCCGCGCCGACGTGGGTGAGGGGGCCCGGAACCGGATGTCCCCGGCGACTTGGGACGATATTTCGATACGGGACGGTTGCGTATCGTTGATCCGCGGACTACGGTTGCATTGCGAAACTACCGCGTATCGAAACTTATGTACCAGCTCTAATGGGGGGCAAGCGAGTGGAAACGACGTCAGGGCACCCGCGCCGATGGCAAGTCCTCGGTGTGATGGTGTTCAGCCTGCTGGCGATCGTTCTGGACAACACGATCCTCAACGTGGCCCTCAAGGTCATCTCCGACCCTGTGGCCGGGCTCGGCGCCACGCAGAGCCAGCTCGAATGGGCCATCAACTCCTACACGCTGGTGTTCGCCGGCCTGCTGTTCACCTTCGGGGTGCTGGGTGACAGGTTCGGCCGCAAGCGGATGCTGCAGATCGGCATGATCCTTTTCGGCCTGGCGTCCCTGGCCAGCGCCTACGCGCAGGACCCGGCACAACTGATCGCCGCCCGCGCGGCGATGGGGCTCGGCGGGGCCGCCGTGATGCCCGCCACCCTGGCGATCATCTCCAACGTCTTCGCGCCCCAGGAGCGCGGCAAGGCCATCGGCATCTGGGCGGGCGGCGTCGGCCTGGCCGTGGCCATCGGCCCGATCACCGGCGGCATCCTGCTTGAGCACTTCTGGTGGGGATCGGTCTTCCTGGTCAACGTGCCGGTCGTCGTCATCAGCTCGGTGCTGATCGCGCTGATCGTGCCCGAGTCCCGCAACCCCGACAAGGCGCAGCTCGACCCGCTCGGCGTGCTGCTGTCGATCATCGGTCTCGTCGGCGTCGTGTACGGCATCATCAAGGGCGGCGAACTCGGCCGGGTCACCGACGTCGAGGTGTGGCTGCCGTTCCTCGCGGGCGCCGCGGTGCTCGGGCTGTTCATCCGGCACGAGAAGCGGACGGCGCACCCGGCGTTCGACGTGCGGGCCTTCGCCATCCCGCGGTTCTCGACGGCCGTCGCGAGCGTCGGCATCGTGTTCTTCTCGATGATGGGCGTGATGTTCTTCCTGGCGTTCTACCTGCAGATCGTCAAGGGGTACGGCCCGCTGCAGGCCGGCGCGCTGGTGTTGCCGTTCGCGGCGGCGCAGCTCATCTTCTCCCCGCTCAGCGCCGGCATGGTGCGGCGGTTCGGCGGCAAGCGGGTCGCGACGATCAGCATGATCCTGATCGCGGGGTCGTTGATCGGATACGCCTTCCTGCAGGTGGACACGCCGATCTGGATGTTCGAGGCCCTCGGCTTCGTGCAGGGCGCCGCGATGGCCAACATCGGCGCTCCCGCCACGGAGGCCGTCATGTCGTCGCTGCCCCGCGAGAAGGCCGGGGTGGGGTCGGCCATGACCAACACCGTGCGGCAGGTGTCGGGCGCGCTCGGCGTCGCGATCCTCGGCTCGGTGCTGTCGGCGGTCTACCGCGACAACATCGCCGGCTCGCTCGCCGTGCTGCCCGAGGACGCGCGGCACGTCGCCGGCGAGTCGATCACCGCGACCATGGGGGTCGCGCAGTCGCTCGGCCCGCAGGGCGCGGCTCTCGTGGAGCCCGCGAAGGAGGCGTTCATGAACGGCATGCACGTCGCCGCGATCGCCGCCGCCGTGGTGGCGCTCCTCGGGGCGGGCGTCGTGGCCAAGTGGCTTCCCGGTAAGGAAGCGGTCGCGGTGCCGGTGACGAGTCCGGAAAACAAGGAACCGGCAGTAGTGTGAACAAACCATGGTGACTGATCAGGTTGGGACGGCCCGCACCCCGGGCCGTCCCCGCAGCGAGAAGGCCGAGAAGGCGATCATCGAGGCGACCATCGACATGATCGCCGAGGGTGCCACGGTGTCGGAGGTCTCCATCGAGGCCATCGCCGCCAGGGCCGGCGTCGGCAAGACGACCATCTACCGCCGGTGGTCCGGCAAGGAGGACCTGGTCCTCGACGCCCTGGCCAGCCTCAAGGCGCCGCTCCCGGCCCTGGACGCCCCGACGGTACGTGAGAACGTCGTCCGCTACCTCGCGGCGATGCAGCACGAGTCGCACAACCGCCGCACCCGCTGCATCATGAACATCGCGATGAGCGAGTCCGAGCGTTTCCCCCACCTGGCGGAGCGTTTCCGCGAGATCGCCATCAAGCCCCGCCGCGAGGCCCTGCGATCGGTCCTCCAGCAAGGAGTGGCCTCCGGCGAACTCCGCCCCGACACCGACGTCGAAGTCGCCATGGCGTCCCTGACGGGCGCCATGCTGTTCTTCACCAAGTGGCGCGACAACGACGACCCCCTCCCCGCCGACCTGGCCGACCGCATCGCCGACCAGGTCCTCTCCGGCCTCCGCCCGTAGCGGGCGAGGGAGAGGCGCGCCCGGACGGCTGGGGGTGCCGGGCGAGGCCGGCTCGGGGAACGCCGGATCCCGACGTCCGTGAGAACGCCGGGCCCTGACGTCCGTGAGAACGCCGGGCCCTGACGTCCGTGAGAACGCCGGGCCTTGGCGGCCTGGGATCCTCCCGTCCTGGCGGCCCGGGAACGCCGCGTCCTGACGGGCCGGGAACGGCAGGCCCTGGCGGGCCGGGGTCCGGTGCGTCGGACCCCGGAGGTGGTGGGTCAGGTGGTGGGGGTCTCGCGCCAGCGGTTGGTTATGGGGAGGCGGCGGTCGCGGCCGAAGTTCTTCGGGGTGATCTTGGGGCCGGGGGGGTACTGGCGGCGCTTGTATTCGGCCAGGTCGACCAGGCGGATGACGCGGGCCACCAGTTCGGGGTCGTGGCCGGCGGTGATCAGGTCGGCCTTGCCCATGTCGTGTTCGACGTAGTCGGCGAGGAGGCGGTCCAGGACGTCGTACGGCGGGAGGGAGTCGGTGTCGCGCTGGCCGGGGCGTAGTTCGGCGCTCGGCTCCTTGGTGATGGAGTTCTCGGGGATGGGCGGGGCGGGGAAGTCGTGGAGGAGGTCCGAGCCACGGCCGGTCTGGGAGTTGCGCCAGCGGGACAGGGCCCAGACGGTGGTCTTCAGGACGTCCTTGATGGGGGCGTAGCCGCCGGCTGAGTCGCCGTAGAGGGTGGAGTAGCCGGTGGCCAGCTCGCTCTTGTTGCCGGTGGTGAGGACCAGGTGGCCGTGTTCGTTCGACAGGCCCATCAGGAGCATGCCGCGGACGCGGGCCTGGAGGTTCTCGGCGGCGAGGCCGTGGAGGTCGATCTCCTTCTCGAAGGCGTCCACGATGCCCTCGATGGGGACCAGGCGGGAGTTCACCCCCTGGCGGTCCACCAGGTCGCGGGCGTCGGAGATCGAGTGCTCGGAGGAGTGCAGGGACGGCATGAGGACCACGTGCACACGCTCGGGTCCGACGGCGTCGGAGGCGATGGTGGCGGTCAGGGCCGAGTCGATGCCGCCGGACAGGCCGAGGACGACCGAGCGGAAGCCGTTCTTGGTGAAGTAGTCGCGCACGCCGAGGACCAGGGCGGAGTAGACCTCCTCCAGGTCGTCCAGCCGGGGCGCCACGACCGGCGGCTCCGGCTCGTACGGCGGCAGCGGGGCGGCGGACAGCTCCAGCCGTTCCACGGTGATCATGGTGCCGTCGCCCGCGTCCACCGGGAACGACCCGGGCCGCGCGGCGGGGTCGGCGGCGGGCAGCTCAAGGTCGGTGACCAGCAGCTCCTCGCGGAACTGCGCCGCGCGGGCGATCAGCTCGCCGTCCGCGCCGACCACGATGGAGTCGCCGTCGAAGATCAGCTCGTCCTGCCCGCCGACCTGGTTGGCGTACGCGAGCGCGCACCCGGCCTCGCGGGCCCGGCTCGCGCACAGCGCCAGCCGCACGTCGTCCTTCTCCCGCTCGTACGGTGAGGCGTTCGGCACCACCAGCAGGCCCGCCCCCGCCTCGCCCACCGCGCGCACCGGGCCGCCGTCCTGCCAGAGGTCCTCGCAGACGGCGATCGCGACGTCCACTCCGTGGAGCCGGAAGATGGGCAGCCGGTCGCCGCGCACGAAGTAGCGGTACTCGTCGAACACGCCGTAGTTGGGCAGGTGGTGCTTGGCGGTGCGGACGACCACCCGGCCGCGGTGCAGCAGCGCCGCGGCGTCCAGCGGAGCACCCTTGGGCTGGCCCGCGCGGGGCGCCATGCCGGAGCGGTCGACATACCCCACCACCACCGGGAGGTCGCCGAGGCCCTCGGTGTGCAGCCGCGCCGCCACGGTCTCCAGCGCCGCGATCGAGGCGTCCACGAACGACGAGCGCAGCACGAGGTCCTCCACGGGGTAGCCCGTGAGGAACATCTCGGTGAAGACCACCAGGTGGGCGCCCTGGTCGGCGGCCCGGCGGGCCCAGTCGATCAGCGTGGCGGCGTTGGCGGTCAGGTCGCCGACCACCGGGTTGGTCTGAGCCAGAGCGATTCTCAGTTGAGGCACGGACTCCACTTTACGTGCGGGCGACCCGCACGCACCGGACCGGCCCGGGCCTGTGGAAAACCGGTAATCTGGACCCTCAAGTCCAGAAACCGGAGGTGGGGATGACCCGCGCGCTGACCCCGAAGGGCGCCGCGACCCGGCTCAGGATCATCGAGGGCGCCGCCGCCGAGATCCGCGAGAACGGGGTGGCGACCACCACGCTGGACGACGTCCGGGTGCGGACCGGCACGAGCAAGAGCCAGCTCTTCCACTACTTCCCCGAAGGCAAGGAGGAGCTGCTGCTCGCCGTGGCCCGTCACGAGGCCGAACGGGTGCTCACCGACCAGCAGCCGCACCTCGGCGCCCTCACCTCGTGGGACGCGTGGCGGGCCTGGCGCGACACCGTGGTGGAGCGCTACCGCCGCCAGGGACGCCACTGCCCGCTCAACGCGCTCATGTCGCAGCTCGGGCGCAGCACCCCCGGCGCGCAGGCGGTGGTCAACGGGCTCGTCGACCGGTGGCAGGCCGAGCTCGCCGCCGGGGTGCGGCACCTGCAGGCCGCCGGCGAGGTGGACCCCGGCCTGGACGCCGAGCGCACGGCGTCCTCGATCCTCGCCGGTGTGCAGGGCGGCGTCATGCTGCTGATGTCCACGGGCCGCGTCACCCACCTGGAGGCGGCCCTGGACACCGGCATCGAGCACCTGCGGCGCAGCCGCCCCGCTCCCGTGTCAGGTGACGGCGCGGTCCGGGGATGAGCCGGCGGCGGCGAGGTCGTCCGGGACGGTGACGCCGTCCACGTCCCCCAGGGTCTCCACGGGGTGCGCGGTCGCGGACCGGCGGCGGACGGCCGGGCCGAGGGCGAGCATCCCCGCCCCGCTGAGCACCCCGAGGGCACCCACCGACAACCACAGGGTGGCGGCGCTGTAGGACAGCAGCCAGGTGCCGATCAGCGGGGCCAGCATGCCGCCCCCCGACCAGGCGAAGCCGTACACCCCGCTGTACCGGCCGCGCAGGTGCGGCGGGGCCAGGGCCGCGACGATGGTGGCCGCCATGCCCGCGGTGGCGATCTCGCCGAGCGTCCAGACGACGACCGTGCCCGCGTAACCCGCCGCCGTCGAGACGAACGTGGTCAGCGCGTACCCCACCCCGACGACCGCCATGCCGATGGCCAGCATCCGGGTCGGGTCGCGACGCGCCAGCCAGTGGCTCACCAGCGGCTGCACGAGCACGATCAGCACGCCGTTCACCGCCATGGCGAGGCCGTACGCGGCGGTGGACAGGCCCTGGCCGGTGATGGCCAGCGGCAGGGTGGTGTACGCCTGCAGGTACACGAAGGTGAAGGCCAGCGAGATCGCGACGTACGCCATCATCAGCCGGTCCCGCAGCACGTCCCCGAAGCCGCCCGGCGCGTGCCCCCGCTCCGGCCGGGTCTCGGGGACCGCCCGCCACACCAGCACACCGAAGATCACCGAGGTGACGGCGTCGATCCAGAACAGCCACAGGAAGCCCGACTGCGCCAGCCACCCGCCCGCGACCATCGCCACCGCGAAGCCGAGGTTGATCGCCCAGAACAGCAGCCCGAACGCCCGCGACCGGTCGTGCGGCGGGATCAGGTCGGCCACCAGCGCCTGCGAGGCCGGGCGGTAGGCGTCCACGACCAGGCCGAGCACCGCCATCACCGCGAGGATGGCGGGCAGCGACGTGCTGTACCCGAGCAGGATCATCATGACCGCGGTCGCCACCATGCCGCCGGTGAGGGTGGCGCGCCGCCCCAGCCGGTCGGTGAGCCAGCCCGCGACGAGCTGCGACAACAGCGAGCCCACGCCGAACACCGCCATGACGAGGCCGGCGGTGGCCAGCGACATGCCGCGGGCCTGGGTCAGGTAGACCCCGATGAAGGGCTCGACCATCGTGCCGAGCCGGTTGACGAAGGTGCCGCCGAAGAGCACCCAGAATGCCTTGGGGAAACCGCCGGCCCTGGTCCGCAGGAACGAGGCCGCGGTGGTCACGCCACTCACCCGATCCACCCTGGCGACGTCACGGAGGGCCTGCCACTCCTTTAGGCTCGGCTAAAAGGTGGCTGGGGGATCCACAGGGGGCGCAGGTCATGGGCATCGAATGGCGGTTCGGGACGGACGACCTGGCGCGGATGCGGTTCGCGTTCTCGCCGCTGTGGGAACTGGTCGCCAGCCTGCGGGTGCTGAGGTCACCCGCGCGGCACTCGCTGCACCTGCCGTGGCTGCGCGCCGTACGCCCCAGGCTCGGCGGCGTGGACCTGTCCGAGGTGTTCGCCCTGGCGCCGACCCAGGGATACATGGCCGACTTCCTGACCCCGCCGCCGGACACCCCGCTGCCCGACTTCAGCGCCGAACTGGACCGTGTGCGGGCCACCGACCCCGCCCGCGCCGCCGAGGAGGCCGGGTGGGCGGTCACCCCCGACACCCAGGCCATCGCCCGGTTCCGGGCCGACCCCGAGGCCGGCGTCCAGCGCGTCGCCGACACGCTGGGGGCGTACTGGGAGATCGCGCTGGCCGAATACTGGCCCCGGGTCTACGCCCTGCTGGAGGCCGACGTGATGTGGCGCGCCCGCCGCTTCGCCACCGGCGGCGCCGCCGAGCTGTTCGCCGACCTGCACCCCTCGATCCGCTGGGAAGGCGACCGCCTGATCGCCGCCAAGACCTACTGCGACGCCGGCGACCTGGCCGGCGACGGCCTGCTCCTCGTCCCCAGCGCCTTCCGCTGGCCCGACATCGCCATCATGACCCTTCCCTACCGCCCCATGCTCGTCTACCCCGCCCGCGCCGTCGGCACCCTGTGGGACCAGGGCCCCACCCCCGAGCCGGGCGCCCTGGCCGCCCTGATCGGCACCACCCGCGCCCGCCTCCTCCTCACCCTCTCCCAGCCCGCCTCCACCACCTCCCTGGCCCGCCGCCTCTCCCTGACCCCCGGCGCCGTCTCCCAGCACCTCTCCGTCCTGTCCGGCAACGGCCTGGTGACCCGCCACCGCCAGGGAAGAGAAGTCCTCTACCACCGCACCCCCACCGCCGACTCCCTCATAACCGGCCCCTGACCCTCGGCGGTCTGGACGCTGTGCCGCCGTCGTGCGTGGTCGGTTCGGGCGGCAGGTCGCCGGGTCAGCACAGGAACGGGCGGGTGGTGGGGAGTGCGGTCAGTGTCCCGCGGTGGGGTGGTGGTTCTCGGTGTTCGGCTTGCCTGTCGCCTACGTCACTTCGTGCCGCCGCGCCGTGCCGATCGGTGTCTGCGCGAGCGATCTGCCCGCTCGCGTCGGTGCCCTGGGCGGCCGGGGCGGGAGCCGATGGCCCGGGCGCCGGCGCCTGGCCGTCCGGAACCGATGGGCCACCCGGCCCCGCCGACATCTGGTCCCGCGGGCCGGGCCGTGCTGGGTCGGGTGGGCCGGGCGACGTCAGGTCCCGTTGTGCCGGGTGTCGTGGCGCAGGCGACGTCAGGCCCCGTTGGGTCAGGTCTTGTGGCCCGGGCGACGTCAGGTCCCGCGGGGCGAGTCGTGCCGGGTCCGGGTGTGTCGGGTCTTGTGGCCCGGGCGATGTCAGGTCCCGCGGTCCGGGCCGGGTCAGGTCTTGTGGTGGGGGTGGTGTGAGGTCGCGTGAGGCGAGTGGTGGCCGGCCGCGTCGGCCGGGTGGCGGCTGGTGCCGGGGGCCGGGTGACGGTGAGGCCTGTGGGGTGGTGCGGGAGGTGAGGGCTCGGGTGGGGGGTGGGGGTGAGGCGACCGAGGGGCTGTACAGGCGGTGGGGGGTTCGTTGGATGGTGGTGGGGTGGAGGTGGATTCCTCCGCTGGTGAGATGGTGGCCGTACATGTCCGTGATGCGGACGGTGTACGGGCCGGGGCCGGCGCCTCTTGAGGCCACCCAGTAGTTGTCGGTGGCGCGGGGCAGGCGGCGCCATGTGGCGCCGTCGCGGATCTCCAGGGTTCGTAGCGGGTTGCCGTGGTCGACGACCTGGATCGCGAGCCAGTGAGGGGATGAGCCTGGTTTGAGGCGGAAACCAACCGGGCGGGCCATCTGGGGGTTGCGGGCGGTGTGGTACCGCACGCGGACCCGGGACGGGCCCGGGCCGGCGATGCGTTCGAAGGCCTCGCGGCTCATGTCGAGTTCCCCGAGGGCGCAGGTGCGGCACTCCTCGACCACCTGTACCCGGACCGTGCCGAGGGGGCCGGTGACGTCCAGGTGGCTGCCGCACGCGGCGGCGGCGGCGAACTCCGCGGAGGACACGGCGGCGACGGGGAGAAGGGGGACGGAGGGCAGGTCGCAGGTCGGGCGGGGTGGGGGAGCGGCCGTGGCGCAGGCGGCGTCGCGGCCGGTCTGGGCACCCAGGACGATCAAGGTGCAGGCTGCCGAGATCCAGGCCGTCCAGGCGGCTCGTCGCAGCGCTGAGCCGTGCCGCCGCTCCACGCTCATATGCTCCCCGCCCCCAGGGCATTGACGAACACACAACGAGATGATGGTGTCACATTACGTGACAGGGGGTGGTGTCCGTAATCCATCTGGCGAGGTTCGCCTTACGGCCGGTCACGAGGCCCCATATCCGAAATTCGGTCGGGTTCGGTGCCGCCCGGATGCCTCTAACAGCGAACCCGCGTAACGTGTGCGAAACACCAAGCGGGCAGACTGGGTGATGACCAGACATGTCTAGCGCCGACTCAGGACCAGGCTGCGCGCGGCGACGATGGTGTCCGAACACATGAGGCAGAAGGGGATGCCTTGGACCGCCAGCAGGAGTTCGTGCTCCGCACGCTCGAAGAGAGGGACATCCGGTTCATCCGGCTGTGGTTCACCGACGTGCTCGGTTTCCTGAAGTCAGTGGCGATCGCCCCGGCGGAGCTGGAGGGGGCCTTCGCGGAGGGCATCGGCTTCGACGGGTCGGCCATCGAGGGCTTCGCCCGGGTACACGAGTCCGACATGCTCGCCAAGCCCGATCCGTCGACGTTCCAGATCCTCCCGTGGCGCAGCGAGACGCCCGGTGCGGCGCGCATGTTCTGCGACATCCTCATGCCGGACGGGTCGCCGTCGCACGCGGATCCGCGGTGGGTGCTGAAGCGTACGCTCGCCAAGTGCGCCGACATGGGCTTCACCTTCTACACCCACCCCGAGGTGGAGTTCTTCCTGCTCAAGGAGCGGCCCGAGGCGGGCGCCAGGCCGGTGCCGAACGACTCCGGCGGCTACTTCGACCACACCCCGCACAGCTCCGGGCACGACTTCCGGCGCAACGCGATCATGATGCTGGAGTCGATGGGCATCTCGGTGGAGTTCAGCCACCACGAGGGCGCCCCCGGCCAGCAGGAGATCGACCTGCGGTACGCCGACGCGCTCACCACCGCGGACAACATCATGACGTTCCGGCTGGTCATGAAGGAGGTCGCGCTGGAGCACGGCATCTGGGCGTCCTTCATGCCGAAGCCGTTCGCTGAGCACCCCGGCTCGGGCATGCACACCCACATGTCGCTGTTCGAGGGTGACCGCAACGCCTTCTACGAGCCCGGCGCCGACTACCAGCTCTCCAAGATTGGCCGGTCGTTCATCGGGGGCCTGCTCAAGCACGCCGCCGAGATCACCGCCGTCTGCAACCAGTGGGTCAACTCCTACAAGCGCCTGTGGGCCGGCGCCGAGGCCACCGCGGGCCAGGGCGGCGAGGCCCCCGCGTACATCAGCTGGGGCCACAACAACCGGTCCGCGCTGGTCCGCGTCCCCATGTACAAGCCCCACAAGGGCAACTCGACCCGGGTGGAGTTCCGCTCCCTGGACTCCGCCTGCAACCCCTACCTCGCCTACGCGGTGATCCTCGCCGCCGGCCTGAAGGGCATCGAGGAGGGCTACGAGATGCCCCCCGGCGCCGAGGACGACGTCTGGGCCCTCACCAGCGCAGAACGCCGCGCCCTCGGCATCGAGCCGCTGCCCCAGAGCCTCGACGAGGCCATCACCACCATGGAACGCAGCGAGCTGGTCGCCGAGACCCTGGGCGAGCACGTCTTCGACTACTTCCTCAGGAACAAGCGCCACGAGTGGCACGAGTACCGCCGCCAGGTCACCGAGTTCGAGCTGGCCCGGTACCTGCCGGTGCTGTGACGGGTTGACACGGGAGGAGGACGGCCTGTGCGGGCCGTCCTCCTCCTGCGTCGCAGGGACGGTGCCCGGCGCCGTCGTGGGCTTGTACCGGTGCGGGTGCTCTTGCCGGCCTTCATGCCGCGGAGCGGGTTCCCGGCGTAGACCGCGTGTGACGGTCACCAGGGTGGCTCCGGGGTGTCACTCCGATGTTACGCCGGGGTGATGGGGCGGTCATGGCGGGCTGGTTTCCTGGGGACGGCGATGGCGGGCTAATATCTGACGCCGTCTCAGGCTTTGGGTGCAATGTCTGGCTTTGGAGCAGCGATGGGGGTGCTTCGACGGTGATGACGTCTGCTGGGGTGCGGAGTGTGTTGAGCGTGCCTGGGCGGTTCCGGGGGCCGGAGGGGATGGCGAACGGTGGGTGGATCGCCGGGGAGCTGGCCGGTGGGGTGGACTGCGGGGACGCGCTGGAGGTGACGTTGCGGCGGCCGGTGCCGCTGGACACCGAGCTGACGGTGGGGCATGTGGCCAACTCGATCTCGCTGACGCATGACGGGGTGTTGCTGGCGGAGGCCATTCCGGTGGTGGAGGAGCTGACGCCGCCGCCGTTCGTGCCGTTCAACGAGGCGGCGCGGGCCGAGGAAGGGTTCGTGGGGTTGCGGGGGGAGCATCCGGTGCCGGGGTGCTTCGTCTGCGGGCTGCGGGCCCCCGGGGACGGGTTGCGGATCTTTCCCGGGCCGGTCGAGGGGACGGATCTGGTCGCCGCGGGGTGGCGGGTCCCCGTGATCACTGCTGACGACGGGGCGGTGCCTGAGGCGCTGGTGTGGGCGGCGTTGGACTGCCCCAGCGGGTGGGCGCACACCGGGCCCGAGGGGCCCGGGTTGCTCGGCCGCATGACGGCGCGCGTGTACCGGCAGGTGTATCCCAACGGGACGTACTCGGTGGTGGGGCGGCCCGCCGGGCGGGACGGGCGCAAGCGTTTCGGGGCCAGTGCCGTCTACGAGATGGACGGCACGCTGGTCGCGGTGGCCAAGGCCACCTGGATCCTGCCGCGCTGACCTGGTCTCTCCACCTCGCGGGCCGCCCCGGTGCGGGATCAGATCGGGAGCCAGGGGCGGATCAGGGCGAGGGACCAGGAGGTGACGAGGGTCAGGGAGGCGGCGGTGAGGGCGGCTGAGG
Source organism: Sphaerisporangium sp. B11E5 (assembly GCF_039871875.1). Classification (NCBI taxonomy): domain Bacteria; kingdom Bacillati; phylum Actinomycetota; class Actinomycetes; order Streptosporangiales; family Streptosporangiaceae; genus Sphaerisporangium; species Sphaerisporangium sp. B11E5. The sequence continues at coordinate 78,502 of NZ_JBDPMD010000032.1, read as the reverse complement.
TGGTGAGGAGGGACCAGCGGAAGATCAGGTGGCCCAACGGGACGAGGGTGGTGGGGCGGGTGGCGGGGGTCCAGGGGGGACGTAGGTCGGTGAGGGTGAGCTCTTCGGTGCCCACGGTGGTGAGGGGGGTCGAGTTCAGGGGGAGGCCGGTGAGCCAGGCGAGGGTGGAGGCCACGGCGGGGAAGTCGGGGGGGAAGCCGGAGGACAGGTAGCGGACCTCGGCGGTGGTGCGGGCCAGGTCGCGGACCATGGTGCCGAGGCCGACGCCGTCGAACCAGGCGGGGAGGTTGTCGGCGTCCTGGCCTATCGCGGTCTTGCGGAGGAGGTCGGCTTTGCTCACCACCACGGCGACGCGTTTCTGGCGGCCGCCGTCGGTGCGGGCCGCCAGTTCGTTGCGGACTCGCTGGAAGGTGTCGAAGGGGTCCTCGGGGGACAGCACGACGCCGGCCTTCTCCAGGGTGCGGCGTTCGTCGTCGGTCAGTCCGTGCTGGACGAGGGGCAGCGCGAAGGGGTCCACCACGATGAGCATCGCCTCGCCGTGCGCGAGGTAGCTCATCGCCTCGACCTTGGTGGCGCCGGTGAAGCCCTCTCCTGAGGGGTCGAACAGGTAGAGGATGCGGTCGGCGGCGCGGGGGAGGGAGATGTCGACCATGGTGGCGGACGGGGCGGCGGTGGTGGTCTTGGACACCCGGCCGTGGCGCAGTTCCTCGCCGAGCCGGGCGAACTCCTGCTGGTCGCCCTCCACCACGAAACCGGCCCGCCCGCCCGCGGCCTTCACCGCGGCGTGCAGGGCGTTGATGGCGAGGACCATGAAGGTGGTCTTGCCGGCGTCGGGCCCGCCGATGAACGGCACCGGCTCGACGCGGGCGCGCCCGATGCGGTGCGGCAGGGCCCGGTGGCACTGGGGGCAGTACGCGCGCAGCCGGAACCGGCCGAGCACGATGGCGGTGGGCAGCCGGGTGCCGCACCGGCAGACGTGCCGCAGCGCGCCGTCCAGGTTGGGGCGCAGGGTGCGGTGCCGTTCGTCGCAGGTGGGGCAGGCGTACTCGGGCAGCGCGATCCGGGCGTAGCACCGCGGGTGCGGGCAGGTCTGCAGGATCCGCCGCACCAGCATGACGACCGACTCCACGCCCCGCAGCAGCGCCACCCCGGTGAGCCACAGCAGCGCCCCCACCGCGAACACGAGCACGTGCGCCGCGACCACCGCCAGGGCCGCCGCCGCCAGCGGCACCGCGGCCACCACCACCCCGGCGACGACCCCCAGCCACAGCGGCAGCAGGAAGAACCCCTGGACGCCGCCCGCCAGCCACCGCGTCACCCGCACCATGGCCCGCCACCCGGCGTGCGCGGCCTCGGGGGCGACGGTCCTCGGCACCCGCCACGCGTCCAGCGGCATCTGGAGGAAAAGGTAGTGCCGGTACACCGGGTCGCGTCCCGCCCCGGTACGCGCGGGCGCCACCTCCGACTCGCCCGCGTCCCGCCCGGGTCCCAGCATGCGGCCCGCCCGCGCGAAGTAGTAGCCGACCCCGGCCAGGGTGGTCACCACGACCGTGACGACCCCCACGATGGGGAAGCCGAACAGGAACCCGAAGAACATGCAGGCGGCCCAGACGACCGCCATGACCACGACGACGAGAGGCATTCAGCGTGCCCCCGTCCTGGGCACGGCGGGCTGCGCGCACGGCGGCGGGCGGCGCGGAGAAGGGCAGGAGGGGAGAGGCGGGGGCATCAGGGGGTGTCTCGTTTCCAGGGTGGGCCGCGCCGGCCACGGGACATCTCCCGCAGGGACGGGGCCAGGGCGTCCTCGCGGCGCAGGCGCGACTCCACGGCGTTCGCCAGGGACCAGCTCGTCAGGCGGGAACGGGCCCAGGAGTCCAGGGACGGCACGGTCACGCCGGCGTGGTGGAGGCGGACGGCCGTCTCGGCGAGGTCCGCCTGCTCGTCGCGGGGGAGCTTGCCGTCGAGCCAGACACGGGCCAGCGGCGGGCGCAGCGCCGGGGGCAGGGCGATCACGACGTCGGCGCGGAAACGGGGGCTGCGACCGGCCAGGGAGCGGGCGGCGACGGCGACGGCCTCCTGGACCAGGTCCTGGTGGGCCTCGGCGCCGAGGCCGTCCAGGCGGGTGAGCAGGACGGCGGCGGCGGGCGGGTCGGCGGCGTCCCGCACGGCCCCGGCGAGCAGGACCGTCTCGGCGTCGGCCGCCGGATAGCCGGGGACGTGGGCGCGGACGGCACGCGCGAGGCTCACCACCTCGGGGTCGGCCATGCCGTGCGCGAGGTACGCGCGGGCGGGCAGGTCGGACAGGCAGGGGGAGGAGCTGACCCCGGCGCCGAGGCGGTGCAGCAGGGCCGCGCACTCGGCGAGCTCCGGTGTGCCCTCCCAGACCTCTTCCAGCACCTTCTCCACCACCTCCCGGACGTCTTCTGGTACGTCCGGGACGCCGGTGACGTTCAGCGTGTCCCCGCTGTGCACGGGGGCGGTGGCGAGGCGCAGCAGGCGGGTGGTGGCGTCGACACGGGTGACGCTGGCACGCAGGGCGAGCCGGCGCAGCACGGCCGCGCCGGTACGGGGGGCGGCGGCCAGGTCGCGGTGCTCCAGGTGGTCGCACACCTGGTCGGTGAGCAGGCGGCGGCGCGTCCGGGGCGAGACGGCCTCCAGCCCGGTGAGCAGCCCGGCGACGACGGCTTCCCGCAGTGCGGGCGGGGTGCGGTCCAGGAGCCCCGCGAGGTCGCCGCCGGCGTGCGCGGCCCGCTGGGCGGCGCGTTCCACGTCGCCGGGGGGCACCGGCACGCCGATGGCGTCCACGGCGCGGAGCACGCCCGCCAGCGCCGGCACGTCGGCGGCGGACGCCAGGGCGCGGGCGGCCTCGGGAGCCAGCCTGCGGCGGGTCTCGGCGTGCGGCGGGTCGGGCAGGGGGAGCGCCGGGTCGTTCAGGGCCAGGACGGCGCAGCGGGCCGCGAACTCCTCAGCCACGTCGGCGGGGGCCGTGGTCCTGGCGGCGCGGGCCAGCTCGTACCCCATGCCGCCGCAGGTGGCGGCCAGTTCCCGCCACGCCCAGTCCGGCAGGCCGTGGAGGAGGGTGCGCGCGATGTCGGCCTGCTCGGCGGCGGTCACCGTGGCGTCGCCCCGGCAGAAGGCGAGCAGCGCGGCGGCGGTGTCCGGGCTGAACCCGTCCGCCGGGGTGGTCAACTCGCCGATGGCGTCGAGGCCCGCCATGTCCATGCGCCGCCAGCAGTCGGTCACCGTGTGGGCGAACCGCCCCGGGGCCGGGCCGGCGGGGTGATGGGGCGAGGCGAGGTGGACGACGGTGGCGTCGGTGTCGGAGGGGATCCAGACGTCCGGGGTGGTGCCCACGATGACGTACGGCGCGGTGGCGGGATCGGCGCTGTAGGTGAGGAACGTGAGGTGCGCCGCGACCGTCCAGGGCAGCGAGTAGGAGATCACCCCGATCCACCGCACGATCTCCTCGGCCCGCCCCGCGTCCGCCGCCACCAGCACCAGCCGCCCGTGCCCCCGGCTCAGCGCGCTTCCCACGATCTGCAGCAGCACCGCCAGCCGCGCGTACCCGTGCTCCCCGGCCGACGCCAGCCACTCACCCAGCGAGTCGGGGTCCAGCCGGTCCCCCGGCGTCAGGTCCCAGAGCTCGGGCAGCACCGACCCCGGCGGGGCGGGCACGTCGGCCCACAGCGCCGCCTGCCAGAACTCCACCGGCCGCAGCCCCGTCAGCTCATCCGCCGCCGCCACCAGCGCGTGCCCGAGGAAGTTGCCGTACCGCCCCGAGTAGTCCTGCCCGAGGTACACGCACCGGGTGAGCACCCGCATCCCCCCGGCGGAACCGTACGCCAGCGCGACCGGCAACCCCGCGATCTCCCGCTCGTCCGGCGCGAGCGGCGCCTCCGGCGGCGGCCGGTACGCGAGATGGCCCGCCACCGCCCCCATCACCCCCGCGGGCACCCCCGCCGACTCCGCGACGAACTGGAACCCGGCCTGCCCGGAGGGCCCGGACTCCGCCGACGTGTAGTGCAACTGCCAGGCCATCGCGTCACCTCCGGGTGCCTTTGAGCATGCCGAAGCGGTGGAGGAGCCACAGCAGGGGATCCTCCACCCGGTAGGGGCGGATGCCGCCGGGGCCGACGGTGCCGGAGTCGGGGACGGCGCCCAGGGCCGAGAGGCCGAAGAGGGCGAAGTCGGTGAAGTGCTGGCGGAGGTACCGGTCGACCATGCCGGCCTGCCAGTCGTCCAGGAGCGCGCGGACCTGTTCGTGGACGGCCTCGCGGTCGTCCAGGTCGAGGGTACCGCTCGGGACTCGGGCGCGGTGCAGGGCGGACTGCGCGTCCATGCTCTCGCGCAGGGCGTCGATCTTGCTGAGGGCCACGGCCACGGGCACGGTCAGGCGGCCGGAGCCGGAGCGGTCGCGCAGGAGCTCGGTGACGCGGCTGATGACGTTGATGGGGTCGCTGTCGGGGTCGCCGGCGTTGACACCGCCGCGGCTCTGCGCGGGGCCGCTCAGGGACGCCTTGGCGCCGGGCAGCTCCAGAGGGTCCAGCAGGAAGATCACGGCGTCGGCGGCGTTCAGGTAGCGCAGGTGGGTCTCGGTGGACTCGCGGCTGCGCAGGTCCTCACCGGCGGTGTCGAAGAACACCAGGGTCAGGGACATCGTGCGGTCGCGCAGGCGGCCGGGCACGGTGCGGGTGAGCAGGTAGACCAGCGGGTCGCGCGGGTCGGTGGCGGCGGGGCGGGTGGTGCTGAGCAGGCGCCGCTCGCCGTACAGGGGGCGGGCGAAGTCGCGTTTGTACCGCGCGATGGTGCGGTCGTCGCACGCCACCAGGGAGGCGTCCAGCTCGGCGCCCACCCGGTTGGTCAGCTCGTGCAGCAGCACGGCGATGTAGGTGCTCTTGCCGGAGCCCTTCGCGCCGACCAGCGCGACGATGCGCCCCGGGTTGGCGCAGTACTCGGCGGGCAGCCGGTTGTGGCACGCGGGGCACACCCGCCACCCGCTGGAGCGGCCGCACTCGGGGCAGTCCGCGCGCCGTCCCGGCCGCCGCACCGAGAACACCGGCGGCAGCGAGGCGGCGCTCTGCGAGCCGAGGTAGGCGGCCAGGGTCTCGTCCAACTGGGGTTCACACCCCGCGCCGAGCCCCGACCTGCCGAGGCAACGGAACGCGACGCGGTTGCGTTCCACTTTCGCGAAGCAGTACGGGCACGTGATCATGGGGGCCTCCCTCACCCCACCTTCATCCGCCGGACGGGCGGGTCGATCAACGCGACCTCGCCACCCTCCGCCGAGCCCTCACCCGCGAAGTCTTCCTCCATGGTGCCTGTGAAATCCTCCATGCCGTAGTCCTCGTCACCGGACGGAAGGCCACGCGGCCCCGGAGGCAGGGCGCCCTCGGCGAAACACCGCAGCCAGTACGGCTTCTCCTGCCGCGGTGCCGGCACGCTCAGCCGGGCCGGCACCTCGACGTCGGTCCAGTGGTCGAGCAGCACCCCGTCGTCGGCGGACTTCGGCTGCACGTGCCCGGCCTTCAGCACCAGCGCCAGCCGCCGCAGCCGCACCGGCCGGTCCGCGGTGACCTCCACCACCACCGTGCGCCGCCACGCGGGCCCCTCGCGGCTCAGGTCGTACCGCACGGGCACGCGACCGGCGAGCCGCACCCACGCGGGCGGCCCGCACAGCCGTTCGCCGCGCACCAGGGCCGTCGGCGCCACCTCGATGACGAGCGGCTCGGACTCCGGCGCCTCCAGCCGCACACCGCCTTGAGCGCGGTAAGCCGCCGAGCTCACCAGCATGTCCCGCCCCGCCCACCGCACCTCGACCTCCGGCACGTCCGGCGGCCAGTCGAACCCGACGTACACGGTGGCCCCCCTGCGCTGCGCGGACAACCCGGTCGGGGTGGCCAGGTTGACGTGCTCCAGGTGCCCCCCGACGGTGGCGAGGTCCCCGGCGATGGTGACGGCGAGCAGCACGCACTGCGCCCCCGGCCGGATCGCCTGCCCCTCGCGGGTCGGGATGGACGGCACGGCGCGGCTCGCGGCCCGCAGGTCGGCCAGCGGCACCGTGGCCCCGGCCGGCCACGGCGGCGCGGTGTCCAGCGCCACGAACTCCACCACGCCGGACGGCGGCTCGTCGTACCACGCCAGCAGCGTGCCGGGCGCCGACGGGTCGGGATGCAGCGTGAACCCGGCGATGGGCTTGGGCAGCCCGCGCGGGGTGACGGTGTGCCGCACGCCGGGCGTGAACACCTCGCCCTCCGGCCCGGGGTAGGCGGCGGCGATCACGTAGGTGTACGCCGTGCCGTTCACCACCCCGGCGTCGCGGAACCCGGTGTCGATGACCTGCACCGGCAGCCCGTCCCTGCTGACCACCACCCGCGACGCCTCGGCGGGCCGGGTCCAGCGGCCCCACACCACCCCGTCGCCCGCGGTCAGCCGCACGTCCCCGGGCTCGGGCCGCACCACGACGGGCGCGGCGATGGAGGCCGGCGCGGAGGCGTCCTCGCGGCGGGCGACCACCGAGTAGCTGATCGGCACGTTCACCGGCGGGTGGTCGTCCCGTGCGGCGGTGCGCTCGGTGCTGCTCAGTTGCGCGCCGTTGCGGAACACGTCGTACACCACGCGCCCCGCGCGGGACGGCGACGGCTGCCAGGTGAGCCCCACGCCGTCGCCCTGCGCCTCGGCGCGCACCGCCCGCGCGGGGTAGGGCGCGAGCCGGGCCAGCATGTCGGCGGCCCCGGGCAGGTCGGGCACCCGCTGCAGCGCGTCGCGCAGCGCGATCCACGCGTCGTCGGGGTCGATGGCGGCCATCGCCCGGTCCCGCAGCCGCACCGCGCCGGCCAGGCGCGCCCGCACCTCGGTGACCAGCTCGGCGGCCTCCCCGGTGAGCTCCTGCGGCCCGAGGGCGTCGGCGAGGTCGACCGCGGCGTGGATCTCGCCGGCGTCCACCAGCTCACGCAGCCGCGCCGCCGGGCCCGACGGCACGCCGCCGCCCTCGCCGCGCACCGCGAAGATCAGCCGCCGCGCGTCGCCGGGCGCGAGGTCCAGCTCGCCGGTCGCGTGCCGCAGCAGGGTGTCGTCGTAGGGGTGCTCGCGGACCCGCTCGCGCAGCCGCGCCACGACGTCGTACCGCACCAGCGTGGCCGGGTCGGGGGTGCCGCGCAGCGCCGCGAGCACGGTGTCGGCGCTGACCGTCCACGGCCCGCGGGGCCGGGCCGCCCACCGCGCCTCGGTGGCGGCGACCGCCTCGGCGAGCGGCGGCGCGCCGGGCACCGTCACCTCGTCGAGCACCTCCATGCCCGCGCAGTCGTCGCCGAACACGAACCGGCCGAGGTGCGGCAGCCCGAGGGCGTCCAGCGCCTCCCGCGCCTTGCCGTACCCCGCGTACGGGGCCGCCCGCGGCAGCGGGTCCGGCTCGCGGACCTCGATGGACCGCGCCGCCGCCAGCCGCAGCGCTTCCTCCTGCCCGACGCCGCAGGACCGCGCGATGGTGGACAGCAGCGCCGGCGACAACACGCGCAGCGGACCCGCGGCGTCGTCCAGGCGGCGCGCCGCGTCGTCCAGGCGCCGCCCCGCCCGCGCGTGCGAGTCGCGCAGCGCGGCCCGCAGCGGCGCGAGGTCGCCCTCGGCGGCGGCGGCGAACAGCGGCGCGAAGCGCGCGTGGTCGGCCTCCATGCGGTCGATCAGCCGCCGGTACTTCAGCATGCCGCGGGCCCGCCGCCAGCACTGGCGGGTCTGCTTCGCCGACTCCACGACGTCGCGCGCGGTCATCGACTCGGCGAGCTGGTAGCGCGCCGCGAGGTCCGCCGGCGGGACGCCGCCCGCCTCGCGCGCGGGCTCGAGCACCTCCCGGACGTACCGCTCCTCGTCGAAGGCCATGAGGTGGTGCTAGCTGACCTGGACCTTGGAGAGCGCGGCCCGCGACTCGGCGACGTCCTCCTCGGACATGCCGCCGATCTGCACACGCAGCTCCAGCTCCTCGCCGGTCTCGCGCTCCCGTGAGGTCACCTGGAGCAACCCGGCCGGGTCGAGCGCGAACGTCACCTCGATCGGCCACCCCGCGGGCTTGCCCGGCGGGATGCGCAGCACCCCCTCGGCGATCAGCCCGTTGTCCTCCAGCTCGCCGGACTCCACGCTGCCCGCCTGCTCCATCACCTCGACGTCCACCCCGGTCTGCCCGGAGTCCACGGTGTAGAAGTCGCGGGTGACGGCGGCGGGCAGCGCGTCGTTGGCGTGCACCAGGTGCTCGACGCTGCGCCGCCGGGTCTCCCGGTCGGTGACCACGATGCCGAAGCCCCGCGAGGCGACGGTCTTGATGGTGCGCGCCGCGATGCGCTCCTGCTGGTCCTGCGACAGGCCCGCCCGGGCGGCCATGTCCTCGGCGCGGTCCTGCTCCCCGGCGCGCAGCAGCCGCCGGTAGGTCTCCTCGAAGGCGTACAGCGCGGCACCCTTGGCGACCGCCAGGTCGGGGTCCTGCAGGCGCGGCTCCAGTTGGAGCTCCTTGTGCAGGGTCTCGGCGACCGCGGGCATCTTGGTGGACCCGCCGACCAGCACCAGGTGGTCGTAGGAGGTGACGCCCTTGGCGGCCGCGGTGTCGAGCGTGCGGCGGGTGATCTCGACGGTGCGGTCCAGCAGGTCGCGGGTGAGCTCGGCGAGGCCCTCACGGGTGACCTCGACGGTGGCGACCCGGCCCTCGTGCACCACGCGCACGACGTGCTGGGTGCGGACGGACAGCGTCTTCTTCAGGTCCTCGGCGTCACGGCGGAGCTGCTGCTCGGACTGCTTGTCCAGCAGTGGGCTGCCGGCGTCGGGGTGCTCCTGCTCGAACCGCTCGGCGAGGTGCTCCACCAGGCGGTCGTCCCAGTCGGCGCCGCCGAGCTCGTGGTCGCCGTCGGTGCAGATGACCTCGATGTCGCCGCCGCGCAGCGTGATCACGGTGGTGTCGAACGTGCCGCCGCCGAGGTCGTACACGAGGATCGTGTGGTCGCGGTCGGGGTTGAGCAGGCCGTAGGTGATGGCGGCGGCGATCGGCTCGGAGATGATGTCGATCACGTTGAGCCCGGCGATCTGCCCGGCCTTGCGGGTGGCGTCCCGCTCGGCGGCGCCGAAGTACGCGGGCACGGTGATGACGACGTCCTCGACGGGCTCGCCGGTGTCGGTGCGCGCGTCGTCGGCCAGCTTGCGCAGGATGAACGCCGAGATCTCCTCCGGGGTGTACGGCCGGCCGTGCCGCACGCGCGGGACGTCGTGCCCCATGTCGCGCTTGATGCGGCTCACCACGAGGTCGGGCTCCAGCACGGCGCTGTCCTTGGCGGTGGCCCCCACCACGACGTTGTCGGGGGACTCGAAGAACACCACCGAGGGCGTGGTGTCGGTGCCCTCCAGATTGCGCAGCACCGTCGGCCGCCCGACGTCGTCGACGTAGGCGATGCACGAGTAGGTCGTCCCCAGGTCGATACCGTAAACAGCCATCGCCTACTCGCTCCCTTTCTCCGCGTCGCCGTCCGGCCCGGCGCACGGGGTATCGTCATTATCGTCGTTTTGCGTTTCGCCGGGCGTGTTCTCGCTTTCCGCTTCCCCCGGTTCGCCGCCCGTTTCCTCCGTGGCGCGCCCGACGACGACCGCGGCCTTGCGCAGCACGCGCTCGCCCGCGGTGAACGCCTCCGACAGCACCTCGACCACCGTGCCGTCCGCGTCCGCCTCCACCACGACGGTCCGCACCGGGCGGTGCAGCGCCGCGTCGTAGGGGTCGCCCGGCCGCACCCCGGCCCGCTCGGCCCCGGCACGCCCGAGCACCTCGGCCACCTCGTCGGCGGTCGCGGCGAGCAGCGGCCCCGCCAGCTCTGCGGACGGCGGGTTCTCCCCCTGCCAGCGGGCGGCCTCGCGCGACACCGTGTCGTGCAGGCGGAACAGCCCCGCCCGCACGGGCGCCAGCGCCTCCTGCAGCAGCCCGTGCCGCAACTGCTGGTTCTCGCCGTGCAGCCGGTCGATGACCTGCTCCCGGTGGGCCGCCCGCTCGTGCTCGCGCCGCGTGGTCTCGGTGAGCGCCGTGACCTGGCGGCTGAGCTCCTCGATCCGGCGGGTCAGCTCCTTGGCCGTGTCGTGCGGCCCGACGCCGCCGGTCGCTGCGGCGTCGTCATCACGGCGGGAGGGGGGTGCGCCGCCGGACGGGGGGTCCTGCGGCTCTTCGCCGGAAGGGGGCATCTATCTCCTCGTTCGGAAAACCCGAATTCCTGTCGCCTGCAACTCTAGCCATCGAGGCGGCCGCCCGGAAGAGATGACGTTGTCGTTTATCGCGTGTTATGTCGGATTCGCCGGGCTGCCCTTTCGAACACATTGATGGACCGTGCTGAAGGAAAGATATCCGAGGTGACACCCCGTCCCGCCCGGTACCGCCCCCACATCCGTACCAGTGGTAACAAATCCTCATAAAGGGGAAAGGTGTGCCTTCCGAGGGAAGCGGCGCGCAATTCCCCACGGCATTTCGGGCCACCGCCCTGGCGGGCCACATCCCCGGCGGGCCACTCTGCGGCCGGCCACTCTGCGGCCGGCCACTCTGCGGCCGACCACTTCGCGGCGGGCCACCCCCGCGGGCCACCCCCGCGGGGCGGCGTGCCCCGGCTCCCGGGTGGGCTCATATATCGGACATACCGCATCATCTACCTATGCATCATCGTGTCGTGGTCGTGGAGCACGAGGCCGACGCGGGTCTCGGGTACTTCGAGGGATGGCTGGCCGGTGCGGGGGTGGACTGTGACGTGGTGCGGCCGTACCTCGGGGAGGACGTGCCGGCGGAGCCGGGGGACGGGCTGATCGTGCTCGGCGGGGCCGCGTCCGCGTGGGACGACGCGGGGTTCCCCTGGCAGCCGGCGACGCGCGAGCTGCTGCGGACGGCGGTGGAGGCGTCGGTGCCGGCACTCGGGATCTGCCTCGGGGCCCAGCTCATGACGCTGGCCTGCGGGGGCGTCGTGGAACGGGGGGAGCCGGGGCTGGAGGTGGGGCTGCGGACGGTCGCCACGCTGCCCGCCGCGGCGGACGATCCGCTGTTCGGGGTGCTGCCGCCGGTCGCGCGTGCCGTGCAGTACCACTCCGACGCCATGACCGTGCTCCCGCCGGGCGCCGTCCCCATGGCCACCGGCGACCCGTACCCCGCCCAGGGGTACCGCCTCGGCGACCGCGCCTGGGCCGTGCAGTTCCACCCCGAGGCCACCCCGGAGATCTTCACCTCCTGGCTGGCCGACCCGTCCCCGCTCACCGCCGCCGGGTACGACCCCGCCGCCCTCGACGCCGAGGTGCGCGCCGCGCGGGACGCCCTGCACGCCACGTGGCGGCCGTTCGCCGAGGCCTTCGCGGCCGTGGTGACCCGTGCCGAACCCCGGTCAGGGCCGCCCGCACCCCTGTCCATTCCCTGTGACCGCGCGATTACGGCGCGAAACCACTAACGACGAGTGCGTGAGGCAACGACTACGTTGAGCTTGTGAACGCCGAGTCCCGTATGCAGACGACGGCCGGGCGTCTCGCCCGGCTGGGGTTCGCCGACGGCGCGCACACCGAGCGTCTCCTGGACGGTCTCGGGCCCGAAGCCGTCGGTGACCTCGACCTGCTCGCCGATCTCCTGGGCGCCGCCGACCCCGACCTCGCGCTCACCTCCCTCAGCCGTCTCGCCGAGCGCGACCAGAGCGTGCTCGGCGCCATGCGCGCCGACCCCGGTCTGCGGCTGCGCCTCCTTTCGGTGTTCGGCCTGTCGGCGGCCCTCGGGGACCACGTCGTCCGGCATCCCGAGCACTGGCGGCTGCTGGAGGGGGAGAGAGCCAGGCAGCGGTCCCCGCACCGCGACCTGCGCGCCGAGCTGCTGGAGGCCGTGGGCGCCGACCCCGCGGACCTCGTCCCGTACGCCTCGGACGCCGGCACCGACGTCCTGTGCGCGCTGCGGGTCGCCTACCGCGGCCGGATGCTCCAGCTCGCCGCGCGCGACATCACCGGCCTCGCGATGCTCGGCGAGGTCACCTCCGAGTTGTCCGACCTCGCCTCCGCCACCTTGGAGGCCGCGCTGGCCGTCGCCAGGGCCGAGCTGCCCGAGAGCGCCGACGTGCGCCTCGCCGTGATCGGCATGGGCAAGTGCGGTGCCCGCGAGCTCAACTACATCAGCGACGTCGACGTGATCTTCGTCGCCGAGCCGCGGGACGGCGTGGACGAGACCAAGGCCCTCCAGATCGCCACCAAGCTCGCCCAGGGCATGATGCGGGCCTGCTCCGTCAGCACGCCCGAGGGCTCGCTGTGGGAGGTGGACGCCGGGCTGCGCCCCGAGGGCAAGGCCGGCCCGCTGGTGCGCACCCTCGCCAGCCACCTCACCTACTACCGCCGCTGGGCCAAGACCTGGGAGTTCCAGGCGCTGCTGAAGGCCCGGCCGGTCGCGGGCGACCTGGAGCTCGGCAGCGAGTACGTCAGCGCCCTGGACGACATGGTGTGGCAGGCCTCCACCCGCGAGAACTTCGTCGAGGACGTCCAGGCGATGCGCCGCCGCGTGGAGGCGCACGTCCGGGTCGGCGAGGTGGACCGGCAGATCAAGCTCGGCCCCGGCGGCCTGCGCGACATCGAGTTCGCCGTCCAGCTCCTCCAGCTCGTGCACGGCCGCGCCGACGGCCTGCTGCGCCGCCGGGCCACGCTGCCGGCCCTGGCGGCCCTGTCACGCGGCGGGTACGTGGCCAGGGAGGACGCCAAGACGCTCGCCGAGGCGTACACGTTCCTGCGCCGCGTGGAGCACATGCTGCAGCTCCACCGGCTGCGCCGTACCGCCGTCGTACCCGAGGACGTCACCGATCTGCGCCGCATCGGCCGCGGGCTCGGCATGCTCGCCGACCCGGTGGGGGAGTTCACCACCCGCTGGCGCAGGCACGCGATGGAGGCCAGGAGGTTGCACGAGAAGCTGTTCTACCGGCCGCTGCTGCAGGCCGTCGCCCGGCTGCCCGGAGAGGAGGCCCGCCTGTCCACGGCCGCCGCCTCCGCCCGCCTGTCGGCACTCGGGTTCGCCGACCCCGACGGGGCGCTGCGCCACATCGCCGCCCTCACCAGCGGCGTGTCGCGCCGAGCCGCGATCCAGCGCACCCTGCTGCCGGTCATGCTGGGCTGGTTCGCCGACACGCCCGACCCCGACGCCGGGCTGCTCGGGTTCCGCCAGGTCAGCGACAAGCTGGGCGCCACCCCGTGGTACCTGCGGCTGCTGCGCGACGAGACCGCCGTCGCCGACCGCATGGCGCGGCTGCTCGGCACCAGCCGCTACGTCACCGGCCTGCTGCTGCACGCCCCCGACGCCGTCGCCATGCTCGGCTCGGACGGCGAGCTCCAGGCACGTCCCAAGCAGGCCCTCGCCGCCGAGGCCGCGGCGGCCGTGCAGCGGCACGAGGCGGACGCCGAGACCGCGGTCGCCGCGGTGCGCACCCTGCGCCGCCGTGAGCTGTTCCGCACGGCGGTCGCCGGGCTGGTCGGGCGGATCGACATCGAGGAGATCGGGCAGGCGCTGTCGGAGCTCAACGACGTCACCCTGCAGGCCGCGCTGGACTCCGCGATCCACAAGGTCGCCCTGGAGCGGCGCGGCGTGATGCCCACGCGGTTCGCGGTGATCGCGATGGGGCGGCTCGGCGGGTACGAGTCGTCGTACGGCAGCGACGCCGACGTGATGTTCGTGCACTCGCCGCACGAGGGCGCCGACGAGAAGGAGGCGGCCGGCGCCGCGCACGCCGTCGCCAACGAGATGCGGCGGCTGCTGGCCATGCCCGCCGTCGATCCGCCGCTGCTCGTTGACCCCGACCTGCGGCCCGAGGGACGCCAGGGCCCGCTGGTGCGCACCCTGTCGTCGTACGCCGCCTACTACCGGCGGTGGTCCTCGCCGTGGGAGTCGCAGGCGCTGCTGCGGGCCCGGTTCTCCGCGGGCGACGAGCGGCTCGGCGAGGAGTTCATGGAGATGATCGAGCCGCTGCGGTACCCGCCGGACGGCATCTCCGACACCGCGGTGCGCGAGATCCGGCGGCTGAAGGCCCGCATGGAGGCCGAGCGGCTGCCCCGGGGCGCCGACCCGCTGATGCACACCAAGCTCGGCCGGGGCGGCCTGTCGGACGTCGAGTGGATGGCGCAGCTCCTCCAGCTCCGGCACGCCTGCGAGATCCCCGAGCTGCGCACCACCCGCACGCTGGAGGCCCTGCGCGCCGCCGTGGGGGCGGGGCTGCTGGCCTCCACCGACGAGGAGGTGGTGGCGGACGCCTGGCGGTTCGCCGCCCAGATCCGCGACGCCATCATGCTGGTGCGCGGCCGCGCCGGGGACAGCATCCCCGGCGACCTGCGTGAACGCATGCTCATCGCCCGGGCCCTCGGCTACCCGCCGGACGGCTCCGAGGACTTCGTGGACGACTACCTGCGCACCACCCGCCGCGCGCGGGTGGTGGTCGAAAGGGTCTTCTACGGCGGGTGACCCCAGAGGGACGTCCCGTGGGACCCCGGCTCCTGGAGCAGCGGATGACCACGACGTCCCCGCTGTTCGACCCCGGCTCCTCCAGAGGAGCACGTGACCACGGGTCCCGCCCTGGACCCCGCTCCGCCGGAGGGGCGGGTGGCCGGGTGCCGTGGCGGGCCGCCGGAGGGCGGCCTGTGGGGTGGGCCCCCGGCGGCCGGATCCGGGTCCGGCCGCCGGGCTCCCCGGAAGGAGCCGGGGCGGTTACCGTTGATGCGTCCTGTCCGGCGTCCCGGGGGAGCGGCCGTGCCGTTGTCGGAGTACCTTGCCCGTCTGCGTGCCCGGGTCGGCAGCGACCTGCTCATGCTGCCCTCGGTCACCGCGTGCGTGTTCGACGACGAGGGCCGCATGCTCGTCGCGCGCCACACCGAGATGGGCGACCTGTGGTGCCCGCCGGGCGGCATCGTCGAGCCCGACGAGGCGCCCGGCGACGCGCTGGTCCGCGAGCTGCGTGAGGAGCTCGGCCTCGGCGTGCGGCTGCGCGGGCTGATCGGCGCGTACGGCGGCCCGTCGTTCCGCACCACCTACCTCAACGGCGACGAGGTGGCGTACGTCATCACGGTGTACGGCTGCACCGTGGACGACGGCCCCGCCGAGCCGGACGGCGTGGAGATCGCCGAGGTGCGCTGGATCCACCCGCACGAGGCCGCCGCGCTGCCCATGCCGCCCTGGACGTCGGTGGTCGTCCCCGAGGGCTTCGCCTGGCGCGACGCGGCACTCCCGGCCCCCGAGCCGGTCACCTGACAACCGAACGGGGCCCGGCGACGTCTGTTGTGTGACCCTCGTCCCCTGTGGCAGGGTCCCTCTCCTGATGCCCCTACCGTCACGGGTGATCGCTTGTGAACTCGGTCTACGTCGACCTCGCCACCGGCCTGGTCATCGCGTTCCTGCTGTTCTCGCTGCTCCTCAGCGGGATCAACGAAGGGCTGGTGCGGATCCTCGGCATCCGCAGCAAGTTCCTGTGGGCCTACCTGCGGGACATGCTCGACGGCGCCGAGGGCAAGCGGTCCTGGATCCCGAGCACCGTCAGGGAGGTGTTCGCCCGCCTGCCGTTCGGCCGCAAGGACGCCCGGCCGAAGTTCGACCCGATGCCCCCGCCGATGCGCAGCACCGCCACCACCTGGTCGGGGCGGCTGTACGAGCGGCTGCGTGAGATCGACCACAACACCGCCGGGCGTACCAGCATCTCGTTCGTGCCGCCGGGCCGCTTCGCGGTCGCGATGATGGAGATGATCGCCGCCGAGGGCGGTGTGCCGGCCATGCTGGACAAACTCCGGCAGGACGGCAGCCCGCTGTACGGGCCGCTGAAGGGCGTCTGGGAGTCCGCCAAGGAGGACGCCGAGGCGTTCCGCGAGGGCGTCGAGGAGTGGTTCGACGGCGAGATGCAGCGCCTCACCGTGCTGTACCGCAAGTACGTGCGCTGGGTGATCGCGGCGCTCGGGCTGGCGCTGACGCTGTTCTTCAGCATGGACTCCCTGGAGTACGGCAAGGCCATCCTCAGCGACAACGCGGTGCGGGCCCAGGTGGCGGCCACCGCGGACGGGGGAGCGGCGGCGGTGCGGGGGCTGCGCGACAAGTGCCCGGAGCATCCGTCCGACCCGTACGCCTGCGTGACCGAGATCCTGGCCAGCCCGGCGTTCGTGAAGATCGTGGGGAACGCGCCGGTGTCGGTGGTCATCCCGGACAACGGCAACCCGCGGTGGATCTGGAACGGCGGCGAGTGGCTGAACCGCATCGTCTCGCCCGGCCACTGGCCCGGGTTCCTCGTCACGTTCTTCGCCCTGCTGTTCGGCGCCCCGTTCTGGTGGGACATCCTGCGCCGCCTCACCGGGATCAAGTTCCGGTCGACGGAGACCACGACCAGCTGAGCACCCTGTGTGACCGTATTCGGTGACATATCCCCACTCGACGGATCTCGTGGGAATGGCGGCGAATGCGAAACCCGGGGGAGTGCTTGGTCTGCATAGGACACGTTCCGGGTGGAACCCCCAGGTCGGCCGGGTAGGAGTGACGTATCGCATTCCTCGGTCGTGTTGGGGGGACCATGGGCCGCTTCGGGGGTCGTCATATCGGGGCGTTGTCACTCGGCGTGATCGCACTGGCCGGATGCGGGGGCGGCGAGGTCGCCACACGACCGGCCGCGGGTGCCGGGCCCGCCAAGGCCGTGCCGGCCCAGGAGGCACGCAAGGCGGCCGTCGCCACGGCCGCCAAGGTCAAGGCCAACGAGCTCGGCCAGATCCCGGTGCTGATGTACCACCGCATCGTCGCGAAACCGGCCCCCGGCAGCGACGACCGCAGCCCGGCGCAGTTCCGCGCCGAGCTGGAGCGGCTCGCCAAGGAGGGGTACGTCCCGATCACCGCCAGGGAGTACACCACCGGCCGCATCGCCATCCCCGCGGGCAAGCACCCCGTGGTGCTCACCTTCGACGACTCCTCACCGTCCCAGCTCACCCTGGACGGCTCAGGCGCGCCCAAGCCGGACACCGCCGTCGGCATCCTGATGGACGTCGCCCGCAAGAACCCCGGCTTCCGCCCCGTCGGTACGTTCTACGTCATCAAGGACATGTTCGGCACCTTCGGCCACGACGCCCAGGCCCAGGTCCTCGGCTGGCTCAAGGACAACGGCTTCGACGTCGGCAACCACACCCGCGACCACCTCAACCTGCGCGGCCGCGCCAAGGACCAGGTGGAGGGCCAGATCGTCGCCGGCCACAAACTGATCACCGACCTCATCAAGGACGCCCCCGCCACCATCGCCCTCCCGTACGGCAACCAGCCCACCACCAAGCAGTGGGCCCGCCAAGGCCAGGCCTCCGGCGTCCGCTACGACTACTCCGGCGTCTTCCTCGCCGGCTACACCCCCGCCGCGTCCCCGTTCAGCAAGGACTTCGACCCCCTGGGCATCCCGAGGATCCGCGCCATGGACAAGGTCGGCGACTGCGCCCGCTTCTGCTCCACCGCATGGCTCGACTGGCTGAAAGCCCACCCCGAGGACCGCTTCACCTCCGACGGCGACGTCCGCACCGTGGCGTTCCCCAAGTTCAAGAACCCGTACGTGGCCCCGCACTTCACCAAGTACACGCTCCCGTACTGACCGCCCTCAGTGCTGCCCGAGCGCCATCAGCACGAACAACCCGACGAAGTGCCCGAGCACCACGAACACGATCAGGAAGATGAACACGAACTTCGCCGGCCCGTGCTCGAAGTGCTTCCCTTCCTCCAGCGGCGGCAACTGCGCCCTCCGCTCAGCCAGCCGCTCCTCAAGAGGCTTGCGCCCGAACACCTCGCCACCACCTCTCCGCTCTCCGGTCGTGACCCGTCCCTGAACCGGAGGGCCTTCCACATCGTAGGCGACGGCCCTGCCGCCCCTCCGCGCGACCCTGAGGTACTCACGTCCGCAAGCTCACCGGCTTCGCCGCGGACAGCGACGCCGGCCGTGCCGCCATGATCCACGACGGCTCGGACTATCGCTTCTATCTCCAGAAGCCCTGCACGACCGCCGCGACGAACTGACGGCACCGGAAACGGCCCGGCATCGGAATCGATGCGGGCCGTCCGCTGTGGAGGGCTACGCGGAGGCCGGCTCGTCCATCGCCAGGTGCAGGCCGAGCTGTGAGTACAGCTCCAGTTGATCGAAGTACTCCCGGTGCGTGACGATCTTTTCGTCCTCGATGAACGAGGCGCAGGTGCCCCGCAGAGTGATGCGGCGGCCCGTCGCCTCCAGTTCCCGCCCGTCGGGCATCAGGAACGGTCCGGTGTGCGTGCCGGTCCCCGTCCATTCGACCACCAGGGGGTTGTCGGTGCTCGTGGCCTCGTACCACACCGTCAGGTGAAGGTCAGGAAAGCCCCTGAAGAATTGCTCAAAGATCCACACGATCTCCTCGCGTCCCTCTGCCAGTCCTACGGGAGAGACGAAGACCGCGTCTTCGGAGAAGCAATCGAGCATCCGGCGTACGTCGTGGTCGTTGATCGCGTCGGCCAGCCGGCGCTTGACCTCCCACTTGTCGACCATGGCTGTGACCCCTCCGTGGTCGGAAATCGATCCTTTCCAAACTACCCACGGGTAGGTCGGCTACGAACCACGAGGTCGTCGCGGATACGCCAGGGATGTCCGGTAATCTCCCGGCCAGGGCAAATCGTGCAGACAGAACGGATGCCCCGCGTCGAACACGATCACCTGCCGCACCATGTCCATGACACGCACACTGCGGGAGCGAGAGCCCGCTGGCAGATCGTTCCGGCCCGGCGCGGGGGGCTTCTGGGAACGGTGGCGAAGAGGCCGTTCACGCGAAAGCCCGGGGCGAGGTTCACAACCTCGTCCCGGGCTTTCCGTGATCGGTCACACGTCGTAGTAGAGCTCGAACTCGTGCGGGTGCGGGCGCAGGCGGATCGGGTCGATCTCGTTCTCGCGCTTGTAGCTGACCCAGGTCTCGATGAGGTCAGGCGTGAAGACGCCGCCTTCGAGGAGGAACTCGTGGTCGGCCTCCAGGGCGGCGAGGACCTCCGGCAGGGAGCCGGGGACCTGCGGGACCTGGCCGGCTTCCTCGGGCGGGAGCTCGTAGAGGTCCTTGTCGACCGGCTGCGGCGGCTCGATCTTGTTGCGGATGCCGTCGAGGCCGGCCATGAGCTGGGCGGAGAACGCGAAGTACGGGTTGCACGACGGGTCGGGCACCCGGAACTCGATGCGCTTGGCCTTGGGGTTGGATCCGGTGATCGGGATGCGGATGCAGGCGGAGCGGTTGCGCTGGGAGTAGACCAGGTTCACCGGGGCCTCGTAGCCGGGGACCAGGCGGTGGTAGGAGTTCACCGTCGGGTTGGTGAAGGCGAGGATGGCCGGGGCGTGCTTGAGCAGGCCGCCGATGTAGTACCGCGCCGTGTCCGACAGGCCCGCGTAGCCGACCTCGTCGTAGAACAGCGGCTCGCCGTCCTTCCACAGGGACTGGTGGCAGTGCATGCCCGAGCCGTTGTCACCGAAGATCGGCTTCGGCATGAAGGTGACCGTGCGGCCGGCCTTCACCGCGGTGTTCTTGATGATGTACTTGTACAGCATCAGGTTGTCCGCGGTCTTCAGCAGCGTGCCGAAGCGGAAGTCGATCTCGGCCTGGCCCGCGGTGCCCACCTCGTGGTGCTGCATCTCGGTCTCGATGCCGGCCTCGATCAGCTTGCGGACCATCTCCGAGCGCAGGTCGGTGAAGTGGTCCATCGGGGGGACCGGGAAGTAGCCGCCCTTGTAGCGCGGCTTGTACCCGAGGTTGCCGCCCTCCTGGGCCTTGCCCGTGTTCCAGGCGCCTTCGATCGAGTCGATGTGGTAGAAGCTCTCGCTCTGGCTGCTGGCGAAGCGCACATCGTCGAAGATGTAGAACTCGGCCTCGGGGCCGAAGTACACGGTGTCCGCGATGCCCGTGCCCTTGAGGTAGTCCTCGGCCTTGCGGGCGACGTTGCGCGGGTCGCGGCTGTACGCCTCGCCCGTCAGCGGGTCGTGGACGAAGAAGTTGATGATGAGGGTCTTATGGTCGCGGAACGGATCCAGCACGGCCGTCGACGGGTCGGGCAGCAGCAGCATGTCCGACTCGTGAATGGCCTGGAAACCACGGATCGACGAGCCGTCGAACATCAGACCGTCGGTGAATACGCTGGCGCCGAAGTTCTCCGTGGGAAAGGTGAAGTGGTGCGTCGTGCCCGGCAGGTCGGTAAACCTGACGTCGACGAACTGCACCCCTTCGTCCCTGATGAACTTCAGGACGTCGTCGGCGGAGCTGAACATCCAACCTCCCAGGGGCACGAACTTGCAGACTCGAACGTAGGCCTGTGCCGTTTCGGTCCCATGTCTCGTTTGTTTCGCACACGTTAACCAGACGGGGGGAGGGTTACAGGGCGGACCGATGCGCCTGAACGGTATCTTACCTGCATGAACAGGCAGCCGAGATGGACCCAGACCTGGCTCGGCGGCGTCCGCGCCGCGGGCGCCGATCTGGGTCGCCCAGGTGAACGACTCGGTCTCCCCGCCGAGGGCCCCGGCTCGGTCTCCGGCTTCGGCCGCCGCGTCGGCGCCGTCGTCGTCGACTGGCTCGTCTGCACCTGGGCCATCGGCCGCGGCATCTTCGGCGCCGACCCCGCGCGCTCCGCCTGGGTCGGCTTGGTGATCTTCGCCCTGGAGTACCTGATCCTGGCCGGCACCACCGGCATGACCCTGGGCATGCTCCTGTTCCGCATCAAGATCACCACCGTGGACGGCCACCGCACCCCGTTCCCGTCCCTCGTGCTCCGCACCCTCCTCCTCTGCCTGGCCCTCCCCGCCCTGATCTGGGACCGGGACAACCGGGGCCTCCACGACCGCGCCGCCCGCACGGTCGTGGTACGCACGTGACCGTCTCCGCGCCGCGCCGTCTCCGCGCCGTTCCTCGTGGGGTTGATCGGCGCCGCGACGGTGGGACGTGGTACGGCGACATCGGCGCCGTCATGCGGCGATCAGCCGGTAGGCCGCACGCAGGTGAAGATCACGGTGCCGGGGAAGTGGCGGCCCCGTAGCGGACTCCAGCCTCCCCAGGTACGGGTATGGGTGCCCGGCCACTCAGGTTCGGTGAGGGCGGTCAGGGTGAGGCCGGAGGCGACGATGGCGGCCACCCAGTCGCCCATCGTGCGGTGGTGCTCGACGTAGGTGGGGACGCCGTCCTCGTCCTCCTCTACGTACGGGGTGCGGTCGAAGTAGGAGCGGTCGGAGGTGAGGCCGTGCGCGCCTGGGTCGTCGGGGAAGGCCCAGCGGATCGGATGGCTCACGGAGAAGACGAAGCGGCCGCCGGGACGAAGCACCCGGCGGACCTCGGTGAGGACCTGACGGGCGTCGGCGACGAACGGCAGGGCGCCGAAGGCCGAGCAGGCCAGGTCGAAGGAAACGTCCGCGAAAGGGAGGTGACCCGCGTCGGCCTGCACCACCGGGACATGGCTCCCATGCGCGTCGTCGATGCGCTGGGAGTGCTGGAGCTGCCGGAACGACAGGTCGAACGCCGCGACCACCGCCCCCTGGGACGCCAGCCACCGCGCGCACTGCGCCGCCCCGGAGCCGATCTCCAGGACCCGCCGGCCCCGCACGTCCCCGAGCAGCCGCGCGTCCGCCTCGTCCAGCCCCTCCGGGCACCAGATGAACCCCGCGTCACGCAGGAAGGCGCCGTGCTCGGCCTGGTACTCGTCCGCCGCCGCGTCCCACCAGCCGCGGTTGGCCCGCACCGAGGGGGTGTCGGGCACGGCGTGCCGGGCGGGGCGGGACATCAGCGCATCTTGCCGCCGCGAGGCATGCGCATGCCCTTCGGCATCGGGCCCTTCGGCATGGGCACGGTCTGCGGCAGCGCCCGCAGGCGGTAGTTCACCTCGGACACCGCCTGCTTCTTGATCATGCGGGGGAGCTTCATGAGGTGACGCTGCAGCTTGTTCAGCGGCACCTGCCCCTCGCCGTCGCCGCACTGCACGTCGTACACCGGCACGTCGATCGCGACCCGCTGCACGCGCTTCTTCTCGGCCACCAGCATGCGCTGCACCCGCGAGGACGGCCCCTCGGACACCAGCACGATGCCGGGGAAGCCCACCACCCGGTGCACCACGTCCTGGTCGCGGGTGACCGCCACCGCGGGCGTCACCTGCCAGTTGCCGCGCATGCCCTGGAGCACCGCCGCCGCGGCGCCGGGCTGGCCCGCCAGCATCGAGTACTGCGCACGCTGGGCGAGCTGGGAGAACACCACCAGCCCGACCGTGATGGCGACCATGACCCCGAGAAGGATCAACTGCCAGACGTACCCGGTCACCAGACCGAGCACCACGAAGAGGACCACCGTACCGAGTGCCGACGCGTAAACGATCGGCATGCCCTTGGGGTTGGCCTTCTGGACGATCTGCGCGACCATCCGGAGCTGCTTGATGCGCCCCGGACGCTCGGGGTCTGCGGGCTTGTTCGCCATGGGTAAAGGATACAAATGCCCAGCGGGGAAAAGGACCGCCCGCCCGCCGCGCGGCGACGCCCCGGCGGCCGGGGCCCCCCGCCGTACAGGCGCCCGCGGAAAAGGACCGCACCCCGGCGGCCCGCACGGCTGCCGGAGCGTGAGGCGATGGTCAGACGGTCCGGCGGGCTCGGCGCCGCCGGGAGGCGAGGCGGGTCAGACGGTCCGGCGGCTTCGGCGCCGCCGGGGGGCGAGGCGGGTCAGATGGTCTGGCGGGCCTCGATGGCCTGCTTGTACAGGCGCCCGGCGCGGTAGGACGAGCGGACCAGCGGCCCGGACATCACCCCCGCGAACCCGATGGCCTCCGCCTCGGCCTGCAGGGAGACGAACTCCTCCGGCTTGACCCAGCGCGCCACGGGGTGGTGGCGCGGCGTGGGACGCAGGTACTGGGTGATGGTGAGCAGGTCGCAGCCGGCCTCCTTGAGGTCGCGCATGGCCTGCGTGATCTCCTCGGGCTCCTCGCCCATGCCGAGGATGAGGTTGGACTTGGTGACCAGCCCCGCCTCGTGCGCCATCGTGATCACGGCCAGGGACCGGTCGTACCGGAACGCGGGCCGGATGCTCTTGAAGATGCGCGGCACCGTCTCGATGTTGTGCGCGAACACCTCGGGACGGCTGGAGAAGACCTCCTCCAACTGGTCCCGCTTGCCGTTGAAGTCGGGCACGAGCAACTCGACGCCGCACCCGGGGACGTCGGCGTGGATGCGCCGCGCGGTCTCGGCGTACAGCCACGCCCCGCCGTCGGGCAGGTCGTCGCGCGCCACCCCGGTGACCGTGGCGTACCGCAGGCCCATCTGCATGACGGACTCGGCGACCCGGCGCGGCTCGTCGGTGTCGTACTCGGCGGGCTTGCCGGTGTCGATCTGGCAGAAGTCGCACCGCCGCGTGCACTGGTCGCCGCCGATGAGGAACGTCGCCTCGCGGTCCTCCCAGCACTCGGAGATGTTGGGACAGCCGGCCTCCTGGCACACGGTGTGCAGGCCCTGGTCCTTGACGAGGGATCTGATCTCGTTGAAGGTGGGCCCGTTGTGCAACCGTGTCTTGATCCACGGGGGCTTGCGCTCGATGGGGGTCTGGCTGTTGCGCACCTCCAGACGGAGGAGCTTTCGGCCTTCAGGAGCAACTGTCACGCCGTCCAGCTTACGTCCGCCCGCCCGGCCGCGATGACCCCGGCCCGCGTCGACGCCACCCCTGGTCAGACCCGGCCCGACAACAGGTCTTCCTCCTGGACGTCGACGCCTTCCGCGCCGAGCGCCTCGGCGAGCCGCTTCTCCGCGAACGGCAGCACCTCGTCCACCGTGATGCGCCGCCCCGTCTCGGCCGACAGGGACGTGACGCCGGCGTCGGGGATGCCGCACGGGACGATGCGGTTGAACCAGCCGGGGTCGTTGACGCAGTTGAGCGCGAAGCCGTGCATGGTGGCCCCGCGCGACACCCTGATGCCGATCGCGGCGAGCGCGCGGTCGGGCAGCCCGTGCGCGGGGTCGCCCGCCACCCACACGCCGCTGCGGCCCTCGACCCGCCCGGACACCACCCCGAAGTCGGCGCACACCTTGATCAGCGCCTCCTCCAGCAGCCGGACGTAGACCACGACGTCCAGCGCCTCGGTGAGCCGCACGATCGGGTACCCGACGAGCTGCCCCGGACCGTGCCAGGTGATCTTGCCGCCGCGGTCAACGTCGATCACCGGGGTGCCGTCGGACGGCCGCTCCTCGGGACGGGTGCGCTTGCCCGCGGTGTACACCGGGGCGTGCTCCAGCAGCAGGCAGGTGTCGGGGATGGCGCCCGCCACCCGGCGGGCGTGCACGTCACGCTGGAGCGCCCACGCCTGTTCGTACGGGACGTCGACGCCCATCCGGACGAGTGCGAGCCGCCCGATGCCCGTGGTGCTGCCGTGGTTCCCGCGCTCGCTCACGGGGTCAGCCTAACGCGAGGTCACGGGGTGAGCAGGCGAGGCTCCACACGGAACTCCTTGACGCGCCCCTCGCCGTCGCGCTCCAGCCGGTAGGCGGAGCCGGCGGGGTCCACGGTGACGGCCTGGATGAACTCCTGTCCCACGTAGTGCAGGCCCACGCCCTCGTCGGCGGCGTACCCCTCGGGCAGCTCGCCGGAGGCGACCGAGGCCTGCAGCAGGCGGCGGCGCTGCGGCTCGGAGTTGTAGTGCACGCCGCAGGAGAACGGCAGGAAGGCGAGCCCCTCCGCCCACACCCGCAGGTCCGGGCCGAAGGAGTCGGTGTTGCCGCCGACGTGCCAGCACAACGCGCCCGCGCTCTGGCCGGACAACACGACGCCGGACCGCCAGGCCTCCTCGAACGCCTCGTCCAGCCCGTGCAGCCGCCACAGCGCCACGAGGTTGGCGACGCTGCCGCCGCTGACGTAGATGACGTCCTGGTCCAGGATCCACTCGCGGGGGTCCTCGACGTTCGGCATGGGGAACACCGTCAGGTGGCTGACCTCGACGTCCCATGATCGGAACGCGCCGTACATCTTGAGCAGCCACGGCGCGTCGTCCCCCATCGCCGTGGCGACCAGGCCGAGCTTCGGGCGGTCCTGACCGGTGAGGTCGAGGGCGTAGCGCAGCAGGCCGGACGCCTCGACCACCCCCAAGCGCCGGGTCTGGCGGAACGAACCGCCGCCGATGGCGAGGATGTGGGACTGGCCGGACCGTCGCATGATCTCTCCTGATGCCGCATCGTGGGGCGAGAAGCCCCACCATGGGTCACCGGGCCTCCCGTTTCCGGAACGGCACACTAGAGTATGGCGGCCAGGGCCTCGTCGATGAGGGGATGACGGAACCGGTACCCCATCTCCAGCAGGCGGGCCGGCAGCACACGCTGGCCGATCAGCACCCCTTCGTCCGCCAGGGGGCCGAGCGCGGCCCGCAGGGCGAACGGCGGCACGGCCACCGGCAGGGTGGGACGGCCCAGCGCGCGGCCGAGCGCCTTGGTGAACTCCGCGTTGGTCACAGGCTCCGGCGCGGTCAGGTTCACCGGCCCGGCGGCCCCCGCCGCCGCGCCGGCCAAGAGGTGCTCCACGGCCCCCAGCCAGTCGTCCATCGTGATCCACGAGGTGTACTGCCGCCCGGATCCCAGCGGAGCGCCGAGACCCAGCCGGAACAGCGGGAGCAGCCTGCCGAGGAAGCCTCCCTCGCGGGTGAGCACATGCCCGGTCCGCAGCGTCACGACCCGCACGCCCGCCTCGGCTGCGGGCGCCGTCTCCGCCTCCCACGCCCGCGCGAGCCCCGCGAGCCACTGGCCGGGGGAATCGGGCGACGGCCTCGCGGGCGGCGCGGGTGCCGCGCCGGATCCCCGCGGCGACGTGCCTGCTTCTGTGGACGGCCCCACCGGCGGCTCGGTGGTCTCGTCCACCGCGCGGTCGCCGGTGTCGCCGTAGACGCCCATGGCCGACCCGGAGAGCAGCACCCCAGGCGGCCGGCCGAGACCGGCGATGGTGGTGGCGAGCAGCCGCGTGGACTCCACCCGGCTGGACAGCAGCTCCCGCCGGTAGGCGTCGCTCCACCGCCGGTCCGCGATCCCGGCCCCCGCCAGGTGCACCACCGCCTCGGCACCCTCAAGCGCCTCTGGCTCCAGCACCCCCGCCCGCGGGTCCCAGAACGCCTCGTCCGCCCCCGCGGGCGGCCTGCGCACCAGCCTGACGACGGTACGCCCCTGGTCGCGCAGCGCGCGGACCAGCGCCGTACCGAGGAGCCCGGACGATCCCGTGACGACGACGCTCATGCCGATCACCCTATGCGGATCACCCGGGATGACGGCGCCCCGGGCGCCATGTGTCGCGCACACCTGCCGAGCCCGCACCCGTCCGCGCCGGCTCCGGCGCGCGGTGGGCCGGACAGCCGGACGGCCGGACCGGGGAGTGTCCGGTCCGGCCGTCGGGGTGTCGCGGGTCAGCCCAGGCCGAGCTGGCTTTCGAAGCGGCCGTCCTCCAGGCGGCGCTTGACCGTCGTCAGGAAGCGGGCGGCGTCGGCGCCGTCCACCAGGCGGTGGTCATAGGTCAGGGCCAGGTAGACCATGGAGCGGACGGCGATGACCTCGCCCTCGGGGGTGTCGAGCACCACGGGGCGCTTGACGACCGAGCCGGTGCCGAGGATCGCCACCTGGGGCTGGTTGATGATCGGGGTGTCGAACAGCGCGCCGCGGCTGCCGGTGTTGGTCAGGGTGAAGGTGCCGCCTGACAGCTCGTCGGGGCTCACCTTGTTGGTGCGGGTGCGCTCGGCGAGGTCGGTGATCTTGCGGGCCAGGCCGGCGAGGTTGAGGTCGCCGGCGTCCTTGATGACCGCGGACGCGAGGCCGCGCTCGGCGTCGACCGCGAACGCCAGGTGCTCGTGGTCGAAGTAGGTGACCTCGTTGGTCTCGCTGTTGATCACCGCGTTGAGCTTGGGGTGCTGCTTGAGTGCCTCGACGGTGGCCAGCGCGAAGAACGGCATGAAGGTGAGCTTCACGCCCTCGCGGCGCTGGAAGTCCGCCTTGACCCGGTCGCGCAGCCGCGCGATCTTGGTGACGTCCGCCTCGACGACCGTGGTGAGCTGGGCCGAGCTCTGCAGCGACTCCATCGTGCGCTTGGCGATGGTCTGCCGCATGCGCGACATCTTCTCGGTGCGCCCGCGCAGCGTGGTGTCCGCCTGCACCGGCTCGGGAGCCGGGGCCGCCGCCTGCGGGGCGGGGGCCGGGGCGGCCTGCGCCGCCGGGGCCTGGGCGGCCTGGGCCTGGGCGTTGCGCTCGCGCTGCTGCCTGGCGGCCTCCAGCACGTCCTGCTTGCGGATGCGCCCGCCGACACCGGTGCCGTTCAGCGAGTCGAGGTCCACGCCGTGCTCGCCGGCGAGCTTGCGCACCAGCGGCGTGACGTACGGGCTCTCGCCGGTGGACGGCGCGGCCGGAGCAGGGGCGGCCTGCGGGGCCGGCGCCTGCGGCGCCTGCTGCTGAGGCTGCGGGGCCTGCTGCGGCGCGGGCTGAGGAGCCGGCTGCGGCGCGGGCTGAGGAGCCGGCGCGGGCGGCTGCGGGATCGACGACGCCGGGGCGGCCTGCGCGGCCTTCGGCTGCTCGGGCTCGGGCTGCGGCTCGGGCTCGGGCTCGGGCTTCGGCTGCTCGGGCGCGGCGGCGGCGCCGCCCTCACCGTCGATGACGGCGAGCTCGGAGCCCACCTCGACCGTCTCGTCCTCCGCGACGACGATCTTGGTGAGCACCCCGCTGGACGGCGAGGGGATCTCGGTGTCGACCTTGTCGGTGGAGACCTCGAGCAACGGCTCGTCGGTCTCGACGTGGTCCCCTTCCTTCTTCAGCCAGCGGGTGACGGTGCCCTCGGTCACGCTCTCGCCGAGCTGGGGCATGGTTACGGAAACCGGCATGATTTCTTCTCTCGCGCTTCCTTGTGAGGGCTTCAGTTGTGGACGTGCAGCGGCTTGCCGGCCAGCGCGAGCATCGCCTCGCCGACGGCTTCGGACTGGGTCGGGTGAGCGTGGATGAGTTGCGCCACCTCGGTGGGCAGGGCTTCCCAGTTGTAGATGAGCTGGCCCTCGGTGACGAGCTCGCCCATGCGCTTGCCCACCATGTGGACACCCAGAACCGGGCCGTCCTTCTGGGCGATGATCTTGACGGCGCCCTGCGTGCCGATGATCTGGCTCTTGGGGTTGCCGCCGAGGTCGTACACCAGCTCGGTGACCTCGTGGCCGCGCTCCCTGGCGACGGCCGAGGTGATGCCCACGGAGGCGACCTCGGGGTCGGAGTAGGTGATGCGGGGCACCCCGTCGTAGTCGATCGGCACGGGGTTCAGGCCCGCGATGTGCTCGGCGACCAGGATGCCCTCGGCGAACCCGGCGTGCGCGAGCTGCAGCGTGGGGATCAGGTCGCCCACGGCGTACACGCCGGGCACGCTGGTCTGGCAGTACTGGTCCACGACGACGGTGCCGCGCTCGATGGCGACGCCCGCCTCCTCGTAGCCGAAGCCGGACAGCACGGCGCCGCGGCCGACGGCGACCAGCAGCAGCTCGGCGTCCAGCGTCTTGCCGCCCTCCAGGGTCACCACGACCCCGGTGTCGGTGGTCTTGACGCCCTCGAAACGGGTGCCGAGCTCGTACTTGATGCCGCGGCGGCGGAACGCCCGCTCCAGCAGCTTCGAGCTGGACTCCTCCTCGAGGGGCAGCAGGTGGGGCAGGGCCTCGACGATCGTGACCTCGGCGCCGAAGGACTTCCAGACGGACGCGAACTCCACGCCGATGACGCCCCCGCCGAGCACCACCACAGAGGACGGCACCCGGTCCAGCTTCAGCGCGTGGTCGCTCGTGATGACCCGCTCGCCGTCGATCTCCAGGCCC
This sequence comes from Sphaerisporangium sp. B11E5, assembly GCF_039871875.1. Lineage (NCBI taxonomy): Bacteria > Bacillati > Actinomycetota > Actinomycetes > Streptosporangiales > Streptosporangiaceae > Sphaerisporangium > Sphaerisporangium sp. B11E5. Next base: position 49,689 of record NZ_JBDPMD010000032.1, on the reverse strand, counting down.
GGCAGCGACTTCGGCGCCGACCCCGTGGCGAGCACGATGTTGCGGCCTTCGACGGCCTGCCCGCCCACCATGACGCGGTTCGGGCCGGCCAGCCGTCCCTCACCCTCGAAGATCGTGACGTTCCTGCTCTTCAGCAGGCCCTGCACGCCCTTCCAGGCGCGGTTGACGATCTTGTCCTTGAAGGCGTGGACACCGGACATCTCGATGCCCTCGAAGCGCGCCTTGACGCCGACCGTCGTGGCCTCACGCGTCTCGTCGGCCACCTCGGCGGCGTGCAGCAGCGCCTTGGTGGGGATGCACCCCCGGTGCAGGCACGTGCCGCCGATCTTGTCCCGCTCGATCAGCGCGACGTTCTTGCCCAGCTCGGCCGCCCTCAGGGCACACGCGTAGCCGCCGCTACCGCCGCCCAGGACCACGATGTCGAAGGGGCCGCTGCCATCAGCCACTGGAAAGCTCCTTGTCGGATCGGTGGGCCCACACGGCCGGGTCCTGCCCGTGGTCGCCTCCGCGACGCTCCCGGCCCGCCCAACAGCATCTTTTCACTTGTCCCGCGTACATGTGACGCGCTTGGCCGCCGGTACGCGCGGGGCCCGCGCAGGCGCGTCCCCGGCCCATCATGCCTCTCGGGCGGGCTGGTGGCGCTCGGCGAGGGCGACCAGCGTGCGAGTGATCACTCCGGTGCCGCCCTTCGGGGTGTACCCGTGCGGCGCCTCCTTGTTGAACGCGGGGCCCGCCATGTCGATGTGGGCCCAGCGCACGCCCTCGGGCACGAACTCGCGCAGGAAGATGCCCGCGGCGAGCATGCTGCCGGAACGCTCGGGGTTGAGGTTGGCGATGTCGGCGACCGGGGAGTCCAGGCCCTTGCGCAGCTCGTCCGGCAGCGGCATGCCCCAGGCGGCCTCGCCCTGGGCGACGGCGGTCTCCACGACGTCGGCGCGCAGCTCCTCGTCGGAGGCCATGACGCCGCAGGTGCGCCAGCCGAGCGCGACGATCTGCGCGCCGGTGAGGGTGGCGACGTCCACGATGACGTCCGGGTCGTCCTCGCCCGCGCGGGCGATGCCGTCCACCAGCACCAGGCGGCCCTCGGCGTCGGTGTCGACGACCTCGACGGTCTTGCCGCTGTAGGTGGTGAGCACGTCGGAGGGACGCTGCGCGCTGCCGCTCGGCATGTTCTCGGCCAGGCACAGGTAGCCGACGGCGTTCACCCGCAGGCCGAGCTTGGCGACGGCCAGCAGCGCGCCGAGCACGGCGCCCGCGCCGCCCATGTCGGACTTCATCCACGGCATGGACGCGGACGGCTTGAGCGATAGGCCGCCGGAGTCGAAGGTGATGCCCTTGCCGACGAACGCCACGCGCGCGGACGCCTCGGGGTGCTCGTAGCCGAGGCGCACCAGGCGGGGCGGGTTCACCGAGCCCTGGCCGACGCCGACGATGCCGCCGAAGCCGCCGCTCTTGAGTGCGGTCTCGTCGAGGATGTCGACCGTCAGGCCGGACTTGGTGCCGAGCTCCTCGGCGATCTCGGCGAACCTGGCGGGCGGCAGGTCGCACGGCGGGGTGTTGACCAGGTCACGGACCAGCGACACCGACTCGGCCAGCGTCGCGGCGCGGTCGAGCGCACCCTGCGCGCCCGGGGCGTCGCTCAGCACGGCGAGCTCGCCGACCGGGGGCTTGTCCTGCCCGGTGCGGTACTTGGTGAAGACATAGGCGCCGAGCAGGCCGCCGAGCGCCACCGCCTCGGCCTGCTCCGCCGTGGCGGCGGGCAGCGCCAGCGCGGCGCGCGACGTGCCCGCGAGGGCTCTGGCGGCCGTGCCGGCGGCCCGGCGCAGCACCTCCAGGTCGTATCCGCCGTCCTCAGGGGCGTCTCCCAGCCCCACGGCGACGATCACCGTTGCCGGCACGGCGCCGAACGCCGGGAACTTGGCGGTCTCTCCCGCCTTGCCGCTGAAGCCGAGGGCGCCGAGTGTGGCGGTGAGCCCGCCCGCGATGGCGTCGTCGATGCTCTCCGCCCCTGAGGCGGGACGCGGGCCGTCTGGGGAACTGTGGATGCCGATCACGAGGGCGTCGGACTCCACCGACCTCGGGTCAGGCGCGTTAAGTCGCACTGTCGTCACGTAGGCCGATGCTAGCCCTGCTTCCTCCGTACGCATAAACGAGGGTTCGTCCGACGATTCCCGCCCCGCTTTCCGCGGCGAACCGGGAAGCCTCAGATCAGCGCGGCGCACACGACCAGCGCGACCGCCGTGGCGGTCTCGACGAGGGCCCCGAGCACGTCCCCGGTGATGCCGCCGAGCCGCCGCACGGCGTGCGTCTGCACCAGCCAGGCCGCTCCGAGCCCCGCGGCCATCGCGAGCACGTACGCCACGGGGACGCCGGTCGCCACCCCCGTGAGCAACGCGGCCACCGCCGCCGCGATCGTCACGATGATCGCGTCACTGCGCCGCACGGCCCCCGCGACCATGGCCCCGAGCCCTTCGGGCCGCGCCGCCGGCACCCCCGCCGCGCAGGCCCACGTCACCGCCAGCCGCCCTGTGACGCACGCCACCACCAGCGCCACCGCCCCGGCCTCGGCGGTCGCCGTCACCTGGACCAGCACCGTGAACACCAGCGCCATCACCCCGAACGGCCCGATGTCCGACCTTTTCATGATCTCCAGCGCCTGGGGGGCGGCCTTACCGCTGCCCAGCCCGTCCGCCAGGTCCGCCAGCCCGTCCAGATGCAGTCCCCGGGTGAGCACCGCCAGCACTCCCACCCCGAGCGCCGCCGCGAGGAGCCCCCCCGTCACCAGCCCCGCGACCGCCATGACCCCCGCCGCGACGACCCCCAGCGCGAGCCCCACCACCGGCGCCAGCGTCATCGCCCACGAGGTCGTGGCCCGATCGACCTGCGGCGCCCCCACAGGCCAGATGGTCAACGTCCCGGCCGCCAGCCGTAACCCTTCGGCCACCGGCCGCTCCGCGGCAGGGGAGGTCGTCACGCCCCAAGTATCACGCCTCCCCGCGCTCGCCGCGCGCCCCGTCCCACCCGGCCGCCGCACGGCGGCGCCGGATTTGCCGCCCCCGTGGGGAGCGGGTCAGACGGGGAGGGGGATGGGGCGGCCGGCCAGCACGAAGGTGGTCTGTTCGGATTCGGCGGTCAGGCGTTGGTTGAGGCGGCCGAGGGCGTCGCGGAAGACGCGGCCGCTGGCGGTGGCGGGGACGACGCTCAGGCCCACCTCGTCGCTCACGGCGACCACTTGGGCGCGGGTCTGGCGCCAGGCGGCGATCAGGTCGTCGCAGCGGGCGGCGACGGCGTCGAGGGCGGTGCCGAAGCGGCCCGGTTTGCGGCCGCGGGGGCGGTCGTGGGCGGGGTCGCCCCAGGCGCCGCAGCCGTCGAAGACGGCCGTCAGCCACGTTCCTATGCCGTCGATGAGGAGGGGGCCGGTGGCGGTCCTGAGCAGGGTGGCGAGTTCGGTGGTCTCGATCGTGGTCCAGTACGGGGGGCGGCGACGCTGGTGGGCGTGGACGCGGGCCAGCCAGTCGGGGTCGCGGCGGCCGGTGGGGCCGGTGGCGACGTAGGTGACGTCGGGCTCGGTGATGAGCCGCAGCTCGGCCTCGGCGGACTTGCCGGAGCGGGCGCCGCCGAGGATCAGGGTGCGGCGCGGCGGGGCCGGGCGGGGCGGGGGGAGGTGCCGGGTGTCGAGGATGGTGCCGTCCTCCACGGCGTGCGCGCCCCAGAACGCCAGGCGCCGCCCGAGCTCGGCTTCCGACGGCAGGCGGTGGTCCAGGTGGACGGCCACCACCTGCGTCCGCGCGGTGACCAGGCCGCGGCGCCGCAGGTCGCCGAGCCGTTGCGGCCGGTCCAGCAGGTCGATGAGCACGAGGTCGTAGGCGTCCTCGGCCCAGCTCGGTGAGGGGTCGCCCCTGTCTTCGTCCTCGGGGGCGACGGCGTGCAGCACGCGCCCGCGGTCGGGCCCGCTGACCGCGTGCCCGTCCGGGGTGACCGTCATGCGGTACCCCTTCGGCAGCGAGGCGGGCTGCGCCAGCGGCAGCCCCGCCGGGGGCGCCAGCCGCACCATGTCGTCGAGCACGATGGACGTGGGCAGACGGTGGCCGGGGGAGAGCCGGGAGCAGGAGACACACCCGCAGGCGGGCTCGGGCCAGCCGAAGGGCCCCGCCGTCCCGGAGAGCAGGACCTTCACCGCGCCCCGGCCGGGTGGAGGGACACGGCCGCCGCGAGAGCAGCGCCCGCTCGCCGGCCGTCACCGGCCCGCGACACGCCACGCGTGCACGGCGGGGAATCGGCGGTGCGCGGGACACCGGCCGGGTACGACGGCACGGCAGGGGCGGAGGTGCGCGGGGTGGCGACCGCGGGACGAGCGGGCATCTGTGCCGGGACGGTGGCCGTGGGGCGAACGCGCGCCGGTGCCGGGGCGGTGGCCGTGGGCAAAGCGGGCGCCGGTGCCGGGGCGGTGGCCGTGGGCAAAGCGGGCGCCGGTGCCGGGGTGGTGGCCGTGGGCAAAGCGGGCACCTCTGCGGAGGCGAAGGCCGTGGGCCCAACGGGCGCCGGTGCCGGGGTGGTGGCCGTGGGCGGAGCGGGTACTTGTGCCGAGGGGGACGTGGGGTGAGCGGGGACCCGTGCCGGGGTGGTGTCAGGCGGCATGGGGTGGGCTCCTTGCTTGTCCGGAGGGCGGGTGGGGCCTCCTGAGGGGTCCGCGCGCCCCCACGGCAAGATCTGCGGGACACTCCCAGGAGATAGGGTCTGCACAGCCTCGGGAGGCGATCGGCGAACCCCGCGAAAAGGAGCGTATGGCATGAGTTGGCGATGGCGATATGAAAATGCCAATGGCGGTGAGGTCACCGAAGGGCCGCTTCCGCGGGAGGTGTTTCCCAGCCAGGCGGACGCCGAGTCGTGGCTCGGGGAAAACTGGAAAGTGCTGCTCAATTCCGGGGTCGAGCAGGTCTCGCTGCTGGACGGGGACAAGGTCGAGTACAAGGCGATGTCCCTGCGTGTGGAGTGACGGCGGGGCCCTCCGTGCCGGTTGATGCGCGTGTGACGCCAAATACGAAGGGCCCCGGTCGCCGGTGACCTTACGGTCCCGCCTTTACCCCGGATAAGGGCATTTACTGCCTATGGCCGGGGATTAGGGCTTTCGGTGCGCGACGGGTCGCGCTCGATCACCGAGCCGAGCGTCTCGTCGATTCTGGCCATCACGTCGGCGTCCAGCTTCATGCCCGCGGCCTTGACGTTGTCGCGCACCTGCTCGGGCTTGGAGGCCCCGATGATGGCGCTCGACACGTTGGGGTTCTGCAGCACCCAGGCCACCGCGAGCTGCGCCATGCTGAGCCCGAGGTCGGCGGCGACGGGTTTGAGGTCCTGGACGGCGGACAGCACGTCGTCGCGCATGAAACGGCTGATCATGTTGGCGCCGGTGGGGTCGGTGGCGCGGGAGCCCTCGGGCGGCGCCTGGCCGGGCTGGTACTTCCCGGTGAGCACGCCCTGCGCGATCGGCGACCAGACGATCTGCCCGACGCCTTCCTGCTCGCACAGCGGCACGATCTCGCCCTCGATGACCCGCCACAACATGGAGTACTGCGGCTGGTTGGAGACCAGGCGGTCGAAGCCCATCTGGTCGGCGATGCGCAGCGCCTCGGCGATCTGCGAGGCCTTCCACTCCGAGACGCCGATGTAGAGGACCTTGCCCTGCCGGACCAGGTCGTCGAACGTCTTGAGGGTCTCCTCAAGGGGCGTCTCGTAGTCGAACCGGTGCGCCTGGTACAGGTCCACGTAGTCGGTCCGAAGGCGGCGCAGCGAGCCGTGGATCGACTCGGTGATGTGCTTGCGCGACAGGCCGCGGTCGTTCACGCCGGGGCCGGTCGGCCAGTAGACCTTGGTGAAGATCTCCAGCGACTCGCGCCGCTGCCCCTCGAGCGCGCGGCCGAGAACCTCCTCGGCCCGGGTGCCGGCGTACACGTCGGCGGTGTCGAACGTCGTGATCCCCTCGTCGAGCGCGGCGGCGACGCACGCCTTGGCGGCGTCCTCCTCGACCTGGGAGCCGTGGGTGATCCAGTTGCCGTAGCTGATCTCGCTGACCTTGAGACCGCTGCGGCCGAGATGGCGGAATTCCATGCCCATGACCATAAACCTCCCGTGCGGGACGACCCCGGGGAGGTCCCCCGTCCACCCGGCGGGACCAGGTGGACGGGAGGCGGCTCACCGCTTCGGCGGGACCGGCTTGCCGCCCGGCAGCAAGGTGGGCGGCGGGAAGCGCAGCCGCCGGATCTGCAGCGCGCGCATGGCCGCGTAGAAGCCGACGCCCTTGAGGTTCTCGCCGGGCAGCTTCGCGGCGACCTCCTTGCGCACCCGTTGCGACACCAGGATGGAGCTGACGACCACCAGGATGATCATCAGCGGCCACAGGAAGGTGATGGCGTAGGAGTACAGCACGATGCCGGCCTGCCCGAAGAGCATGGGGACCGTCCACAGCACGAGCAGCAGGGCCAGCGAGAACGGCAGGAAGTACTGGCTGATCGTGCGCCGGGAGTCCACCCAGTCGCGGGCGAACCTGCGGGCCGCGCCGCGGTCGCGCGCGGGCAGGTAGCGCTCGTCGCCGCGCATCATGCCCTCACGGGCGCGCACACGCTCGGCCGCCTGGCGCTCGCGCATCTGCTTGTAGGCCTCTTTGCGGTTGGAGGGGGCGGTCACCGGGGACCGGCGCCGGCTCTCGGAGTCCTTGCGCTTGGGGGTGGGGCGCCCCTTGCCCGCGGTCTTGGCCGATGACTCCGTGGACGCGGCGGGGGCGTCATCCGCGGGGGCTTGATTACGACGTCGGAACACGACGTCAGCCTACCGGCGGTGCAACTTAATGACGCCCTCGTGCGTTATGCGTAGGGTGGACGTAGGCGACTTTGCCGCGATAATCGGGGGCCGGGCATGAGCGGGCAGCCTATGGAGTCGCGCGTCGGCGCGAGGGAGCATGGATGCCTGCGCAGCGAGCATACGGCCGGCGAGCGTCGCTGCGTGCGGGAACATAGGCATAGCACTACCTAAGAAGGGGACGGCCAACGCGCATGAGCGTGATGAAGAGACTTTCCATGATCTTCAGGTCCAAGGCCAACAAAGCCTTGGACAAGATGGAGGATCCGCGCGAGACCCTGGACTATTCCTATCAGCGGCAGCTCGAGCTTCTGCAGAAGGTCCGCCGGGGTGTGGCCGACGTCGCCACCTCGCGAAAGCGGGTGGAGCTGCAGATCAACCAGATCCAGCAGCAGTCGAAGAAGCTTGAGGACCAGGGGCGCAAGGCTCTCGGCGTGGGCCGTGAGGACCTGGCCCGTGAGGCGCTGAGCCGCCGTTCGGCGCTGCAGGGCCAGATCGCCGAGCTGCAGGTGCAGCACAACAACCTGCAGGGTGAGGAGGAGAAGCTCACCCTCGCCAGCCAGCGGCTGCAGGCCAAGGTCGACTCCTTCCGCCACCGCAAGGAGACCATCAAGGCCACGTACACCGCCGCCGAGGCGCAGACCCGCATCAACGAGGCGTTCTCCGGCATCTCCGAGGAGATGGGCGACGTCGGCCTCGCCATCCAGCGTGCCGAGGACAAGACGGCGCAGATGCAGGCCCGTGCGGGCGCCATCGACGAGCTGCTCGCGAGCGGCGCGCTCGACGACTTCAGCGGCCAGCGCGGCGACGACATCCAGGCCGAGCTGGACCGCATGGGCGGCGGCAGCGACGTCGAGCTGGAGCTCGCCCGCATGAAGGCCGAGCTCGGCCAGGGCCCCGCCCCGAGGGACGCCATCGAGCCCGGCCAGCCCGCGCAGCAGCACGCCCCGCAGCAGCAGTACCCCCCGCAGCAGCAGGCTCCGCAGGGCGGCCCGACGCAGCAGTACCCACGCCCGGGGGAGGGCTTGTGATCATCCGCATCATGGGCGAGGGCCAGGTCCAGATCGCCGAGGGCGACATCGACGTCCTCAACCTGCTGGACGGCGAGCTGGAAGCGGCCATCGAGACCGACGACGAGACGCAGTTCCGCTCCAAGCTGCACGCGCTGCTGGACAAGGTGCGTCAGATCGGCAAGCCTCTGCCTGATGACGCACTGGAGCCGTCGGAGCTGATTTTGCCGCCGGCTGACGCTTCGATCGACGAAGTTAGGGACATGCTCGGCGATTCGGGGCTGATTCCGGGTTAGTTTGGACATATGACGCAAACCCGGTTCGCCCCCGACCGGGGTCTGACCGTACGCATGGTCGTGACCATGTTCCTGCTGGGGCTGCTGTACGTCGTGTTCGTGGGCGTCCTGCTCGCTCTCGGCGTGCAGGCGGTCGTGGTGCTCGTTCTCGCCGGCGGCCTCCTGCTGGTCCAGTACTTCCTGTCCGACAAGATCGCATTGTTCGCGATGCACGGGCGTGAGGTCTCCCCGCAGGAGGCACCCGAGCTCCACGGCCTCATCGACCGCCTGTGCGCGATGGGGAACACGCCGAAGCCGCGGGTGGCGATCGCCGACAGCGACGTCCCCAACGCCTTCGCCACCGGCCGCGACCAGAAGCACTCCGTGGTCTGCGTGACCACCGGCCTGCTGCGGCGGCTGGACCCTGCGGAGCTGGAGGGCGTCGTCGCCCACGAGATGTCCCACGTCGCGCACCGGGACGTCGCCGTCATGACCATCGCCTCGTTCCTCGGCATCGTCGCGGGCCTGATGACGCGCTTCGCGCTCTACAGCGGCCTCGGCCGCGACCGTGGCAACAACAACGGCCCACCGATCGGCCTGATCATCATGCTGGTATCGATCGTCGTGTACGCGATCAGCTTCCTGCTCACCCGTGCCCTGTCCCGTTACCGCGAGCTGTCGGCCGACCGGGCGGGGGCGCTGCTCACCCAGCGGCCGTCGGCCCTGGCCAGCGCCCTGGTGAAGGTGAGCGGCGAGATCGCGCGCATCCCGACCAGGGACCTGCGCGAGGCGCAGCCGTTCAACGCCTTCTTCTTCGCGCCGGCGCTGTCGGGCCGCGGCGCGGGCCAGGGCCTCGCCACGCTGTTCGCCACCCACCCGCCGCTGGAGCGGCGCCTTGAGCAGCTCAGCCGCATCTCCGCCCAGCTCGGCCGCGGCGGGGTGTGACGTGGGCTGGCTGGACGCGCTGCTCGGCCGGGGCAAACCCGCCAAGGCCAACCTCGACGCCCTGTTCGCGCTGCCGTCCGCGGCCGTGACGCTCCAGGCCGCCACCGGCTTCGTCCCCACGGGCACCGGCTCGGTCTGTTTCCGCCCCGCCGAGGGCGGCGCGTTCGCGAGCCTGGAGCAGGACGTGACCGAGCTGCTCGGCGACGTGGACGTGGAGCGCACCCGCGACGCCTACGGCTACACGTGGCTGTTGCTGCGCCGCCCCGCCGACGACGTCGCCGCGCTGGTCACGGACCTGCACGGCGTCAACTCCTCGCTGGAGGGCGCCGGGTTCGGGCCGTCGCTGCTGTGCTCGCTGGTGACCTTCGCCGGCCCCGGCGGGGAGCGCCTCGCCGTCGTGTACCTCTACAAGCGCGGCACCTTCTACCCGTTCGCCCCGCTGGCGGGCGAGCGGCGGGACAACGCCCTGGAGCTGCAGGTGCGTGGCGTCCTGTCCGGCGAGCTGCCGGTCGAGGACGACCTGTCGCGGTGGTTCCCGGTGTGGGGCGCGCCCGGCCTGTGATCCGCCGCTTTCCGGCGTTCTTCACCGGCCTCTGCTTACCGTACCCAAAGCGATCAGTCACCCCCATGTGGCCCTAAGCAGGTGAACAGCCGGGTATACGACCCGACGATCACTGACGAACGGCCATCGCGGGGGAGACGGCGTGGCAGTCACCGAACAGGGCCGCGCCGCCGCGGCCGGGGCGGCCCGCCCGGCGGGGGACGGCGGGCGGGTGCGGGCGCTGGTCCCGCGCGCGCTGTCGGTCGCCATGGCGCTGGCGGCGCTGTACTCGGCGGCCATCGCGCTCGTCCCGCCCCTGCGGAACCTGCTGCGGCCGGTGACCTTCGTGGTCGAGACGGCCGTCTTCCCGGTCGCGCCCAACCTGGGGTACGCCGTGTTCCTCGCCATCCTCGCCGGGGCGCTCGCCCGCCGCAAACGCGCCGCCCACCGGGTGGCGGCGGCCGTGGTGGCCCTGCTGGTGCTGGGCGACCTCGCGGTGGTGCTGTCGGCCTCGCTGATGCCGGACCTCGTGGAGGAGTTCGGGCTGACCGGCCAGGTGGTCGCCTCGCAGGTGAACCTCGCCGTGGCCGCCGCCGCGCTCGGCGTGCTGATCGCCACCGCCGACGAGTTCTTCGCCCCCACCCGCAAGGCCTCCTTCCGCCAGGCCCTCGCCACCCTCGGGGGGCTGCTCGCCCTGTCGGCCGCGGTGGGCTACGGCCTGGTCACCCTGTTCCCCGGGACGCTGCGCGGCGAGCACCACCTGGCCTGGGTGCTGGAGCGGGCGCTCGGCGGGGCCGCGACGTTCGACGCGCAGCGGGCCGGGCGCCCGCCGTCCTGGGTGGACCTGGTCATCGGCCTGCTGAGCGCCGTCGCGGTGCTCGCCGCGTTCGCCGTGCTGTTCCGCTCGCAGCGGGTGAGGGCCGAGCTGCCGCCCGCCGACGAGGAGCGCCTGCGCGCCCTGCTGGCCACCTACGGCGCCCGCGACTCGCTCGGCTACTTCGCCACCCGCCGCGACCGCGCGGCGGTCTTCTCGCCGAGCGGCAAGGCCGCGGTGTCGTACCGCGTCGTGGCCGGGGTGTGCCTGGCCGGGGGCGACCCCATCGGGGACGTCGAGGCGTGGGCGCCCGCCATCAGGGCGTGGCTGGAGGAGGCACGCCGCTACGGCTGGGCCCCCGCGGTCATCGGGCCGGGCGAGACCGCCGCCCTGGCCTACGCCCGCGCCGGGCTGCGCGTGCTGGAGCTCGGCGACGAGGCCGTCATCGAGGTCGCGGACTTCGGCCTGGACGGCAGGGAGATGCGCGGGGTGCGCCAGGCGGTGAACCGCGTGCGGCGCGCCGGGTTCACCCTGCGGATCCGGCGGCACGCCGACGTGCCGGCCGCCGAGATGCGCGAGGCCGTCGAGCACGCCGCCGCGTGGCGCGACACCCGCGACGAGCGCGGCTTCTCCATGGCGCTGAGCCGCCTCGGCGACCCCGCGGACGGCGACTGCGTGCTCGTGGAGGCGCACGACGCCGACGGCCGGCCGGCCGGGCTGCTGTCGTTCGTGCCGTGGGGCGGCGACGGGCTCTCGCTGGACCTGATGCGGCGCGACAGGGACGCCGACAACGGGCTGACGGAGTTCATGGTGGCCGGGCTGGCCGCCGCGGCACCCGATCTCGGGGTGAAGCGGATCTCGCTGAACTTCGCGATGTTCCGCGCGGTGTTCGAGGGCGGCGCCCGGCTCGGCGCCGGGCCGGTGCTGCGGCTGTGGCGCTGGACCCTGGTGTTCGTCTCGCGGTGGTGGCAGCTCGAGTCGCTGTACCGGGCCAACGCCAAGTACCGGCCCCGGTGGGTGCCGCGCTTCCTCGCCTTCGACGACGCGCGCGACCTGCCGCGGGTCGGGCTCGCCTCGGTGATCGCCGAGGGCTTCCTCACCGCCCCCCGCCTGCCTGAGCCCCCGTGGCGCCTGCGGCGGGCGGGTCACGCTACGGGTACGGGTTGGCCCAGCAGGTGAAGTGTTCCTCCGCCGCACCCCACAATGGTGTGAATTGCGACCGATGTGGGGCGATGGAGGGGGCGTCATGTCGAACCCGGTGCCGTTGCGGCCGGGCGACCCGGAACGGGTGGGGGAGTACGAACTCGCCTCCCGGCTGGGTGAAGGGGGACAGGGGGTCGTCTACCTCGGCCGTTCCCGGACGGGTGCCCCGGTGGCGGTGAAGCTGCTCCGCTCCGACCTCGCGCAGAACGAGGAGGCGCTCGCGCGGTTCGTCCGCGAGGTCTCCACGGCCGAGCGGGTCGCCACCTTCTGCACCGCCCAGGTGATCGAGACCGGTGTGGCCGGGCACCGGCCGTACATCGTCAGCGAGTACATCGACGGCCCGACCCTGGACGCCGTGGTCAGCGAGGACGGGCCCCGGCGGGGCGCCGCGCTGTACCGCCTGGCCATCGGCACCGTCACGGCGCTGGTGGCGATCCACCAGGCCGGCATCGTGCACCGCGACTTCAAGCCGTCCAACGTGCTGCTCGCCGCCGACGGGCCGCGCGTGATCGACTTCGGCATCGCCAAGGCGCTGGACAAGACCTCGACGCTCACCTCGATGGTGGTGGGCACGCCCGCGTACATGACGCCCGAGCAGCTCGCCGGGCAGCAGGCGGGCCCGGCGGCCGACATGTTCGCCTGGGCCGGGACGATGATCTTCGCGGCGACCGGCGACGCGCCGTTCGGCTCCGACAGCCTGCCCGCGGTGTTCCACCGCATCATGAGCATCGAGCCGGACCTCACCGCGCTGGAGGAGCCGCTGCGCGGCATCGTGGCCGCCTGCCTGGCCAAGGACGCGGCCACCCGGCCCTCGGCGGGCGAGGTGCTGATGCGCCTGCTCGGCCAGCCCGGCGCCGCCGCGCCCGGGGCCGCCGCGCCCGCCGCCATGCTGGCCGAGGGCACGGCCGCCGCCCAGCCCCGCGAGCCCGCCGGGCTCCGCGACCCGGCCGCGGCGGCGCACGAGCCGCCCGTACCGCGTCCCGACGCCGCACCGGCGCGCCGGGAGATCCCGGCGCAGCACCATGAGCCCGCGGCCCAGGCCCGCGAGCACGCCTCGCCGTTCCAGGCCTGGGCCCAGCCCCTCCCCGCCCCGCCCCCGCAGGTGGGCACCCGCCCCGTGGATCCCGGCCCGGGCCGGACCACCCATCCGTCCGGCGGCCTCGCCTCGTCCACCCACCCCTCCGGCGGCGCCCCGCCGTCCGCCCACCCCTCCGGGGGTCACGCGCCGTCCGGCCACCCGCCCGGGGGGCAGGCGCCGCCCGCGCACCCGTCAGGCTTGGCGCCGTCCGGCCACCCCTCCGGCGGGCACGCGCCGCCCGCGCACCCGTCGAACTTGGCGCCGTCCGGCCACCCGTCCGGCCCCACGCCGTTCCCGCACCCGTCCGGCCACGCGCAGGGGGCGGCCACCCGGCACGCGGGGGGCTCGCACCCGCAGGGCGGGCACCTGCCCGGCCCGACGGCGCGCGTGCCGGGGGCCGGGGGGCCGCCGTACCCGCAGGGGCAGGGCGCGACGGTGCCGGCGTGGCAGCCGGGCGGGCCGTCCGCGCCGGCCGGCTGGCCCGGCAGCGAGGCGCCGCCGCCGTGCTGCTGGTCGCCGGGGGCGGCTACCTGGTGGTGCGCAACCTCAGCGACCCGGGCGGTGTCGCGGGCCGCACACCGGGGCCGTCGCAGACGGCGGGACGTTCCGCGACCCCGTCGGGCGGGTCGGCGGACGGAGGCTCGGAGAGCGATCCGAGCGCGTCCCCGGGCGGCAGGGCGGGCACCGCGACCGGCGGGGTGAACCCCTACACCTCACCGGTGGGCGACCCGCCGGCGGCGACCCGGCAGATCAAGCTGCCGGGCAGCACGATCACCGTGCACGAGAACGACGCCGACCCGATCAAGCTCACCGCCTACAGCCTCGACTACGGCAAGCGGGTCTACATCCGTCCCTGGGGCAAGAACTCCTTCGACCGCACGAGCAAGTACTTCGAGTACACCGTGGGCGCCGCGGGCCGCACGGCGCTCGGCACCAACGTCACCTACACCACCGACAACTACTCCACGGTGGCCCTGGTCGACCGCACCACCAGCCGCTCCACCACCATCAAGATCGCCAAGGCTCCGGTGTACCCGGTCTACCCCCAGTGGTCGCCGGACGGCAGCAAGATCCTCGTGAGCCTGAACAAGGCCGTCGGCGACTCCAGCGAGGGCTGGGGCTTCGCGATCATCGACGTCGCGCGCAAGACCGCCAAGATCGTGCGCATCACCGAGAAGGACGTCGGCCGCTGGAGCTACTTCTGGCGGGGCGACGGGCAGGCCGTCGGCACCTGGGCGCTGAAGGACGCCACCGAGCGCATCCGGTTCTACGACCTCAACGGCACCGTGCTGCAGACCCTGCTGGACGTCGGCTCGCCCCTCACGGTGGAGAGTGACGACGTCTCGCCCGACGGCACGCAGTTCCTCACGCGCTGCACCGGCAGCGACCAGGTCTGCGTGTGGTCCACCGACGGCGAGGAGCGGGCCCGCGTGCCGTTCGAGAGCGAGCGCCTGATCGGCTGGTACGACGACGGGCACATCGCGGGCTGGCGCAAGACGGGCGACGCGTACGAGGCGGTGGTCTTCGACTTCCAGGGCAAGGTGACGCGATTGCTGGCGACCGCCAACGCCGGGGACTACAAGAAACAGTACCTGCGCTACACCAGGGTGGCCTGAGAATGGTAAAGCTCCGGCCGTCCCCGGACGGGGCGCGCGGGGCCGCGCGGGGGCCGGTGGTGGCATGTGCCCATGACCAAGTTGAGTGTGGTGCTGGCGGCCACCGCGTTCGCCGTCGCGGGGCTCCAGACGGCCCCCGCCCTCGCCGCCGCGTCCCCCGTCCCCGTCGCCGTCACCGCGTCCCGCGCGGCGGGTGACGCCATGGAGATCACCGTCGCCGGGCAGGGCAGCGTGCAGGCCGTACCCGACGTGATGCGGCTCAACGTCGGGGTGGAGATCCGCAGGGACACCGCGGGAGAGGCCTTCGCCGCCGCCCGCGCCGCCGCGGGGCGGCTGACGGCCGCGCTCGTCGCGGCCGGGGTCGCCGAGAAGGACCTGCGGACCAACGACTTGTCCCTCGGCACCGAGTACGAGAAGTACCCCAAGGCGGTGGGCTACCGCGCCTCACAGGGCATGCAGGCGTTCGTCCGCGACCTGTCCATCGCCGACGCCGTGGTGGACGCCGCCGCCGGGGTGGGCGACGAGGTGCGCTTCCACGGCGTCACGTTCGAGGTCTCCAAGGCCGCGGAGCTGCTCAGGAAGGCGAGGGCCGCCGCGTTCGAGGACGCGCGGGCCAAGGCCGAGCAGTACGCCGCCCTCGCGGGGTACCGCCTCGGCCGGGTCCTGAAGATCGAGGAGGAGGGCGACGGCGGCCCGCCCCGGTTCGCCCTCGCGGCGGACAAGGCGTCCTCCATCGAGCCCGGCCAGGGCGGCGTCTCCGTCGCCGTCCGTGTGCTGTACGAACTGACCGAGGCCGGGCCGCAGGACGGGCCGCACCCGCGGGAGCAGGCCCGCCCGTAGGGCCGGGCCGCCGGCGACGGCGGCACCGCCCCGCGGGCCCCTACGGCAGGGCCAGCATGCGGTCCAGGGCCACCCGCGCCCAGTGGGCGGTGCCGGCGTCCACGGTGATCTGGTTGACGACCTGGCCGTCCACGAGGGACTCAAGTGCCCACACCAGGTGGGGGAGGTCGATGCGGTTCATCGTGGAGCAGTAGCAGACCGTGCGGTCCAGGAACGTGATCGTCTTGTCGGGGTGCCGGGCGGCGAGGCGCTTGACGAGGTTCAGCTCGGTGCCGACGGCCCACGCGGACCCCGCGGGGGCCCGGTCGATCATGTTGATGATGTACTCGGTGGACCCCACGTGGTCGGCCTTGGTGACCACCTCGTGGCGGCACTCGGGGTGGACGAGCACGTTGACGCCGGGGATGCGGTCGCGCACCTCGTCCACGCACCCGGCGGTGAACCGGCCGTGCACCGAGCAGTGGCCGCGCCACAGGATCACCTTGGCGTTCCTGACCTGCTCCTCGGTGAGCCCGCCGTCCGGCCGGTGCGGGTTGTAGACCACGCAGTCGTCCAGTGAGAAGCCCATCTCCAGCACCGCGGTGTTGCGCCCGAGGTGCTGGTCGGGCAGGAACAGCACCTTGCGGTCCCCGGCGCCCTTCCCCTCGGGCCCGCCGGGGCCCTGGTCGAACGCCCAGGTCAGCGCGCGGCGTGCGTTGGAGGACGTGCACACCGCGCCGCCGTTGCGTCCGCAGAACGCCTTGATGTCGGCCGAGGAGTTCATGTACGTGACGGGCACCGTGACGTCGGCGACACCCATCTCGGTGAGGACGTCCCACGCCTCCTCGACCTGGTCGAAGGTCGCCATGTCCGCCATGGAGCACCCGGCCGCGAGGTCGGGCAGCACCACGCGCTGGGCGGGGGAGGTGAGGATGTCGGCCGACTCGGCCATGAAGTGCACACCGCAGAAGACGATGAACTCCGCCTCGGGCCGGGCCGCCGCGTCCTTGGCGAGCTTGAACGAGTCGCCGGTCACGTCGGCGAAGCGGATCACCTCGTCGCGCTGGTAGTGGTGCCCGAGCACGAAGAGGCGGTCGCCGAGGGCGGCCTTGGCCCGCTGCGCCCGCGCGACCAGTCCGGGATCGGACGCGGGGGGCAGCTCTCCGGGGCAGTCGACGCCCCGCTCGCTGTGGGGGTCGATGCCCTGGCCGAGGATGAAGAGCGGTAGGCCCGTCTCCGTAGTCGTCACGCCACACCTTCTTTGCAGCTTCTTACGCGACTTATCGTCTATGTGACGACTAATCATTGCATACGGCGCCGGGTGACCCGTCCAAGAGGCCCCCGGGGACGCCCATCCATCGGGACAGGAATGTGTGAGGGTGCCCGGGTGTTGGTAGCGTCTGAGTGAGACCTCAGACCAAGGCCTCCGTCCCCGAGGGGCGGTTTGGGCAGACGGGGAGTTCAGCACATGACGGTTGAGAGCAGCCAGACCACGCAGCAGGGCCTGATCCTGACCGACGCGGCGGCGGCCAAGGTGCGAAGCCTCCTTGAGCAGCAGGGCGAGGAGGGCCTGCAGCTCCGGGTGGCCGTGCAGCCCGGCGGGTGTTCGGGCCTGCGCTACCAGCTCTTCTTCGACGACCGCGCCATGGACGGCGACGTCGTCTCCGAGTTCGGCGGCGTCAACGTCGTCACCGACCGGATGAGCGCCCCGTACCTCATCGGCGCCACGGTCGACTTCGTCGACACCATCGAGAAGCAGGGCTTCACGATCGACAACCCGAACGCCACGGGTTCCTGCGCCTGCGGCGACTCCTTCAACTGACGCCGTGCCCTCGTCCCCGCCCGCGGACCGGTCCGCGCGGCGGGGTTTCGGCATGCCCGCCTCCGTGATCTCCACGGCGTCCTCCGCCGGGGTGTCCCGCACCTGAAACGCCGCCGAAGCCGCCCCGCCGGATCCGGCACGGGGCCGCGGGCCCGGGAACGGGGGAGCGGCTGGGGTGGCGCCGCGTCGGCGCAGGTGACGCATCCCGCCGGCGCCTGGCGGCGGACCGGAAAGTGGTGAACGGACGGCCGGGTGCCCGCGCGGCGGCCTCGGCACAGGCTCCGGCGCTAGTTCGTTGTCGTATTCTTGGCGGGCCCATCGATGCTGACAACGAGGAGAGCACCCCGTGCGCATCGCCGTCACCGGCTCCATCGCGACCGATCACCTGATGACCTTCCCGGGTCGCTTCGGTGATCAGCTCATCGCCGAGGCGCTCGACCGCGTCTCCCTGTCCTTCCTCGTCGACGACCTGCAGATCCGGCGCGGCGGGGTCGCGGCCAACATCTGCTTCGGCATGGGATGCCTCGGCCTGCGGCCCGTCCTCGTCGGCGCGGTCGGCACCGACTTCGCCGACTACCGCTCCTGGCTGGAGCGCCACGGCGTCGACTGCGACTCGGTCCACGTGTCCGAGCTGCACCACACGGCCAGGTTCCTGTGCACGACCGACGACGACCACAACCAGATCGCGTCGTTCTACACCGGGGCGATGGCCGAGGCCCGCGAGATCGAGCTGTGGCCCATCGCCGAGCGGCTGGGCGGCCTCGACCTGGTCATGATCAGCGCCAACGACCCCGACGCGATGATCCGCCACACCGAGGAGTGCCGTCAGCGCGGCATCCCGTTCGCCGCGGACCCGTCCCAGCAGCTCGCCCGCATGGAGGGCCAGGACATCCGCACGCTGATCGACGGCGCGGCGTACCTCTTCACCAACGACTACGAGAAGGCCCTGGTCGAGCAGAAGACCGGCTGGTCCGACGAAGAGGTGCTGTCCCGGGTCGGCGTCCGGGTGACCACGCTCGGCCCGAAGGGCGCGCGCATCGACCGCCAGGGCGAGCCGTCGCTGCACATCCCGCCGGCCCCCGAGGTCGGCAAGGTCGACCCCACCGGCGTCGGCGACGCGTTCCGCGCCGGGTTCCTGTCGGGCCTGCACTGGGGCCTGACCCTGGAGCGGTGCGGCCAGCTCGGCAACCTCACCGCCACCCACGTGCTGGAGCAGGTGGGCGGCCAGGAGTACCGCCTCGGCCGCGAGGGCTTCGTGGAGCGCCTCGGCGCCGCGTACGGCCCCGAGGCGGCGGCCGACTGCGAGGCGTACGTCGCCTGCGTCTACCCCTGACCCGGCCTGACGTGGCCTGACTCACCGAGGGGGCGCCGCCCGGCGTCCCCTCACGTGCTCCTCAGGGCTCAGTAGTTGCGCCGCACGTGGATCGCCCAGCCGCCCTGCGGCAGCACGTAGCTGCCCACATGGTGGTGGGACTTCAGGCGGCACCACGCGGGGATGTCGGTGAAGGCGGCCGGGTCGTCGGCCAGCACGGACACCACGGCGTTCAGCGGCACCGAGTTGATCTGGTCGGCCAGCATGATGATCGGGATCGGGCACTTGCGGCCGAGCGCGTCGATGGTGAGCGCCGCCGGCGGCAGTGGCTCCTGTTCGGGCGCCGGGCCGCCCGCCGCCGCGGTGGTGTCGGGTCTGCGCCGCCGTGCCATCACGATCTCCCCCTCGCCCCGATTTCCGCACATCGCCCTCGACGGCAACCGTGCCGGACATCACATAACGCCTTACCAGGGGCTTTCGGGCTCGTGCGGAAAATGGGCTCAGCCGGGCCCGCCCCCTGCGCCGTTCCCCGGTGCCGTCTCACGACCGCACCCCGACGCTCTCCCGCACCCGCCGGACGATGCCCGGCAGCACCGCGAGGAAGTGGTCCACGTCCGCGCCGGACGCGCCGCGGGGCAGCGAGACCCGGACGTTCCCGTGGGTGAGCACTCCCATCGCCTCCAAAACATGCGATGGTCGTAGCGTACTCGCCGTGCACGAACTGCCGGAGGAGACGGCGAAGCCCGCCCTGTCCAGTTCGGAGAGAATCGCCTCACCTGGCACGTAAAGACACGAGAACGTCACGATATGCGGGGCGCGGAGTTCCGGCTCGCCGACCACCTCCACGTCGGGCACCAGCCGCGGCACCTCGGCGCGGATCCGGTCGACCAGCGACGACAGCCGGGCGTTCTCCTCGGGCGCCTCGGCCGCGCGGGCGCGCAGCGCCGCCACGGCGGCGACCACCGCGGGGACGTTCTCGAAGCCCGGCACCCGGCGCCGCTCCCGCTCGTCCTCAGGCAACGGGGAACGCCAGCGCGTGCCCTTGCGCACGGCCAGCACCCCCACCCCCGCCGGGCCGCCCCACTTGTGGGCGCTGCCGGCCAGCACCGACCAGCCGTCCGGCACCGGCAGCCGTCCCAGGGTCTGCGCGGCGTCCACCAGCAGCGGCACCCCGGCCTCCCGGCACGCGAGCGCCGCCTCCTCGACCGGCTGCAGCGTGCCGACCTCGTGGTTGGCGGTCTGGAGGCACGCCAGTGCCGTGCCCCCGGCCGCGACGGCCGCCGCGAACGCCGCCGGGTCCACGCGCCCGGTGAGGCCGACGGGGACGGTCTCCACCGTGCCGCCGTCCGACTCGTGGGCACGGGCCGCCTGCAGCACGCTGGAGTGCTCCACGGCGCTCACGACCACGCGGCGCCCGGCACGGCGGCGGCCGAGCAGCGTGCCGAGCACCCCGAGGTGCGCCGCCTGGGTGCCCGAGGTGGTGAAGGACACCTCGTCCGGCCGGGCGCCGATGATCTCGGCGGCCTCGCCGCGTGCCTGTTCGAGCAGCAGCCGCGCCTGCCTGGCCGTCCCGTACAGCCGGGCCGGGTCGGCTCCCGCGGTGTCCAGGGACGCCAGGAGCGCCTCGCGCGCCGCGGGGTGCAGGGGTTCGGTGGAGGCCGCGTCGAAGTACGCCACGGCCCCCATCGTCCCACCCGGCCGCCGCGCCGGGCGGGCCGGGCCGCTCGACGGGGAAGGCGTTGCCGCGCGGCGTTGCCGGGGGTGGGAAGGAGGGCGGACCCAGTCCGCGCTAATGTGTCCCCCAGCGTGACGACAGCCGACTTTTTTCAGAGCGCGACAAGTGAACCGGGAAACGACCGCCCAGGAGGGACCACTCTTGGGCTTCAACTTTGGGGTAGGCGATCCGTGAGTCCGACCCGCCGTTCTGCACGGCGTCCGTTGGCCCGCCGCAGGGTGCCTCGCGCCGCCGCGTTGGCGGCGCTTGCGCTGTCCCTGTCGGCGTGTGGAGGCGTTGGTACGTGGTCTCGTGGTGGCATGCCGGAAGGCGTCACCAAGGAGGCCGGCATCATCCAGAACCTGTGGAACGGTGCCTGGATCGCCGCCCTGGGCGTCGGGATCGTGGTGTGGGGCCTGATCTTCTGGGCCTGCCTGTTCCATCGCAGGCGCAAGAACTCGCCGGACGCGCTGCCGCCCCAGGTGCGCTACAACCTGCCGATCGAGATCCTCTACACCACCGTGCCGATCATCATGGTGGCGGTGTTCTTCTACTTCACGGCGCGCGACCAGACGGCCATCGGCGCCGTCTCGGGCCGGCCGGACGTGAAGGTCAAGGTGGAGGGCTTCCAGTGGAGCTGGCGCTTCACCAGCACCTACGACGGCAAGACCGTGCAGGTGGCAGGCACCCCGGCCCAGCGGCCGGAGCTGGTGCTGCCCGTCGGCAAGAAGATCGAGTTCAACCTTGAGTCGCGCGACGTCGCCCACTCGTTCTGGGTGCCCGCGTTCCTGTACAAGCTGGACGTCCTGCCGGGCGTGCCCAACAGGTTCGAGGTCACCACGCTGGACAAGCCCAGCACCTACGTCGGCCGATGCGCCGAGCTCTGCGGCGTCGACCACAGCCGCATGCTCTTCACGGTGAAGCTCGTGCCGCAGGCCCAGTACGACCAGTACGTCAACAGCCAGGCGGGGAGTGCCCAGTGACCGCCGTCAACGAACCATCCATCCAGGCGGCGCCCGCCGCCGCCCGGCGCGCCCGCCGGGGCACGGTCATCGCGAAGTGGGCCTCGTCCACCGACCACAAGATCATCGGGCACCTGTACCTGATCACGTCGTTCGTGTTCTTCCTCATCGGCGGCGTGATGGCGCTGGTGATGCGGGCCGAGCTGGCGCAGCCGGGGCTCGACTTCGTGAGCAACGAGCAGTTCAACCAGTTGTTCACCATGCACGGCACGATCATGCTGCTGATGTTCGCGACCCCGCTGTTCGCCGGGTTCGCCAACGAGCTGATGCCGCTGCAGATCGGCGCGCCCGACGTGGCGTTCCCCCGGCTCAACATGGTGAGCTACTGGCTCTACCTCTTCGGCAGCACCATCGCGGTGTCGGGGTTCTTCACCCCCGGCGGCGCGGCGTCGTTCGGCTGGACGGCCTACACACCGCTGTCGGACATGGTCTACTCGCCCGGCCTCGGCGCCGACCTGTGGATCATGGGTCTGTCGATGTCCGGCGTCGGCACCATCCTCGGCGCGGTGAACTTCATCACCACGATCATCACGATGCGCGCCCCCGGCATGACGATGTTCCGCATGCCGATCTTCACCTGGAACATCCTGCTCACCAGCATCCTGGTGCTGCTGGCGTTCCCGGTGCTGGCGGCGGCGCTGCTCGCCCTTGAGGCCGACCGGCGGCTCGGCGCGCACATCTTCGACTCCGAGACCGGCGGGGTGATGCTCTGGCAGCACCTGTTCTGGTTCTTCGGGCATCCCGAGGTGTACATCATCGCGCTGCCGTTCTTCGGCATCATCACCGAGGTCCTCCCGGTGTTCAGCCGCAAGCCGGTGTTCGGCTACATCAGCCTCGTCGGCGCGACCATCGCCATCGCGGGCCTGTCGGCGGCGGTGTGGGCGCACCACATGTTCGTCACCGGCCAGGTGCTGCTGCCGTTCTTCTCGTTCATGACGTTCCTCATCGCGGTGCCCACCGGGGTGAAGTTCTTCAACTGGATCGGCACGATGTGGCGCGGCCACCTGGTGTTCGCCTCACCCATGCTGTTCGCGGTCGGCTTCCTCGTGACGTTCCTGTTCGGCGGCCTGACCGGCATCATCCTGGCGTCGCCTCCGCTGGACTTCCAGGTCAGCGACTCCTACTTCGTGGTGGCCCACTTCCACTACGTGGTGTTCGGCACCGTCGTGTTCGCGATGTTCTCCGGCTTCTACTTCTGGTGGCCGAAGTTCACCGGCAGGATGCTCAACGACACCCTCGGCAAGTGGCACTTCTGGACGTTGTTCATCGGCTTCCACACCACGTTCCTGGTGCAGCACTGGCTCGGCGCCGAGGGGTTCCCCCGCCGGTACGCCGACTACTCCGCGCTGGACCAGTTCACCGACCTGAACGTCGTCTCCTCGATCGGCGCGTTCATCCTCGGCGCCTCCACGCTGCCGTTCCTGTACAACGTCTGGCAGACCTGGCGCCACGCGCCCAAGGTCACCGTGGACGACCCGTGGGGCTACGGCAACTCCCTGGAGTGGGCCACGTCCTGCCCGCCGCCGCGGCACAACTTCACCATGCTGCCGCGCATCAGGTCCGAGCGGCCGGCCTTCGACCTGAAGAACCCGCACCGGCTGGCGCCGGTCGAGCAGCTTGAGGGGACGACGCGATGAAAGTCCAAGGCTGGCTGTTCCTGCTGAGCGGCATCTTCTTCGCCGCCGTCGACCTCGTCTACTGGTTCTGGTCCAAGGAGCCCACCGGCACCACGGCCCTCGCCATCTCGGTCGGCCTGGCCCTGATGATCGGCTACTACCTGCTGTTCACGGCCCGCCGCATCGGCGAGCAGCCCGAGGACCGCAAGGACGCCGAGATCAGCGACGGCGCCGGCGAGCTCGGCTTCTTCAGCCCGTCGAGCTGGTGGCCGCTGTTCGTCTGCCTGTCGGTCGCCCTGGTGACCGTGGGCTTCATCATCGGCTGGTGGCTGTTCATGATCGGCGTGGCCGCCACCCTGATGACCACGGTCGGCTTCGTCTTCCAGTACTACCGGGGTCACTTCTCCCACTGAGGCGTCCCGGCCCGGCACGCTCCCGCGCGGGCGGCCGGCGGTCTCCGTCAAGGAACCGTCGGCCGCCCGCGCCGCTTTTTTGCTGGTCGTTTCGCCCCTTTCTCCGAACACCCAGGTACACGACACGCTGTGACCGGGTAATAACTGATAAGGAGTGATCCATCGGAGCGGGGGAGACGTCAGGTGGGACACGTCGAATTCCGGGTGATCGCCATAGGAACCGGGGCATTGGCCCTGCTGCTGGCCGGTGGGTGCGGCACCCCCGGCACCGACAAGGAGGGGGACGGCACGGGAGGCCGCTCCGGCGTGGCCGTGAACGTCTCTCCGGCGAACGGGGCGACCCAGGTACCACCTGAGCTGCCCGTGACCGTCGGCATCGCGGGCGGCGCTCTCAGGAGCGTCCAGGTGCGCCCGACGAACGGCGAGCCCGTCGCGGGCCTGCTCAGCGCCGACCACACCCGATGGCGCAGCAGGCGGGCCATGGCGCCGGGGCAGACCTACGAGGTGACCGTCGAGGCCGTCGGGCCCGGAGGCAAGGCCAGGCGCGTCACCAGCGTGTTCTCCACCCAGAGAGCCACCCAGGTGTTCGCGCTCGCCAAGATCCTGCCCAGCAAGGAGGCCACCGGCCTCACCGTGGGCATCGGCATGCCGATCATGCTGACGTTCGACAAGCCCATCACCGACCGCGTCTCGGTCGAACGCAACCTGCTGGTGCAGAGCTCCAAGCCGATCGAGGGAGCCTGGCACTGGTGGGACGACAAGACGCTCGCCTTCCGCCCCAAGGTCTACTGGCCGGCGAACACCAAGGTGAAGCTGGTCGCCCAGCTCGCCGGGGTGCACGGCGGCCCCGGCATGTACGGCGCGCGGGACTACGTCAGGGAGTTCACCGTGGGCCGGGCCCGGATCAGCCACGCCGACACCACGACGCACCAGATGACCGTCAAGGAGAGCGGCAAGGTGATCCGCACCATCCCGCTGTCCGCGGGACAGGGCGGGACCTGGAAGTACTACACGACCAACGGCATCCACCTGGCCATGTCACGCGAGGACGTCACCACGATGACGTCCCCCGGCATCGGGCCCGGCAGCCCCGGCTACTACAGCCTCACCGTGTACGACACCGTGCGCATCTCCGACACCGGCGAGTACGTCCACGGCGCGCCGTGGTCGGTGGGTTCGCAGGGCAACTCCAACGTCAGCCACGGCTGCGTCAACATCAGCCCGTCCAACGCCGAGTGGTTCAAGGACACCACCCTGATCGGCGACCCGATCATCGTGTCCGGCTCGCCCCGCCGCCTCGACCCGACCAACGGCTGGGGCCACTGGCAGGAGACCTGGCCGGAATGGCTCCGCTGGAGCGGCCTGCGCTCCGGCTTCACCACCGAGGCCCTGGCCGTCACCCTGGCCGACCACGCCTCCGCCAAGGCCGACGAGGCCGACAAGCTCAAGAAGGACACGGAGAAGAAGGACACCCCGTCCTGACCACCGCGCCGCCCCCCGGGACGGCCGCACGCCTGACCGCCGCGCACCTGCCGGCCCGCCCTCCGGGCCCAGCACGAGGGGGCCCGCACGAGGGGGCCCGGCACGAGGAAGGGCCCGGACGCGCTCACCGCGTCCGGGCCCTTGCCTCTTGCCTGCCTGAACTGCCTTCTAGTGGCCGATCGACTTGCCCTCGCCGGGCGAGCCCGCGATGACCGCCGCGTGCTCGTCGTGGGCGCCGTGGCCGTCGTGGCCGCCGTCCAGCGAGATGGCCTCGCTGTCCCTGGCGTACTCCGCGCTGAGCTTGGCGCGGAGGCGGCCGATGGGACTGCGCAGGCCCTTCGGCGGGATGCCGTCGCCGTCGGGGCCGGCCGTGACGGCGGCGATCGGTGCCTTGCCCTTGATGTGCGCGGCGAGGTCCTCGGCCGGCGGCACGTGGACCTCGATGTACTCGCCGTGCGGCAGACGCTTGATCACGCCGGACTCCACGCCGTGGTGGATCACCGCCTGGTCGCTGCGCTGCAGGCCGAGGCACACCCGGTACGTGATGAAGTACGCCAGCGCCGGGCCGAGGAACACCAGGACCCGTCCCACCTCGGTGGTGGTGTACAGCGAGATGTGGAACGTCGCCGAGATCTCGTCGTTCGCGCCGAGCAGCCACAACACGCCGTAGAACGTGATCGCCGAGATGCCGATCGAGGTGCGGTGCGGGTTGTTGCGGGGACGGTCGGCCAGGTGGTGCTCCCGGTTGTCCCCGGTGATCCAGCGTTCCGCGAACGGGTACAGCGCGAGCCCCGTCATCACCAGCCCCAGTGGCACGAGCGCGGGTATCAGCACGCTCAGCGCCAGGGTATGGCCGAGGAAGTTGATCTCCCAGGCGGGCATGAGCCGCAGCGAGCCTTCCAGGAAGCCCATGTAGAAGTCGGGCTGCGACCCCGCCGAGATGTCCGCGGGTGTGTAGGGCCCGAACAACCAGATCGGGTTGATCTGGGCGAACGTGCCGAGCAGCGCCACGGCGGCGAAGGTGAACAGGAAGTAGGCACCCGACTTCGCCATGAACGACGGGTAGAACGGCGCCCCGACCACGTTCTTCTCGGTGCGGCCCTTGCCCGGCATCTGCGTGTGCTTCTGCACCCACATCAGGATCAGGTGGGCCGAGATCAGCGCCAGCAGCAGGCCCGGGATCAGCAGGATGTGGATCGTGAAGAACCGCGAGATCACGTCCTCGCCGGGATACTCGCCGCCGAAGAGGAAGAACTGGAGGTACGTCCCGAGGATCGGGATCGACAGCAGCACGCCCTGGGTGATCCGCAGGCCCGCGCCGGACAGCAGATCGTCCGGCAGGGAGTAGCCGGTGAGGCCCTCGAGCAGCGCCAGCGTGAACAGCAGCACGCCGATCAGCCAGTTGAACTCACGCGGCTTGCGGTAGGCGCCGGTGAAGAACACGCGGAGCATGTGCACCATGAGGCCCACCACGAACAGCAGCGCCGCCCAGTGGTGGATCTGCCGGATGAGCAGGCCGCCGCGGACGTCGAAGCTGATGTGCAGCGCCGAGGCGTACGCCTCGGACATCTGCACGCCGACCAGCGGCAGGTAGGAGCCGTCGTACTCGACGTGACCCATGCTGGGCTTGAACCAGAACGTCAGGAACGTGCCGGTGAGCAGCAGGATGATGAAGCTGTACAGGGCGATCTCGCCGAGCAGGAACGACCAGTGGTCCGGGAACACCTTGCGCAGGTTGCGCTTCAGGAAGTTGCCGGCGCCGAGACGGTCGTCGATGTAGCTCGACGTGCCCGCGATGGCCTTGGGCGTCGCGTCGAGGCTCATGCCTGCCCCCTAGCTTCGGCTTCGGCGTCCCCGCGCTCCCAGAAGCTGGGCCCCACCGGGACGTTGAAGTCGCTCTGTGCGATGAGGTACCCCTCGCCGTCGACGCCGATCGGCAGCTGAGGCAGCGGACGCGCGGCGGGGCCGAAGATGACCTTCGCGCCGTCCGTCGCGTCGAACGTGGACTGGTGGCACGGGCAGAGGATGTGGTGCGTGGTCTGCTCGTACAGCGCCGCAGGACAGCCCACGTGCGTGCAGATCTTAGAGTAGGCAACGATGCTGTCGTACGTCCAATTCAGCTTCGTGCCGGACTTGAGGTCCTCCGGGCGGAACTTGATCAGGATCAGCGTGGCCTTGGCCAGCGCGTTCAGATCGTGCTCGTGGCCCTCGGGCACCACCGACAGGATGCCGCCGGGGGAGTTGAAGTCGGCCGCGCGGATCGGCTGGCCCGAGCCCTCCACCAGCAGGCGGGTGCCCTTCTTCCAGACCGTGTGGCGCAGCGAGGTGCCCGGCAGCGGGCCGAGGTCCTTCAGCAGGACCAGCGGCAGCAGGCCGAGGGGCGCCGCGGCCAGCAGCAGGGTGCGGCGCAGCAGCTTGTACTTGACGAAGCCGCTCTCGTTGGCGCCCTGCAGGAAGACCTCGTTGACGTGCCGCCGTACCTCCGGGTCCGTCGCCATCGTGTGGCGCTCCTGGATCAGGTTGTACTTCGGCATCAGCCCGCGCACCCAGATCACGATGCCGCAGGCGAGCGCCAGCAGCGCGATCGACAGCGTGCCGCCGAGCGCGAGGTTGGAGATCTGCGTCTTCTCGATCGTGCCGACCTGGAACACCACGTACGACACGATGAACGCCACGGTGGCGAGGAACGTCACGAGGAACAGCAGCGCGACGACGCGCTCGGCCTTGCGTGCGCTGCGCTCGTCGAGGTACTCCACGCCCTCGTGGACGATCGGCTCGACGGCCGAGGGCGGCGCGCCGAGGGTGGCCTGGCCCGCCTGGACCGGCGTGCCGATCACGCGATGCGGGACGCGGGGCTCCTCGGTGTCCTGGACGCCGTTGGTGGGGTGATCGCTCATCGCGTGACCTTCCGCTTCTTCGCGGTGATCCAGATCGCGGCGAGCACGACGATGCCGAGGCCGGCCGTCCAGGCGACCAGGCCCTCCATCACCGGGCCGATGCGGCCGAGGCCGTTGCCGCCCGGGTTGGGCTCCTCACGGAGGCCGACGATGTAGGCGATCATGTCCCGCTTCTGCTCGGGGGTGATCGTGGTGTCGTTGAAGACCGGCATCGCCTGCGGTCCGGTCACCATCGCCTCGTAGATCTGGGTCGGCGTGGCCGGGCCCAGGGCCGGGGCGTGCTTGCCGTAGGTCAGGGCGCCGCCCGAGCCGGCGAAGTTGTGGCACTGGATGCAGTTGGCCCGGAACAGCTCACCGCCCTTGGCGGGGTCGCCCTTGGCCGGGTCGACGGCCTCGGCCGCGGGCACCGTGGGGCCGCCGCCGAGCGACTGCACGTACGCGGAGAGCTGCCGGATGGTCGTCTCGTTGACCCAGTCCGGCGGGCGCTTGCGCAGGGCCTGCGGGCCCGGGTTGGCGAACGGCATGCGGCCGCTGGAGACCTGGAAGTCCACCGCCGCGGCGCCCACGCCGATGAGGCTGGGGCCCGACGCGGCACCCTTGCTGAAGGAGCCTTCGCCGTTCATGCCGTGGCAGGTCGCGCAGTGCGCCGTGAACAGCGCCTTGCCCTCGGCCACGTCGTCCAGCTTGCCCGAGGCGCTCGCCGCGTCGGCCTGGTTCGGGCCGGGCGCGAGCAGAGCGTACGTCCCCCCCAGGAAGCTCAGGGCCAGGAGGAGCACGACGAACCGCGCCAGCGGATGCCGCCTCTTTACGGTGATCGAGTTCACCGAGATCCTCGTTCCGATCATTTGATGATGTAGATGGTCGCGAAGAGGCCGATCCAGACGACGTCGACGAAGTGCCAGTAGTAGGACACGACGATCGCGCTGGTCGCCTGCTCATGGGTGAAGCGCTTCGCGGCGTACGTGCGTCCCAGCATGAACAGGAACGCGATCAGGCCACCGGTCACGTGCAGGCCGTGGAAGCCCGTGGCCAGGTAGAACACCGAGCCGTAGGCGTTGGTGGAGATGGACAGGCCCTCGTGCACCAAGGCCTGGTACTCGTACAGCTGGCCCCCGACGAACCACGCGCCCATGAGGAAGCTGATGACGTACCAGAAGCGGAGCCTGCTGACCTGACCCTTCTCGGCGGCCCACACGCCGAGCTGGCACGTCACACTGGACAGGACCAGGACGATCGTGTTGACCAGGGCGAAGGGGACGTCGAGATGGACGCCTTCGGGCAGCGTCGGCCAGGGCTGCTCATGGCCGAGGGTGACCGACCGGATCGTGAAGTACATCGCGAACAGCGCCGCGAAGAACATGAGCTCGGAAGACAGCCAGACGATCGTCCCCACGCTGACCAGGTTGGGCCGCCGGGACGATGCTGCTGTCGTCGTCGTTACTGCGGATGCTGTCGCCACGCGCAGCATTATTGCGGCTTCCATGGCCGGGTCGCCGCACGACCCCCCGGTTCGGGCACTTCAGGCCCACCAAACCGGACATATGCCTGGATCTTCGCGGACGGTGATCGGTCTGGGTTTCCGTCGGCGGGGACCGGTAGCATCCTTCGTGACCATACCTCGTCACCGACCGATAGTGAGCGCGACCGTGAGCAGCATGAGGGTTCTCGTCTACAGCGACGACGCAAGCACCCGTGAGAAGGTGCGGCTGGCGATCGGGCGGCGTCCCGCCGCCGACGTGCCCCTCGTCGAGATCGTCGAGTGCGCCACCCAGCCGGCGGTGCTCAAGCACCTGGACTCCGGCACCGTCGACGTCGCCGTGCTGGACGGCGAGGCCGTGCCCGCGGGCGGCATGGGCGTCTGCCGCCAGGCCAAGGACGAGGTGTACGACTGCCCGCCGATCTGCCTGATCATCGCGCGGCGTGACGACCGCTGGCTGGCCGACTGGTCGCGCGCGGACGCCGTCGTGCCGCAGCCGCTCGACCCGATGGCGCTGGCCGAGGCCGTGGCCGGCCTGCTGCGGCGCCGTTCGGCCACCCGCCTCTCCTCTCACTGACCCGGAGCCCCCCATGGACGCGCGCACCACCTGGCCCGCGCTGCTCACGGCCCTTCTCGGCGGCGAGCACCTCACCGCGGACGAGACCGCCTGGGCGATGGACCAGATCATGTCCGGCACGGCCACGCCGTCCCAGATCTCGGCGTTCGCCGTCGCGTTGCGCGCCAAGGGCGAGACCGTTGCCGAGGTGACCGGGCTGGCGCGCGGCATGCTGGAGCACGCCACGCCGCTGACGGTCGAGGGCCCCACGGTCGACGTGGTGGGCACCGGCGGCGACCGCGCCCACACCGTGAACGTCTCCACGATGGCGGCGATCGTCGCGGCCGCGGCCGGGGCGCGGGTCGTCAAGCACGGCAACCGCTCGGCTTCCTCGTCCTGCGGCGCGGCGGACGTGCTCGAACACCTCGGGGTGGTGCTGGACCTCCCGCCGGAGCTGACCGCGCGCACCGCGGTCGAGGCGGGCATCGCGTTCTGCTTCGCCCCCGTGTACCACCCGGCGCTGCGCTTCGCCGGCCCCACCCGCAAGGAGATCGGCGTCCCGACGGTCTTCAACTTCCTCGGCCCGCTCACCAACCCCGCCCGCCCCACCGCCCAGGCCATCGGCGTCTACGACGCCCGCATGCTGCCCGTCGTCGCCGGCGTCTTCGCCGAGCGCGGCGTGTCGGCCCTGGTCTTCCGCGGTGACGACGGCCTGGACGAGCTCTCCACCGCCGCCACCTCCACCGTGTGGATCGTGCGCGACGGCACCGCCGTGGAGACCACCTTCGACCCCCGCGACATCGGCGTGCCCCGTTCCGCGGCCGACGCCCTGCGCGGCGGTGACGTGACCTACAACGCCGCCGCCGTCCACACCCTGGTCGACGGGGAGAAGGGTCCCGTGCGCGACGCCGTGCTCCTCAACGCCGCCGCCGCCCTCGTGGCCCTCGACCCCACCCCCGCGGCCCCCGACTCCCTGGGCGCGGCGATGTCCGCCGCCTACACCCGCGCCGCCGAAGCCGTGGACTCCGGCGCCGCCAAGGCCACCCTCACCCGCTGGATCGAGATCAGCCGCAGCCACGCGGCGTCCTGACGGCGCCCCCTGCGGGGGGCCCAGCCGGGCTCGGGGTCAGTCGGGCTCGGGGTCAGTCGGACTCGGGGAAGCCGATGGAGAAGGCCGCGTCGAGGTCGTGCTTGGAGTAGGTGCGGAAGGCGAGATGCGTCTCGGTCTCCAGCACGCCGGCGATCTTGTTGATGCGGCCGGGGACGATCTCGGCGACCTGCTCGTAGGCGGAGACGCGGACCATGGCGAGCAGGTCGTGGGCGCCGGTGATCGAGTAGACCTCGCTGACGCCGTCGAGGTCGGCGATGCTCTCGGCGACCTCGGGGATGCGGTCGACTTCCGCCTTGATGTGCACGATCGCGGTGACCATTGCGTGGCTCTCCTTCGAGTACGGCTCGGCTGGAACCTTATCGCCGTCAGCGCAGGGGCCTTCCCTCGCGGGTGCCGCGGGGTTCCAGGCCTTGGTACGCCAGGTCGATGCGCTCCTTCAGGCGTCCGGCTCCCCGGGCGGGCAGGCTGTAAACGCCGTCCACCCGGACCAGCCGCACGCCGGGGGAGTCCAGCCATCGCAGGATGCACTCGCTCTCCTCGGCCACGGCGGCGGGCAGCGGGCCGGGGCCGGGCAGCACGGTCTCCGCGGTGGCCAGCAGGGCCTCCACGAACGGCGTGGGGTGCGCGCCCTTCGGCATCACCCCGGCCGCGGCGAGCCGGCCGTGCCGCACGACGTGGATGTCCCAGCCCCCGCCGAACGCCGGCGCGGCGGCGACCATCTCGGGGAGGGCGGTCAGCGACCGCAGCCGCTGCATGCGCGCCGCGGCGCGGACGAACACCGCGAGCCGGTCGCGGTCGACCGCCGCCTCCTCGTACCGCTGCTCGGCCGACAGGCGCCGCATGCGGGCCTCCAGCGCCGCGAACACCGGGCCGGGGTCGCGCTCGATGGCCGCGCGCGCGTCCTCGACGTGGCGGTGGTACTCGTCGGGGGTCTGCCGGCCCTCGCACGGCGCCCCGCACCGCCCCATCTCGGCCAGCGCGCACGCCGGCCGCCACGTGCGGGTGGTGATGCGCTCGGTGCACTGCCGCAGCGGCACCGCCTCGTGCAGCGCCGACCGCGCGTCCTCTGCCCCACGCGCCGAGGTGAACGGCCCGAGGTAGGTGCCCGCGTCGGCCTTGACCTCGCGCACGATGGACAGCCGCGGGTACGGCTCGTCGGTCAGCTTGAGCCACACGACCTTCTCGGGGAACCGCGACCGCCGGTTGTAGCGCGGCTTGGCGGCCCCGATGAGCCGCAGTTCCCGCACCTCGGCCTCCAGCGCGGTGGCGCACACGATGGGCCGCACCCGCTCGGCGATGCCGATCATCTCGCGGATGCGCGCCCGCGTCTCGCCCGCCGTGAAGTAGGACCGCACCCGGGTGCGCAGGTCGCCGCTCTTGCCGATGTACAGGGCCTCGCCGCGCTCGTCCTCGAAGACGTACACGCCCGGGGCGCTCGGCACGGACGCCGCGAGGTGGCGCTTGCGCTTCTGCTCGGGCGTGGGGGCCCGCACGAAGCCCTTCAGCTCCTCCAGCGTGGACACGCCGTACGACCCGACCCGCTCGATCAGCGCGTGCAGCACGTCCACGGTGGCCTTGGCGTCGGCCAGGGCACGGTGGCACGGCTCGGTGGAGCTGCGGAACACCCGCGCCAGGGTGGACAGCTTGCAGTTGGGCACCTCGTCGCGGGTGAGCACCCGCCGCGCGAGGTCGGCGGTGTCGACCACCGGCGCGACCGGCGGCGGGTAGCCGTGCTCCTGGCAGGACGCCTTGATGAAGCCGACGTCGAACGGCGCGTTGTGCGCCACCAGCACGGCGCCGGCCGCGAACTCCAGGAACGCCGGCAGCACCTGCCGCATCGGCGGCGCGGCCACGACCATGGCGTCGGTGATGCCGGTGAGCACCGTGATGAACGGCGGGATGGGCCGGCCGGGGTCGACCAGCGTGGCGAACTCGCCGATGACCTCACCACCGCGCACCTTGACCGCGCCGATCTCGGTGATGGCGTGCTCGGCGTGCGAGCCGCCGGTCGTCTCAAGGTCGAAGACGACGAACGTCACCTGCGAGAGAGGTGTGCCGAGTTCGTCCAGCGTGCCTTGAACCCCGATCTCCACGAGCATGACCATACGATCGCGGTCCGACAGTTTCTCCGCCCCGGCCGCCGTTCCGCCATTCGTGGCGCGATCGCAACCTTCCGCGGCGGGACTGTCGCGCCGTGCGAGTGACGGCGCCGCGCGGGGGCCCGCGAACGTCCCCTGGCGGGCCGCTGGCGGGTCGCGCGGATAGGGGCCGACCATGGACGCGACGGCCGTACCCTTGACGGATAGACATATTGTGAAGGGCCGGTCAGCTAGGGGAAGTCGGATGAGTTCAGCCGGAGAAGGCCTGTCTCGCCCGCTGCCCGAGCAGGTCCGGTTACATGTCGTCGAGCTGGCGGCGCAGGTGCTCGGCACCATGCAGCCGCCCGCCATCCCCGCTCCGCTGCGCAGCATCGCCCGGTTCGACCCCAGGAAGCGTGCCCGCCTCGGCAGCGCGCCGATCGCCGCGCAACTGGAGACCGACAAGGAGTTCCGCGAGATCGTCGCCGAGGCGACCGCCGAGGCGTGGCCGGAGCTGGTCGCCAGCCTGGAGGAAGGCAACGTGCCGCCGGCCGCCGAGCCGGTGCTGGTGGCCGCCGCGGCCTACCTCACCCGCCCGCCGGGCTGGCCCGGGCTGGTCGAGGCGGCCCGCGCCGACATCGAGCAGGCCGCGGCCGTCGCGGAGGAGACGGCGCAGGAGCAGACCGTCCAGCGGCTGCGCGAGGAGCTCGCGGCGCAGAAGACCGCGGCCAAGCAGGAGGCCGATCGCCTGCGCGAGCAGCTCAAGACCTCACGCACCGAGGTCGCGGACCTGCGGCGCCGCCTGCACGACGCCAGGGAGCGCGGCAAGCGCGCCGAGGAGCGCGCCGCCGAGGCCGAGGCGCAGGCGCAGGAGGCCCGCGCGGCGGTCGCCGCCGCCACCGGGGCCGCCGAGTCGGAGCTGCGCAAGCTGCGTGAGCGGCTGGCCGACGCCGAGCGCCGCCTGCTCGCCGGCCGCCGCGCCGCCCGCGAGGGCCGCAGCATCGAGGACGCCCGCCTGCGCGTGCTGCTGGACAGCCTCCAGGACGCCGCGGCCGGGCTGCGCGCCGAGCTCGGGCTGCCCGTGGCCATCAGCAAGCCTGCCGACTCGGTGGACGCCGTGACGCCCGCCCGCCCGTCGGTGCGCGCCGTCCCGGCCCGCGCCCTCGCCGACGACGACCCGGCGCTGCTCGACCAGCTCCTCGCCATCCCGCATCTCCACCTCATCGTGGACGGCTACAACGTCACCAAGACCGGCTACCCGGCGCTGACCCTGGTCGACCAGCGGGCCCGGCTGCTCGGCGGTCTCGGCGGCCTCGCGGTGCAGACCCGGGCCGAGGTGACCTGCGTGTTCGACGGCGCGGAGCTGAACGGCCCCGTCCAGGTGTCGGCGCCGCGCGGGGTGCGGGTGCTGTTCAGCGAGCCTGGCGAGATCGCCGACGACCTGATCCGCCAGCTCGTCCGTGCCGAGCCGCCGGGCCGCGCCGTCGCGGTGGTGTCCACCGACCGCGAGGTGGCCGACTCGGTGCGCCGCATGGGTGCCCGCCCGGTCCCCGCGGTCCTGCTGCTGCGCCGTCTCGGCCGGGCCTGACACGGCGCCGGGGCCGGGCATGACCCGGTCCTGACTGCGGCCTTGACTCAAGCTCTGACAGTGGTGGCGACGCCGGCGCGGCCCCGTGGTGCTCCTGGGGCGACCCTTAATCCCTGATACGGGCGTGAACTGGGGTTGCCCGGCTAAAACATTTCAGTCCGAAAGCTGTCGGGGACCTTACCGTTTCTGTAGGATCACGGCCCAGGTGTCACAGTTGTCGCACTTGAGGAGGCTGGGGTCCCCGTGACCGCGCGTGGTGTCCGGAAGCTCGGACGCGTACCGGTGACCGGAGTTCTCGTCGCCGCGGTGCTGGTGACCCAGGCGGCCGGGGCGGTGGCCGAGCCGAGGCCCACCGTCGCCCAGGCCAAGGCGCGGCTCGCCAAGCTGGACGCCAAGGCCGACAAGGTCGTCGACAAGTACAACGACGCGAACGAGAAGTACAAGGCGGCCCGCAAGGAGTACAACGCCGTCAACGGCCGCTTCAAGGAGAAGATCTCGCGGGCCGACGAGCTGCGTGCGGGCCTGGTGTCGGTCGCGGTGAGCAGCTACCAGTCCGGCGACATGCTCTCCTGGCCGCACCTGGTCACCACCGGCGACCCCGAGGCGCTGCTGGCGGGCCTCGCCTCGATCGACCAGATGTCGGCGCGGCGCTCGCGCACCCTCACGGAGTACGAGACGGCGATGAGCTCCCTCAAGGGGGAGCGGGACAAGGCCAAGGGCGCCTACGACAAGGCGCTCAAGCTGTTCGAGGACCTGCGCGACCAGAAGAAGGAGGTCGAGAAGCTCGTCGGCGAGCAGGAGCGGCTCCTGCGCCGCCTGAACGCCTTCAACGCGGGCAACCCCAACAGCGCCGGCGTCAAGTACACCGGCCCCGCCTCCGGCAACGCCCGCACCGCGCTCCAGTTCGCCTACGCCCAGATCGGCAAGCCGTACCGCTACGGTGGCTCCGGCCCCGGCTCCTGGGACTGCTCCGGCCTCACCCAGAAGTCCTGGGCCGCCGCCGGCGTCAGCCTGCCGCGCACCGCCGCCGCCCAGTACTCCTGGGGTGCCTCCCGCCGCGTCTCCCTGAACGCGCTGGAGCCCGGCGACCTGCTGTTCTCCTCCGGCCTCGGCCACGTCGGCATGTACGCCGGCAACGGCCAGATGGTCCACGCACCCCGCACCGGCGACGTGGTGAAGGTCGTCCCGCTGTCTTCTTACCGAGGCATATTCGCCGCCGTGCGGCCCTGAGGTTTTCCCGGCTCTTCGTGGTTCTCGGTGTGATTTCCGGCGCTTTTCGCGGCTGGAACGTTCTCGTGCGCCTGTATCCGTCGCTGGGGCCTGACTCGTGTGCCGCCGCGGGCTCCCGCCGCGCGGTGCCGGCGCTCCAAGATCGTTAACCCCCGTGACTCATGTGACGCATGTGACTCGGCGAGTGGCGTGTTGAGTGACATGTGAGGCGAATCACATTTGAAGGTAGATGCATGAGTTAACCAGGCGTTTTCCGTTTTGTGATCACTCGTTATGATCTAGAGATAACACCGAGGCTTTGCCAGTTCTTGGCGTTCTGTGTAGCTTCTGGGCCGCGGCGAGCACGCCATGCCGTCGCGAGAAAGCCCGGCCGTCCCGACGGCCGGTACCCACCAAAACATCCAGTGGTCATCGGCTTCGTATGTCCCGCCATTAATGGCGCAAGCCGGTGACCAGCCGAATCCGTGCGGCCAGGAGCACGGAACCGGGGACCCAAAAGACCCTGTTGATTGGGGTCAGGGGTGAATCAGCGGTTTATGCCGCTGTAGGGCGACTTCCAAGCCCGAATCCGTCAGCTAACCCGGTAGGCGTAAGTGGAAGAACCTAGGAGCGATCCTGTCCAGCACCACCCCTAGCCCCCGTCTGTCGCGCTTCGCTCGTCTCTCCCTCGGGGGTGTCGTCCTCACCGTCTCGGCCTCGGCCGGCGCGGTGGCGATCCCGGCGGCCGCCGGAGCCGACACGATTCCCGGCGCAGAGCAGGTCATCACGCCCCCCATCACGGTGGCGGCGCCCCCCGAGGCGCCGCAGAGCGCCACGCCGGCCGCCGCCAAGAGCACCGCCGCCAAGAGCACCAAGCTCAGCAAGGCGGCGCGGCAGCGGATCAAGGCCGCGAAGGCCGTGTCCGTGGCCAAGAAGCAGGTCGGCGACCCCTACCGTTGGGGCGCCAGCGGCCCGAACGCGTTCGACTGCTCCGGCCTGGTGATGTACTCGTGGCGTAAGGCCGGCGTGAAGCTGCCCCGCATCACGGGCAGCCAGTACCGTGCCGTCAAGAAGAAGGTCTCCTGGAAGAACCTCAAGCCCGGCGACCTGATGTTCTTCTCCGGCCTCGGCCACGTCGGCATGTACGTGGGCCACGGCAAGATGATCCACTCGCCCCGTAGCGGCACCCGGGTGCAGATCAACAAGCTCACCAAGTACCGCAAGGCGAGCTTCGTGGGCGCCGTCCGCCCGGGCATCTGACCAAGAGCCCCGGACGTCCCACACCAGCACACCCCGGGACACCCCCGCCGGGATCCCGGACGTGACACACCGGGCCGTGCTCCAGGACGAACCCCGCCAGCCCCCTTGGACACACCCTTCAGGGACCTTCCCCTGACCCCGCAGGGCCCCGGCCACCCCCACGTGGCCGGGGCCCTCGGCGTACTACAGGCCCACGGCGTACGGGCCCTTGGTGTACGGGCCCTCGGTGTACGGGCCCTCGTGTCCGGAGCCTCGGCGTAGGAGGCCTCGACGTAGGGGGCCTCGCCGCGCGGGGTGCTCGGCGTGCGGGCCCTGGCCGGACTAGGGCAGGCGGTAGATTGCCACCATGCGCGTCGTGTGGCTCTGGGCCGTGGGGGCCGGGCTCCTGGCCGCGCTGACGGGACCACCGGGGTCGCACGGGGAGCGTGCCGCCGTACCGCCCAAGGGATTCGCGCGGCCATCCGGCGTGGAGGCGGTACTCGCGGAGCGCCCCTGGCTGTGGCGCGGAGCGCGGGTGGTCCGGGGACGGGAGGTGGTCGTCGTGGGCGCCACGGGCACCAGGCTGGGCCTCGAGGACATCGCGCGCCGCGCCGACCGGGCCGCGGCGACGGTACGGCGGGTCATCGGACCGGCCGCAGGGCCGGGTGGTGAACTGGGCGCAGCGCCGGGCGGCACATCGACCGGCGCGTCAGACCGCGGGACAGGTGGTAGCGCGGGTAGCGCGTCAGACGGCGCGGCGGGTGGCGGAGCGGACGATACGTCTCCTGGTGGGGCAGGCGGTACCTCGGATGGCGAAGCGGCTGGTGGGGCAGCCGGTACCTCTGGTGGTGCGACGGGTGGTGGGGCAGACGGTACCTCTGATGGCGAAGCGGGTGGTGGGACAGGCGGTACCTCTGGTGGTGTGGTGGGTGGTTGGGCAGACGGTACCTCTGGTGGTGCGGCGGCCGGCGCTTCTGGTGGTGGGGCGGTTGCCGGGTCCGGTGATGGGGCAGTGGTGATCCTCGTGCCCGCCACCACGGCGCAGGCGGCCGAGCTGGCGGCGCCCGCCGCGGTCGGGGGCATGGCGGCGCTCGCGGGCACCGACCGGATCATCGTGGAGCCCCGCTCGTTCGCGCTCCTCACGGACGCGGGGCGGGACGTCGTGCTCGCCCACGAGCTCACCCACATCCCCATGAGGGCGGCCACGGACGGCCGCACCCCGAAGTGGCTGATCGAGGGCTTCGCCGACTACGCCGGATACCTGAACGCCGACATCCCCGTCCGCGCCGCCGCGGCCGAACTCGCCGCCGAGATCCGCGCCGGCCGCCTCCCCACCTCGCTCCCCGCACCGGAGGACTTCACCGCCACGCGGCCGGACGGGCGAGCGGCACGGGCGTACGAGGAGGCGTGGCTCGCCTGCCGGTACGTCGCCCGCCGCTACGGCGAGCCCCGCCTGCTCGCCCTCTACCGCGCCGCCGGCCGCGACGGAGTGGACGCGGCCCTCGCGAGCACACTCGGCCTGACCCATGCCTCGTTCGTGACCGCCTGGCGTGCCTACCTGCGCGCGGAGCTCTCGTGACCCGCCCTGCGCGCGGAGGCATGGTGACCCACCCTGCGCGCGGGCATTCGCTGACTCGCCGTGCTCCTGAAGGTCTTGGGACGCGGCTTGCGTGTGGAGCCCTGCGGTCCCGCCCGGTGTGCGGAGGATTCGTGGCCGGTCTTGTGCGCAGGGCTTCGGTGGCTCGCCGTGTTCGTCGAGGTCGCGGGACGGGCGCTGCGTGTGGAGTCTTCCGGGTCCGCCCGGTGTGCGGGGGTTTCGTGGCCGGTCTTGTACGCAGGGCTTCGGTGGCTCGCCGTGTTCGTCGAGGTCGCGGGACGGGCGCTGCGTGTGGAGTCTTCCGGGTCCGCCCGGTGTGCGGGGGTTTCGTGGCCGGTCTTGTACGCGGGGCTTCGGTGGCTCGCCGTGTTCGTCGAGGTCGTGGGACGGGTGCTGCGTGTGGAGTCTTCCGGGTCCGCCCGGTGTGTGGGGGTTTGGTGGCCTGCCTTGCGTTTGGGGTTCTCGTGGTGCGCACGGGCGTCTCGTGAGCGGGCGGGAGGGTGTCAGGACGCTTGTCGTGACCAATGACTTTCCGCCTCGGCCGGGGGGGATCCAGGCGTTCGTGCATGCTCTCGCCTCGCGGCTGCCGCCGGGGGCGGTGGTGGTGTACGCGCCGCGGTGGGCGGGGTGTGAGGAGTTCGACGGGCGGCAGGCGTATCCGGTGGTGCGGCACCCTACGTCGCTGATGTTGCCGGTGCCGGGGGTGGCGCGGCGGGCGGGGGAGCTGGTGCGGCGGTACAAGTGCGAGACGGTGGTGTTCGGGGCCGCGGCGCCGCTCGGGCTGCTCGCGCCGGGGTTGCGGGCGGCGGGGGCGCGGCGGGTGGTGATGCTCACGCACGGGCACGAGGCGGCCTGGGCGGGGGTGGCTCCGGCGCGGGCGCTGCTGGGCAGGATCGCGGCCCACGCCGACGCGGTGACCTATCTCGGGGACTACACCCGGGAGCGTCTCGCCCGGGTCGTGCCGCCGGACCGGCTGGTGCGGCTGGCGCCGGGGGTGGACACCACGGTGTTCCGGCCGGGTGCGGGCGGCGCGGAGATCCGGCTGTCCCTCGGCATCGGGGACCGGCCGGTGGTCGTCTGCGTGTCCCGGCTGGTCCCGCGCAAGGGGCAGGACACCCTGGTCCGCTGCTGGCCCCGCGTGCTGCGCGCGGTGCCGGAGGCCGTGCTGCTCCTGGTCGGCGGCGGACCCTACCGGCGGGCCCTGGAGCGGTCTGCCGCCGCACGCTCGCTGTCCGGGTCCGTGATCGTCACCGGGCCCGTCCCCTGGTCCAGCCTTCCCGCCTACTACGACGTCGGCGACGTCTTCGCCATGCCCTGCCGCACGCGGTTCGGCGGCCTGGACGTCGAAGGCCTCGGCATCGTCTACCTGGAGGCCTCGGCCACCGCCCTCCCCGTGGTGGCCGGCGCGTCCGGCGGCGCGCCCGACGCCGTCCGGCACGGCGAGACGGGCCTCGTCGTGGACGGCACCGCCCCCGCCGAGGTCGCCGACGCCCTGATCTCCCTCCTGGCCGACCCCGCCCGCGCCCGCGCCATGGGCCGGCACGGCAGGGCCTGGATCACCCGCGAATGGCAGTGGACCGAGGTCGCCGCCCGTTTCGCCACCCTCCTGACCCCCGACACCCCACCCGAGCCGACCGCCGCCGGCACGACACTCCTCTGACCGGCCTCACCCCTGCCGCACGGCGACGGCGAGATACCGATCGTCCCCGTCGTGGAACAGGGATAGCCCCCACCCCGACTCCCGCAGCAACGGCTCCAGATTCGCCCGCTCCCGCACGTCCGAGGCACTGAGCACCCGGCCGCGCCGTGCCGCCAGGACCGCACGTCCCACCGGGGAGAACAGGGCGAGCCGGCCCCCGGGCACGGTGACCCGCGCCAGCTCCGACAGTGCCGCCCGTGGGTGAGGAAGATGCGATATCAGGCCGCTCGCCAGCACCCCGTCGGCCACCGCGTCCCTCAGCGGCAACCGCTCCACCTCACCCAGCACCACACCCCCGAGCTCCCGCCGGCCGAGCGCGACCCGCGCCATCTCCGGCGTGACGTCCACCCCGACGACCCGCCCCGCGTGCCCCACCGCCGCCCGCAACGGCGCGAACGCCCGCCCGGTCCCGCAGCCCGCGTCCAGCGCCGTACCGCCCGGCGCCAGCCCGAGCTCCGCGACGGCCGCCGCGAAGGCCGGCCCGTCATCGGCGAACTTCTCGTCCCACCCCGCCGCCCGCGCCCCGAAGAACTCCCGCGTCTCCGCCCGTGACCGGCCCTCGTCGCCCTCCATACCGCAGTCCTACCAGACGGCCCCCGCGTCACGACTCGCGCACACCCGGGACACCGGAGGCGGTTCGCGTCATCCTGAACCCGGGGACGGCGGCGGGAAAGGTGTGCGATGGACGGCGTCGAGCGGGACAAGCAGTTCGCCGGGCTCGTGGACCAGGTACTCGGCGAGCCGGAGCTCACCGTGGCCATGGCCCGGGATCACGCCCCGGCGGCCCGTGACCTGCGTGCCGCGGCTCTCACGCAGCAGGACACCCTGCTCGGCCGCGCGCGGGCCGCCGAGGAGCAGTACCCGGGAAGCCGCCGGCCGCGTGCGGCGGCCTTCATGGGGCTCGTCGCGCAGGGCACGCGCGGTGATCTGGGGCGGCGTGGCGCTCGCCACCGTGATCGCGTTGGCGGCGTTCACGGTGGCGGGGTGGACCCGGGAGCACGCGACGGCCCTGACCGAGCGCCGCGCGCTGTCGCCCGGCGCCGTCCTGTTCGACAGCTTCGCCCTGCTGGTGGGATCGGTCCTGGCGTCCGCGCTGTTCGCCACCCTGGCCGCCAAGCTCTACCGGCTGTCGCGGTCCCTGCGCGCGGGGGATGAGGTCGCTAGGGCGCGCCGCTCCTGGACCACCGCTTTCGTCGCGGTGCTGATCATGGCCATCTTCGTCACCGCCGGTGCCACGACCTCGGGGGCGCTCGTCTGGCAGTACGCGCACGGCCGTCCTCTGGGGGCGAACACTCCGTACGGCTGGGGCGCCGTGGTAGGGCTCGCGGCGGGTGCTCTGTTCGTCGTGCCGTACCTCCTCATCCTCAAGGTGGCCGACGGTCAAGGGATACGCGTCAGACCGCCGGAGGCGGACCGCGCCGAGGCCGGGCGGTTACGCGTGGCCTGGCGTGACGCGGTGGCCGAGGCGCTGCGGGGCTTCCTGCGGGCGGAGATCGGGGCGCACGTCGCACGCCGGTACGCCATGACGCTGGAGCTCGCCGAGGCGCCCGGCCTGCGCCAGGTGCGCGGGCTGGGCTTCCACGTGCCGACCAGGGCCGAGGAGACACTGGTGGCCGTGGCCAACGGCATGGACGGCGGCAGCATCGCGCTGTCGGGGCCGCGCGGCGTGGGCAAGACCGACCTGCTGCACGCTTTCTGCCTGGACGGCGGTGACCGCATGGGGGTCGTCATGGCGGCGCCGGTGGTCTACGAGCGGCGCGAGTTCATGCTGGGGCTGTTCGCGCGGCTCTGCCGGCAGGTGACCGCGGCCGGGATGGACGCCGCCGCCCAGGCCGCCGCGCACCTGCGGTGGATCGAGTACCTGCAGACCCGGACGGACGAGGCGGGGGTGAGCGCCGGTGGGGGATGGCTCGGCCTGTCGGCCAAGCGCGGCGTCAGCCACGCCCGCCAGCCACTCACCTACCTGGAGATCGTGGACGCGCTGAAGGGCTTCCTCGCGGTGACCGCGACCGAGCTCACCACGAAGGGCGGGAAACCCCGCGGCCTGGTCGTCGGCATCGACGAGCTCGACCGCATCGAGCCCGCCGCCCGCGCCCGCGACCTGCTCAACGAGCTGAAGGTCGTCTTCGACGTCCCCGGCTGCCTGTTCCTGCTGTCGGTCTCCGACGAGGCGCTGCGCGAGGCCGACCTCGCGCCCGTCGGCCGCAGGGACGTCTTCGACAGCGCCATCGACGAGATCATCCGCGTCGAGCCCCTGGACCTCGCCACCGCCATCCGCCTCCTCGACACCCGCGCCGTGGGACTCCCGGTGCCCTTCACCGCCCTGTTCCACTGCCTGTCCGGCGGCATGCCGAGAGACCTGCTGCGCACCGCCCGCGCCGCCGCGGCGCTGCCCGGCCGTCCCGCCTCCCTGGGGGAGGTCGCCGCCGCGCTCGTCACCCGCGAGTCGGCACGCCTGGTGGACGACCACGAGCCCCTGGCCAGTGTGCGCCGCGCGTTCCTCGGCACCGTGGAGGAGGTCTTCACCGCGGCACTGACCAAGGACGACGTCCTCAAGGCCGCGGAGCCGGGTTTCCCCGGCTCCTTCGACATCCTCGCCGGGATCCGCAGGGACCTCGGCGTCGCCGACGAGCGCGCGGCCCGCAGCCTGGACGAGGTGAGGCGGGCCTGGGGCCTGCCCGGGTGAGCGGCCGGTCAGCCGTACAGCGCGTCGATGTCCTTGGCGAAGTCGCGGACGACGAGGTTGCGCTTGACCTTCAGGGACGGGGTGAGGTGGCCGCTCTCCTCGGTGAAGTCGGTGTCGAGGATGACGAACTTCTTGATCTCTTCGGCCTTGGAGACCTGCTTGTTGGAGTCGTCCACGGCGGACTGGACGGCCTCCACGATCGCGGGGTCGGTGCGCAGCTCGGCCAGGGTGGCGTTCCGGCGGTCGTTGGCCTCTTTCCACTGGTCCAGGGCTTCGGGGTCCAAGGTGATCAGGGCGGCGACGAAGGGGCGGTCGTCGCCGATGACCATGGCCTGGCTGACCAGGGGGTGGGCGCGGATGCGGTCCTCGAGGGGGCCGGGGGCGACGTTCTTGCCGCCGGCGGTGACGATGATCTCCTTCTTGCGGCCGGTGATGCGCAGGTAGCCGTCCTCGTCGATGGTGCCGACGTCGCCGGTGTGGAACCAGCCGTCGGGGTCGATGGCCTCGGCGGTGGCGGCGGGGTTGTTCCAGTAGCTCTCGAAGACGTGGCGGCCCTTGACGAGGATCTCGCCGTCCTCGGCGACCGCGACGGTCACGCCGGGCAGGGGCTTGCCCACGGTGCCGATCTTGTTGGCGCCGGGGATGTTGACGGTCGAGGGCGCGGAGGTCTCGGTGAGGCCCCAGCCCTCGAAGACCTCGATGCCGGAACCGCGGAAGAAGTGGCCGAGCCGCTCGCCGAGCGCCGAGCCGCCGGACACGGCGTGGCTGAGCCGCCCGCCGGTGGCGGCCCGCAGCTTGGCGTACACGAGCCGGTCGAACAGGGCCCGCCGCAGGCGCAGGCCGAGCCCGGCGCCGCCGCCGGCCTCCGCGCGGCTCCACGTGGTCGCCGCGTCCACGGCGGCGTGGAAGATGCGGCTCTTGGCGCCGCCCCCGGCCGCGGCCCGCTGCTCGGCGCCGTTGTAGACCTTCTCGAACACGCGCGGCACGCCGAGCAGGAACGTGGGACGGAACGACTGAAGGTCGGGCGCCACGTTCTTCATGTTGGGTGTGTGGGCCAGCACGGCACCGGCCTCGACCAGCACGATCTCGATGAGCCGGGCGAAGCTGTGCGCCAGCGGCAGGAACAGCAGCGCCGCGGGGTCCTTCACCTCGAACAGCGTCTCCAGCGGCCCCGCGATGACGTTGCGCGCCGTGAACAGCAGGTTGTCGTGGCTCAGGCAGCAGCCCTTGGGGCGGCCGGTGGTGCCGGAGGTGTAGATGATGGTGGCGAGGTCGCGCCCCCCGCGGACCGTCCGCCGTTCCTTGAGGGTCTCCTCGGGCACGTCGGCTCCGTGGGCGCTCAGCTCGCTGAGCGCGCCCCGGTCGAGGCACCACACCGCGGGCTTCTCGCCGATGCCGGCGAGGGCGGTGCCGAGGGTCGCCTCGTGCGCCTCGGTCTCGACGATCACGGCCGTGGCGCCGCTGTCGGAGACGATCCAGGCGACCTGCTCGGCCGAGGAGGTCTCGTACACCGGCACGCCGACGGCGCCCGCCGCCCAGATGGCGTAGTCGGCGACCGTCCACTCGTAGCGGGTGCGGGACATCAGCGCGACGCGGTCGCCGGGCTGGACACCGGAGGCGATCAGCCCCCGCGCGACCGCCGCGACCTGGTCGCGGAACTCGGCGGCCGTGACCGCGGCCCAGCCGTCACCGGTCTGCCGCTTGATCACCACCGAGCCGGGGCTCTGCTCGCCGCGCTCGAACACCACGTCGGCGCAGTTGGCGGATGCCGGTACGTCCACCAGCATGGGAACGCTGTACTCGCGCACGCTCACTCCTCCGGATGCGCACGAAGGCCGTCCTTCGGCGGGTTTCCCGGACGCTATCGCGTTAAGTTACGTGCCGGTAGACCCGTCACCGAGCCTTTATCCAACCGAAAAACCACGCTATCAGGGTCATCTACCCCCAGACGTCGACGTTGAGACCGCCCCCGGACGTGCGGAACGCCG
The DNA here is from genome assembly GCF_039871875.1 of Sphaerisporangium sp. B11E5. Taxonomy (NCBI): domain Bacteria; kingdom Bacillati; phylum Actinomycetota; class Actinomycetes; order Streptosporangiales; family Streptosporangiaceae; genus Sphaerisporangium; species Sphaerisporangium sp. B11E5. The sequence continues at coordinate 5,030 of NZ_JBDPMD010000032.1, read as the reverse complement.
AGCCGGGTGACGGAGGAGGGCACGCCGGGTCAGCAGGCGGGGCCGGCGCCGGGTAATACGATGACCGGCATGCGGGTCCATGTCGTCAGCGACGTCCACGGCCGCGCGGACGCCCTCGCCCGTGCCGGCGACGGGGCCGACGCCCTCATCTGCCTCGGCGACCTGCTGCTCTTCGTGGACTACGACGACCACTCCCAGGGCATCTTCGGCGAGCTGTTCGGCGCCGAGGAGGCCACCCGCTTCATCGGCCTGCGCACGCAGGGCCGGTTCGAGGAGGCCAGGGAGCTGTCCGCGACGTTGTGGGCCGCCATCGGCGGCGAGCCGCGCGAGCACATCGAGCGCATGGTCCGCGAGCAGTACGCCCGCATCTTCGCCGCCATGCCCACCCCCACCTACCTCACCTACGGCAACGTCGACCTGCCGGCGCTGTGGCCGGAGTTCACCCGCGACGGTCACCATGTGCTGGACGGCCAGACCGCCGAGATCGGCGGCCTGACGTTCGGCTTCGTCGGCGGCGGCCTGCGCACCCGCTACCGCACGCCGAACGAGGTCGACGACGAGGAGTACGCCCGCAAGGTCGAGGCGGTCGGCGCGGTGGACGTGTTGTGCTGCCACATCCCGCCCGCCGTGCCCGGCCTGCTGTACGACGTGGTGGCCCGCCGGTTCGAGCGGGGCAGCGAGGCCACCCTGGAGGCCATCCGCCGCACCCAGCCGCGCTACGCCCTGTTCGGCCACGTCCACCAGCCCCTCGCCGCCCGCACCAGGATCGGCCGCACCGAATGCGTCAACGTGGGCCATTTCCGCGGCCGGGGACGCCCCTTCGCCCTCGATCTGTGACGTCAGAACACCTGCGGGCACGACCTTTGCGAAGATCGGACCTCCGGCGTTCATGCGGTGACCGCGAACGAGTACGGTAAGCCCATGGCTGAGCGCACCACGTCGAGCATCACGATCGCCGCCGGCCCGTCGAGCGTCACCGAGGTGATCGCCGACTTCGCCTCCTACCCCGAATGGGCGGGGCAGGTGAAGTCCGCGCAGGTGCTGACCACGGGTGCCGACGGACGGCCGGAGACGGTCCGTTTCGTGCTGGACGCCGGAGTGATCAGCGACCAGTACACCCTCGGCTACCGCTGGACCGGCGACGAGGCCGTCGACTGGCGCATCGTCGAGGCCGGCTCCATGGTCTCCGGCCTCACTGGCAGCTACCGGCTGGTCCCCGAGGGCGACGGCACGAAGGTCACCTACGAGCTGGCGGTGGACCTCAAGGTCCCGATGATCGGCATGATCAAGCGCAAGGCCGAGAAGGTCATCGTGGACACCGCGCTCAAGGGACTCAAGAAGCGCGTCGAGGGCCGATGAGCGCGAGCCCGCGGGTCCTGCTCTTCACGGGCAAGGGGGGAGTGGGCAAGACGACCGTCGCCGCCGCGACCGCGACGCTCGCCGCCCGCCGTGGCCTCAAGACCCTCGTGGTCTCCACCGACACCGCCCACTCCCTGGCCGACGCCCTCGGCGTGCCCGGCACGCCCGAGCCCAGCCAGGCCGCACCGGGGCTGTTCCTCCAGCAGGTCGACACCCAGCGCGCCCTGGAGCGCCACTGGGGCGAGCTCCAGCGGTACGCCGAGGGCGTGCTCGCCGAGCTCGGCCTCGACTCGGTCACCGCCGAGGAGCTGACGGTCCTGCCGGGCGCCGAGGAGGTCATCGCGCTGCTGGAGCTGCGCGACCAGGTGGACACCGGCCGGTGGGACGTCGTGGTGATCGACTGTGCCCCCACCGCCGAGACGCTGCGCCTGCTCGCGCTGCCCGAGGCCCTCGACTGGCACGTCAACCGCCTGCTGCCCTCCGCCCGCCGCCTGATGCGGGCGCTCGCCCCGGTGATCCGCCACGTGGCCCGCGTCAGCGTGCCCGAGGACGGCGTGATGAGCGCGGCGGAGCGCATGCACACCGGCTTGATGGGGGTGCGTGAGCTGCTCGCGGGCCCGCACGCCTCGGTACGGCTCGTGCTCACCCCCGAGGCGGTCGTGGTGGCCGAGGCCCGCCGCACCTACACCTCGCTCAGCCTGTACGGCTACCGCGTGGACGGCGTGATCGCCAACCGGGTGTTCCCCGAGGGCGGCTCGGACGAGTGGCGGCGCGGCTGGGTGGAGGCCCAGGCCCGCCACCTCGCGTCCGTGCGCGAGTCGTTCGCCCCGCTGCCGGTGCACACCGTGCCGTACCTGCCCGCCGAGCCGGTCGGCGCCACGGCACTCGCCGCGCTCGGCGAGGAGCTGTACGGCGCGGCCGACCCGTTCGCGCCGCCCACCGGCGAGCCCCCGCTGTCCATCACCGCCGAGGACGACACGCACGAGCTGTCCCTCGCCCTGCCGCTGGCGGACAAACAGGACGTGGATCTCGCCAGGAAGGGTGACGAGCTGATCGTCACCGCCGGGTCCTACCGCCGCGTCCTGGCTCTGCCCGCCGCACTCGCCCGCCGATCGGTGCACGACGCGGCGCTCCGCGACGGCCGCCTCCGGGTACGGTTCCAGGCAGGAGGGGCCCATGACCGAGAAGCATGACGACAGTCACATCCACGAGACCCACGACGGCGGCGGCGAAGCCCGCCCGGCGGGCGTTCGGAGGCCGGAGAACCGCCCGGCCGGCGCCCGGCGGCCGGAGAACCGCGTGCGCCGTCCCCCGGCACCGGAGGAGAACGATCCCCTGGCCGGCGCCGTCGACGAGGCGCGCCGGTTCCTCGGCTCGATCCAGCGGCGCATCGGCCGCGAGATCGGCAAGGGGGTGGTCCAGGGCGGCGTGGCCGGCCTCGGCCACAGCCTCGGGCAGGGATTCGGCCGGTCCGGCGGCGGGGACGTGTGGAGCGACGCCGTGGCCGAGCGCCACGACGAGGAGTACATCTGCCGCGCCTGCCCCGTGTGCCGCCTGAAGGCGGCCCGGCGCGACGCGGGGGCGGACGTCACCGACCATCTGATCGCCGCGGGCGGGGAGCTGTTCGCCGCCGTCCGCCAGGCGGTCGAGGCGGTGTCGCGTCCGCCGGCGCCGAGGTCCTCCGGCGACACGGGCACCCGGGTCCAGCACATCGACCTCGGCTGAAGGCCGGCGGCTCGGGGAGAAGGGATGAGAGATGGCGCTGACGATCGGCGTTGACGTCGGAGGCACGAAGATCGCCGTGGGTGTCGTGGACGAGGCGGGCCACATAGTGGAGAACCTCCTGCGGCCCACCCCGGCGGACAGCCCCGACCAGGTCGCCGACACGATCTCCGAGGCGGTGCTCGAGCTCGCCGCCCGGCACGACGTCGAGGCCGTGGGCCTCGGTGCCGCGGGATTCGTGGACGAGACCCGATCGATCGTCAGGTTCGCCCCCAACCTCGCCTGGCGTGAGGAGCCGCTGCAGAAGAAGGTCTCCGAGCGGGTCAACCTGCCGGTGGTCGTGGAGAACGACGCCAACGCCATGGCCTGGGGCGAGTACCGCTTCGGCGCCGGGCGCGGCGAGAGCCACGTGGTCTGCGTGACCGTCGGCACCGGCATCGGCGGCGGCATCGTGCTCGGCGGCGTGCTGTACCGCGGCCGCTGGGGCATGGGGGCCGAGCTCGGCCACATGCAGGTGCTGCCCGGCGGGCGGCTGTGCGGGTGCGGGAACCTCGGCTGCTGGGAGCAGTACGCCAGCGGCAACGCGCTCGTGCACGAGGCCCGCACCATGGCCGCCGCCGACCCCGGCCGGGCGGCGCTCATGCTGCGCCTCGCGGGCGGCTCGGTGTCCGACATCGAGGGCGAGCACATCACGCAGGCCGCGCACGAGGGCGACGAGTGCGCCCTCACCGCGTTCACCACGATGGCCGAGTGGCTCGGCCAGGGCATGGCCGACATGGCGGCCGTGCTCGACCCCGGGTGCTTCATCCTCGGCGGCGGCGTGTCCCGCGCCGCCGACCTGTGGATCGACCACGCCCGCGCCGCGTTCCTGCGGGCCCTCACCGCCGCCGAGCACCGCCCGCACGCCGACATCCGCCCCGCCGAGCTCGGCCCCGCCGCCGGCCTGGTGGGCGCGGCCGACCTCGCCAGGCACCCCTGACGGTCCGGCACCCGGGCGGCGCCGCGATGGTGATCAGGTCGGGTGCGCGGGCGGGGAGTGGCGCCGGTGGTCGGGCCGCGCGTCCCGTCGATCTCCGTCCGAGGGGGCGCCGCGGGACGTGAGGTCCTTGCGAGGGGGTGTGGCGCGATGGTGATCAGGGTCGGCACGTACAACGTGCGGTCCATGTACGACGACAACGCCGCGCTGACGCGGGTCATCCGGGCCATGGCGCCCGACGTGCTGTGCGTGCAGGAGGCTCCGCGTCTGCTCGGCTGGCGGCGCAAGCGTGCCCGCCTGGCCGGTGGGGCGGGGCTGCGGGTGGTGAGCGGGTTGCGGGCCGGCGGGGTCGCGGTGCTGGCCGCGCCGGACGTCCGGGTGCTGCACGCCGGGGGGCACCTGCTGCGGGGGTTCGCCGGGCTGGAGCGCCGCGGGGTCGCCCTGGCGGTGGTCGAGCGGGGCGGCGTGCGGCTCACCGTCGCGTCGGTCCACCTTGACCTGTCCGCGCCGGCCCGGCTGTGCCATGCCGCCGAGATCATGTCCCTGGCCGGGCGGGCCGCGGAGCGGTTCGCGGCGCCGCTGGTGCTCGCGGGCGACGTCAACGAGCCGCCGGGCGGCCCGGTGTGGCGGTACCTCACCCGCCGCCTCGCCGACTGTTACCCGCTGGCGCCGCGCGGCGACGGCCTCACCTTCACCGCCCGCCGCCCGGGGCGGCGCATCGACGCGGTGTTCGCGGCCCCCGCGCTGCGCGTGCGCTCCTGCGGCGGCGTGGACACCGCGGCCGCGGACCTCGCCGCGGCCACCGACCACCTTCCCGTGGTGGCCGATCTGCTCGCGGGCTGACCCCGCCTCGCGCGGCGGTACGCGGCCGGGTCCTGGGGTTGTGTGGCTGGTGGCCTGCCTCTCGGCGGCGTGGAGGGGGTGGTGGCGGAGGTTGAGGGGAGCGTGTCCAGCGAGGGGCGGGGCGATGGGG
>NZ_JBDPMD010000031.1:0-103656 GCF_039871875.1 Sphaerisporangium sp. B11E5 | reverse complement strand
GGAGGGGGCGGGTGGGGGGCGATCGGGGGGTAAAAAGAATCTCCGGGAAAGGCTAAAGATCTTCATGGTGGGCACAAAGCTCGGCACATACCTTGCGTTGCCGGGAGGCGCAGCATGCCTTGGTCGCAGGACGAGGAACGGATGCTCGCACAGATCGAGCGGTACCTCAGCGATGACGATCCGCGACTGGCGGCACGGCTGGAGTCCTTCAACGAGCGAGCATGCCGTGAGAGCAGTGCCGTGCGGCGTAAGCGCAGCCCGCGGGCCCGCCGGCGGATGGGGCGCTCCACGGTGATCATTCTGGTGAGCTGGCTGCTCATCGCCACGTTGATCACCACCTTGCTCATCATGGTCTTCCGGCACGACGCCGCCGCCCTTCCTTTGTGACATCGCCGGTCACCGGTCCGCGAGGAACTCGACGAGGACGGGGGTGAGCACCTCCGGTGGCACCACGTGCTCCTCGCCTGGCAGCACTTGGTGGCGGCCGCGCGGCAGGGCCTCGGCCAGCCGGCGGTTGGTGTCGATCATCCAGGCCGGGCTTTCGCCGCCGGTCAGCACCAGGGTGGGGACGGGCACCGCGCCGGGTAGCTCCGGCGGTAGCGTGCCGCCCTGGGCGTCGCCCATGACCTCTGAGTCGTACCGCAAGGTGTGGGCTCTCGCCTCCATGGCGGGCCACCAGGGCTCGCCGCGCATCTGGCGGACCTCCTCGGGCGGCACCCCGGTAAGTTTCATGAACGACTCCACCGCGTCGCTGCGGCGGCCCGCCGCCAGCAGGGCCGTGATCGTCTCGGCCCATCGGCGGGCCTCGCGCCGCAGCACGTCGTCGTCGGGGTTGTAGGGCGGCTCGTGCAGCACCAGGCGGGTGACGGGCAGGCCGTGCGCCGCCGCCCGCAATGCCAGCCCCGCGCCTGACGAGTGGCCGTACACCGCCGCCGCGCCGCCCGCCTCGGCGATCAGTGCGGCGATGTCCTCGATCTCGCGCTCGACGGCGTACGGCGCGGTGTCCTCGCTGTTCCCTCGCCCTCGGCGGTCGTAGTTGAGGACGGTGAAGTGCCACGCGAGCGCCTCGGCCGTCGGCCGGGTGGACGTCTGGTCGCACAGGGCGCCGCCGACCACGACGACCGGCGGCCCGTCGCCCAGCCGCTCGAACGCGATGGCGGTGCCGTCCGCCGAGATCACCTTGCCCATCCGAGGTCCTTTCCCGCTCGTGTGTTCGAGAAGACCCTCTCACTCGCCACCGACAATTTCCGGCCCGGTTCCGGGACCTGGGAGAAGGGGCGTGTGGTCAGGCGGACGGGCCAAGGGGCCGGCCCGGCGGATCTGATCCCGGAGCACAGCAGGGGAGCGAGGCAAGGAGGGGGGAAGGGAGGCGAGCCCGCGCGACTGGGTTGCGCGGCTGGGGTGCGCGGCAACGTGCGTTCCCGCAGTGGGCCCCGGGCACTGTGGTGAGGGGAGCAGGGAGAGTGGTGTGGGGAGGCGAGCCCGCGCCGCCGCAGTGGGGGTCGCGTGGTGGGACGTCCGGATGGCGCGGGGATGGGGTCGCGTGGTGGGACGTCCGGATGGCGCGGGGGTGGGTCGCGTGGTGGGACGTCCGGATGGCGCGGGGGTGGGGCGCGTGGTCGGACGTCCGGGTCACGCGGGGGTGGGGGCGCGGGATGGGACGTCCGGATGGCGCGGGGTGGGGTCGCGCGGTGGGACGTCTGGATGGCGTGGGGGGTGGGGTTAGGGGAGGGCGCGGAGGAATTTGGCGGCTATGGGGGCGGCTACCTTGCCGCCTCCGCCGCCGCCTTCTACTACTACGGCGAAGGCCACGTCGCCTTGGTAGCCGATGAACCAGGCGTGGGAGTCGAGTTTGGGGCCGGTGCCGTATTCGGCGGTGCCGGTTTTGCCGGCGGTGTTCTTGGGGAGGCCGGCTGACTTGGCGGTGCCCTTGGTCACCACGGCGGTCATCATGGTGCGCAGGTCGCGGGCGACGTCGCCGGGGAGGGGCCAGGGGGACGTCTTCTGCTTCAGGGTGGGGACGAGGGTCGGGGGGCGCCAGGTGCCGTCGGCCACGGCGGCGGCGACGGTGGCCATGACCAGAGGGCTGGCGGTGATGCGGCCCTGGCCGAAGGACTCGGCGGCGAGGTCGGCGTCGTTGACGGGTTTCGGCATGCTGCCGCGCTGGGCGGGGACCCCGATGGACAGGGGGCGGTTGAAGCCCAGGTTGGCGGCGAACTCCTCCAGCTTGCCGTCGCGCAGGTGGCGGGCCGCCAGGGGGGCGAAGGTCGTGTTGCAGGAGTGGGCGTAGGAGTCGAGGAAGGACAGCGAACCGAAGGACTCGTGCTCGGAGTTGCGGATGGACAGGCCGCCGACGTTCACGGTCTTGGGGCAGGTGACCGTCTCGCCGGGGGTCAGGCCTTCGGCGAGCAGCGCCGCGGCGGTGATGGTCTTGAAGGTGGAGCCGGGCGGGTAGCGGCCGTCGAGGGCGCGGTTGAAGCCGCCGCGGTTGTTGACCACAGCGAGGATCTCGCCGCTGGACGGGCGGATCGCCACCAGTGACGTCGGCTTCGGCACGTCGTCGACCGCGGTGACGGCCGCCGCCTGCACCCCGGGGTCCAGGCTGGTGCGCACGTCGGTGCCGGGGGAGCCCTCGATGGTCTTGACGGTCTCGCCCGCCTTGCCGTCCGCCCCGGTCACCTTGATCTCGGTGGTGGGCACGCCGGCCAGCTTCTCCTGGAAGGTCTCCTGCAGCCCGCCGCGCCCGACGGCGTCCCCCCGCTTGTACGCCGAGCCGAGCCGCGCGACGTCCTTGGCGGTGGCCTTGTCCAGGTAGCCCACCAACTGCTGCACCGACCCGCCGGCGCCGCCGTCGTCGATGCGCGCCCCGGTGGCGTCCTGGACGGCGGCCCGCTCGGGCCAACTGGTCTTCAGCGTGAGGCGGACACCCTCGCCGAGCGCGGGGTGGACGGCGCGGGGTGTCCAGGCGACCTTCCAGTGGCGGTCCTTGACGACCAGGTCGAGCGAGCCGGTGTAGGTCCAGTCGCCGAGGTCCTTCAGCGCGAGCGTCGCGCTGTACGCGGCGGTGGCGCGGTCGTCGCCCTTGGGGGTGACCGTGCCGAGGCGCACGGTGGTGCCGCGAACGCCGATGTCCTTGGCCAGCCGGGTGTAGGCGGCGTCGAACCCCGGGGCCGGGGCGGCGAGGTCGGCCCGCATGGCGGCGAGGTCGCCCTTGCTCCACGCGGCGGTGAAGTGGGCTGCGGTCTCCTGCGCGCTGCCCCTGGTGTGCAGGACGTAGTAGGCGCCGCCCGCGGCGGCCCCCGCCACCAGGACGACGGCGATGGAGGTGATGACGATGGTTCTGCCGCGCGGCACGCGTTCCCCCGGGTGTCTCGGCGTCGCCCCGAGCCTAGCGCGGCCGTGCGCGGCCGGTCGCCCCGTCCCCGGGACCCGGGGCCGGTCAGGCGGCCTCGGCGCCGCGTTCCTTGACGCTGGAGGCGTACTGCGGGACGTACTCCTGGCCGGAGAGCTTCTGGATGGCGCGCATCACGTCGTCGGTGACCATGCGGCGGTCCCTGGCGCTGGAGGGGTCGCCGGTGAAGCGCATCGGCTCGCCCACCCGTACGCCGATCTTGGCAAGCCGCGGCACGCTCGCGCCGGGCGGCAGCACGCGGTCGGTGTTGACCATGGCCACCGGGATCACCGGCACGCCGGAGCTGAGCGCCAGCCACGCCACGCCGATCTTGCCGCGGTAGAGGCGGCCGTCGGGGGAGCGGGTGCCCTCGGGGTAGATGCCGAACAGGTCGCCGGCCCGCAGCACGCCGAGCGCGGTGTCCAGCATCGCCTGGGCGGCGCCGGCGCTCTGCCGGTCGATGGCGACCTGGCCGGTGCCGCGCATGTACATGGCCATCAGGCGGTTGCCGGTGAAGTACTCGGACTTGGCGACGAACGTGACCTGCCTCGGCAGCATCAGCGGCAGGAACACCGAGTCGAGGATCGACAGGTGGTTGGAGGCCAGCAGGGCCGCCCCCTTCAGGGGCACGTGTTCCGCGCCCGTGATCTCGGGCCGCCACAGCAACCGCAGGAACGGACTGCTGATGATCTTTGTGATGCGATAGAGCACGAACTCTCCTGATGCGCGCCGACGACCATGCCCACCATACGGCCCGGGAGGGAAACGTCGTGTTACGCCGGACTACAGACTGTTACATCCTCGTACAACGAACCACCCCCGTGGACGACGAAACGCCCCGCGGGAGTTACCCGCGGGGCGCCCGCGTCTAAAGGCCGATGTGGCGGTCGCCTCCTCGGCGAGAGGCACAACACGGCTCCAGCCAAACGGTATTCCGTGAAGGCGGTAAATGCGGCCCGGGGGACACAAACCACATCGGCCACCACGAGACTAACCCACCGGCGGGGGTCCGCGCCCCCCGCACCCCCTACTTCGGCCGCGGAACCGGGGGAGAACCTCTCACCCCGGCGGCCGCAGCGGGGTGGCCGAGGGCATCCGCAGGCGGTCAACGGCCTCGCGGCGGCGGCTCTCGGGGCGGCGGTCGTAGCGGGCGGTGGTGACGGGGGAGGCGTGCCCGACCAGGGCCTGGGTGGTGGCGAGGTCCACGCCGGCGTCCAGCAGCTCGCCGATGAACGTGCGCCGGAAGTCGTGCGGGGTGCGCCGCGCGGCGCCGGCCGCGTCGAGCCGGCGGCTGAGGATGTCGGCGATCGCCTGTCCGGTCATGGACGCCGGCCGCCCCCCGGGCGCGCGCAGCCGCCCCGCCTTGTTGATGGGGCAGAACAGCGCCCCCGCGCCGCGCCCGCGCACCGCGAGCCACGCCTCGATCCGCGCCACGGCCTCCGCGGTTAGGTACACCAGCCGTTCCTTGTCGCGTTTGCCGCGCACCCGCAGCGAACGGGCCGCGGTGTCGTAGTCGGCCAGCGCGAGGGCCGCGATCTCGGCCCGGCGGCAGCCGGTGGAGTACAGCACGGCGAGCAGCGCGCCGTCGCGGACCCCGGCGGGTGTGGTGTCCTGGTCGCAGGCCGCGAGGGCGGCGCCGGTGACCTCGGGCGGCACGTGCTGCCCGGTGGGCAGCCTGGTGTGCTGCAGGGTGGGCAGGTCGGCGGCGCGCTGGTAGTCCTCGGCGTCCATGCGGCCGAGCCGCCACGCCTCGCGCATCACCCGGCGCAGCGCCACCAGGTGCTTGTTGACGTACGACGGCGACCAGCTGCGTTCGGTGAGGATGGCGCGGATCCGCACGGTGTGCTCGTACCGCAGCAGGTGCCAGGGCTGCCCCGCGCCGGTGGCCGCCTCGTCGCCGGAGATGACCTTGGCGATGCGGTCCAGGCAGCCGCGCATCGCCCGCCGGGACTCGGCACTGGTCAGGGCGTCGAGGTAGACGTGGTAGGGGTCGGTGGCGGGGGAGACGACGACTGCGGCGCCGGGCTCACGCACGTCGGGTACGTCCACGGGACGATCTTAGGGCGGAACGGCGCCCTGGGGCTCCCTCTGCCGCCGGCCGGACCAGGGGGGCGGAGGCGGAGCTCGGTGCATCGGGGTCCCTCAGCCGCCCAGCCGGAAGTCGATCACCCGGACGGGGGAGGGCGTGGTGCCGCCGGAGCGGCGCTGGTACATCACCGACAGCACCCGCTCGGCCGTCACACGCGGGTAGTCGACCAGGCATTCGCCGAACGCGCCCAGGCCCGCGCCGTCGAACAGCACACGCCAGTCGGAGTACCCGCTCTGCGCCGAGGCGGCGGCGATCCGGGCGAACGGCAGCACGACGTAGGCGTTGTCGGTGGCGTCGAACACCAGGCGGGAGCGGCCGGTGGAGCCGAGCGCGAACGGGATCTCGGTCTTGCGCCAGGCGCCGGAGGCCTCCTTGCGCACGTGGAACGCCCGGGCGTACTGGGCGCGCTGCGCGGCGTAGGAGGAGACGCACTGGGTGAACCGGCCCGGCACGTAACTGATGATCACGTGCGGGCGGCCGGCCGAGTCGGCGGCCTGGGCCTCCTGGTTCATCAGCCCGTGGTCGACCGTCATGGGGTCCACCACCAGGCCCGGTGAGGTCACCGACACCGCGGCGCCCCCGGTGGTCCCCACCTGCGTCCCGGCGTCGTTGCGCCAGGTGCGGCCCTGGTCGTCGCTGTAGACGTAGCCGGTGTCGTGGTTGGCCAGCCCGCCGCCGTTGCACAGCACCCCGGTGTTGCCCTCACGCCAGGTGAACGCCGCGTGCAGCCGGCCGCGGGTGTCGTAGGTCAGGCCGTGCAGATACATGTTGCGGGTGGTGCTGGTCACCCCGCGCGCGGTGTAGGCCCCGGTCGCGGCGGTCCAGGCGCCGAGCGCCCGCCAGGTGCCGCCGTCGTACTCGGCGAGCCGGTTGACGCCGTTGCCCGAGCCGCCGGTGCGGTAGCTCATCTGCAGGCGGCCGCCCGGGGTGAGGACGAACTGCGGGTAGGTGACGGCGCCGAGGGAGAGGACGCCGAGGGTGCGCTGGAACGGCTCGAACCGCGCCGCCGACCACGCCGTGTCGCTCAGTTGCCCGGCGGCCGAGCGGGTGTACCAGATGGTGCTGTTGTGGGTGTCCATGGCGACGTGCAGGCGCCCGTCGGCGGGGGAGACGCCGAGCGAGATGACGTTGTGGGAGTCGTCGGTGCTCAGCCGGTGCGGCAGGGGGAACGACTGCCACGCACCGCCGGGCAGGGCGCGCCGCGCCAGCACCGCCGAGCGGTCGGCGGTGTACCAGGCGGCGTACTGGTGGGGGCCGTGGGTGAGGATGCCGTTGAGCTGGAACGACTGGGTGTTGACCAGGCCGTCGTAGGACACGAAGTAGAGGCCGGCCGGGTCGAGCGTCCAGTCCCCGATCCGGTTCAGCGACGGGCCGGTCAGCGCGTGCGCGGGGCGCGCGGCGAGGGAGGCGGCGGCGAGCACGCCGCCGGCGGCCAGCAGGCGCCTGCGGCTCAGCGAGTCGGTCATGGGTCCCACCAGGGTCGTCCGCGTACGCCGGTGTGAGGGCTCACAGCTCGGCGTCCCGCGCGCTCGGCCCGGGGCCGGAAGGAGGCGCCCGGATGCCCCGACGGTAGGAATGGCCCGCTCGCGGTGTCAATCATCCCCACGGGAGCCCCGAGCCGGGGGAGCGGCGCGGGTCAGGTCAGCCCCGGCGACGGCCTCACCACGATGGAGCGGGGTGGTGAAAGTTGCATCGCCGCACGTGGGGCCGCGTCCGCCCGTACGTGGCGAGACGCCGGCCGCCGCGGGCCCGGCGGGGAGCGGCCGATTGACACCGCGGGCGGCCGTTCCTAGCGTCTGGCACACCGCACGCTCCAACGGACCCGGATCGGACCACCATGCAGCGTTCACGCTCGGCGCGTACCCGTTTGTTAGCGCTCACAGCGATGCTGGGCCTCGCCCTCGCCGGGGTGGCGGTCACGCCGTCGCCGGCCGCGGCGGCGGGCCCGGCCGCGCACTACCTGATGACGGCGTTCACCAACAGCAGCGAGTCGAACATGTACATCTACGACTCGCCGAACGCGACGAACTTCACCCAGATCCGGGCCAACGCCTACCGCCCGCCGTCCGGCCTGATCCGCGACCCGAGCGTGCTGCGGCACACCGACGGCCAGTACTACATCGTGTACACCACCAACTGGACCGGCGACACCATCGGCTTCGCGCGCAGCCCCGACCTCGCCACCTGGACGTTCCTGCGCAACGTGCGTGTCGGCCTGAACGGCGCGACGGGCAGCACCTGGGCGCCGGAGTGGTTCAAAGACACCGACGGCAGCGTGCACGTGGTCTTCTCGGCGTCCACGACGGGCACCGCCGGGCAGTTCCGCCCGTACCGGATCACCGCCACCGACGGCGCGCTGTCGGCGTGGACGGCTCCGGTGGCGCTCGGCATCCCCGCCAACTACATCGACAGCCACATCGTCAAGATCGGCGGCACCTACCACAACTTCCTGAAGAACGAGACGACCAAGTACATCGAGCACGCCACCGCCACCTCCCTGAGCGGGCCGTGGAGCTTCACCGGCACCGGCAACTGGGCGGGGTGGGGCAGCGGGCTGGAGGGCCCGGCGCTGACGCGGCTGCCCGACGGCCGGTGGCGCCTCTACTTCGACAACTACACCGCGGGCCGCTACTACTACGCCGACAGCTCCGACCTGAACTCCTTCGGCGCCAAGGTCGAGCTGCCCGGCCTGTCGGGCACCGCGCGGCACTTCACCGTGCTGCGCGAGGACTCCGGGGACGGCACGGCGCTGCCGTCGGGCGCCCGTTCGCTGCGCTCGGCCAACTTCCCCGACCGGTACGTGCGGGCCCGGGACAACGCGGTCTTCATCGACCCGCTGAGCGCCTCCAGCCCGCTCGCCGACCGCCGCGCCGCGACGTTCACGGTGGTGCCGGGTCTCGCCAACGCCAACTGCTATTCGCTGGAGTCGGTGACCGCCCCCGGCTCGTACCTGCGCCACTACAGCCTGCGGCTGAGGACGCAGGCCAACGACGGGTCGGCGGTGTTCCGCGGGGACGCGACGTTCTGCGGCCGTGCCGGGCCGGCGGGCGGGGGGACGGTATCGCTGGAGTCGTACAACTACCCGGGGCGCTACCTGCGGCACTACAACTACGAGCTGCGGCTGGACCTGCGTGAGTCCGGCGCGACGTTCGCGGGCGACGCCTCGTTCACGGTGACCGCGCCGCTGGCGTGACGGCCAATGAATAAATCTACAATGTAAAGGCGTCGGGCTGGCTCGCGACCACCACCGCAAGATCCGACAACCTTCGCCCATCAGCGAGCAGTCCGGTGACCAGGCTGAGGTCGTCGTCATGGCTGCGGAGCAAGGGGTACCAGGTCTCACGCAGCTCGCGGAACGCCGGGCCGAGGCGGGCCCGGGGGTCGGCGTGCAGGAGGACGCGGCCGTCGGCGGCGGGGGCGCGGCGGGCGAGGCCGTGGTGCTCCAGCCGGTCGGCGATCGCGGTGACGGTGCCGTCGGTGAGGGTGGCCTGGGTGGCGAGTTCGCCGGCGGTCATGGGGCCGCGGCGGCACAGCAGGACCAGGCAGCGGAACTCCGGCACGGTGAGGCCGGTGCGCAGGGCGAGCGCGGCGACCAGGCGGTGGGCCTGGGTGAGCAGGGCGGCGGTCTCGCGGGGGACGGCCTCCAGGACGTCGATGTCCGCTGGGTGGTCGGCGTTGGCGGGCATGGCGGCTCCTCGGCGGCACGGGCGGCGCGCGGGGGTGAGTGGCGGCGCGGGTGTGGGTGGTCGGGGACAGGGGCTGGGCACGGCCGTAGCCGGATCGCGGGGTGCCGCGATCCGGCGGGCGGCGTGGTGGCCGGGTGCGGGCGTCCTCGGCGGGTGCCGGGGGCGCCGGTGGGTCACAGCGGGCTGGACTGGGGTTCGCTGGAGGACTGGGTGAGGCAGCGCATGCGGGCGTTGCGGAAGAAGGCGGCGAAGCCTTCGGGTGTGCCGGTGTCCCGTGTCTCGGCGAGGAAGGGGACGATGCGGCTTTCGATGACGTGGACGTGCTGCTGGGCGGCGAGGTGGCGGGCGATGCCGGCGAAGTCGCCCTCGTAGTGGACGAGGCGGACGAGGACGTCGTCCTTGACGAAGACGCCGGTGCCGATGAGGCGGGCGGTCTCCTCGCCGCGGTCGTCGGTGACGACGGGGGATTCGAGGGGCGGTGCGGCGGCGAAGACTTCGGCGAGTTCTTCCTCGTGGCCGGGTTTGATGCGGAAGGTGAGCATGGCGTACGGCATGGGTGTCCTCCGTGGTCTGTCAGGGTGTGGCAGGTCGGGGGTGTGGCCGGTGGGTGCCCGGGGTCCTTCCCGGGCGGGCGGGCCGTCCGGGAAGGGTGGGCGGGGGTGGTCAGTAGGCGGCGAGGACTTCGTAGGAGCCGAAGATGCCGAGGTTTTTGTCGTGGTAGCGGGCGAGGGGTGAGGTGGTGGGGAGGTGGTCGGGGCTGCGTTCCCATTCGCGGTAGGTGGGGACGTCGTCCCATTCGCTGAGGACGGCGTATCTGCGGGGGTCGCGCAGGGAGCGGAGCAGTTCGTTGCCGCGCAGGCCGGCGCGGCCGCGGAGGGTGGAGCTGATCTGGTGGTAGGCGTTCTCGATGGAGCCTCTGTCGTTCTCGGGTTCGTTGAGGTAGAGGGCGACGCGGACGCGGCCGGGCTGGGGCCGGGAGGCGTAGCTGGAGGAGACGTACATGGGGGTCATGGAGGTGCCGGCGGGGTCGCGGTAGGGGTCGAGGCGCATGCGGTTGGCGGCGTGTTCGGGGCTGTGCTCGAATTCGTGGAAACGTTCTTTGTTCTGCCAGTCGCTGGTGATGTAGTAGACGCCGTCCTCGTCGGGGCTTTTGGCGATGGATTGGGCGATGTTGGCGGGGTGGCGGGCGATGGTGGTGGCGATGTCGCGCCAGGTTTTCTCGAAGTCGCGTTCCATGCCGGGGTGGATGCGCATCTTGACCATGACGCGGTAGACGGTGTCGTCGTGGTGGCTGTTGTTCATGCCTGCTCTCTTCTTCGCGTTTTGGGGTGGGTGGTCACATGGGGGCGGGGGCGGTGCGGTCGGCGGCTTCTTCGACGAGTTGCCTGATGCGGTTCATCTGGATGACGGTGTTGTCGTTGAGGCGTTTGGTCATCTGTTTGTCGCTGAGGGGGGCGTCGGGTTTCATCTCGAAGTCCTGGACCCAGCGCATGCGGACGGCGTCGGGGACCTGGGTGTACTCCCAGAAGAGGTTCATGTATTTGAACCAGCCGGGTTCGACGCGGTGGGCGCGGACGGTGCGGGTGGCGGGGTCGGGGGTGCGTTCTGAGACCCAGCTCCATTCGTTTCCGTCGGCGTCGGGGTGCATGGTGAGGCGGAAGCGGACGGTGGGGCCGCGGCGTTCGAGGATCTGGGTGGCTTTGTATTCGCTGAACAGGGTGGGCCATGAGGCGACGTCGTTGGTCATGGTCCAGACCAGGTCCATGGGGGCGGCGATGATGATTTCGTTGTCGACGTGTCCTGCCATGTGGGTGTCCTTTGGTGTCAGGCGGCGGCGAGGCGGCGGTTGACGTAGTCGACGGCGGCTTGGGGGGTTTTCATCTCGTCGACGGCGTCGTCGGGGATGCGGATGCCGAGTTCTTGCTGGATGCGGGCGGACATCTCGAGGACGGCGAGGGAGTCGTAGCCGAGGTCGACGAAGGTGATGTCGCCGATGTCGTCGGTGAGGTCGATGGTTTCGGGTACGCCGGCGCAGCCGCTCATGATGCGTCTCATGTCGTCGAGGCGGAATGTGGTCATGGTTTCTCCGTGTGGGTGTGGGTGTGGGTGTGGGTGTGGGTGGGTCGGTGTGGTCAGGTGGCGGTGAGGACGCAGGCGGCGTTGAAGCCGCCGTGGCCGCGGGCGAGGACGAGGGCGTTGCGGACGGGGCCGTCGCGGGGGGTGCCGCGGACGAGGTCGATGTCGCAGCCGGGGGCGAGGGCGCGGACGCCGGTGGTGGGGGGGATGACGTTGTCGCGGATGGCGAGGAGCGCGGTGGCGAGGTCGAGGGCGGCGCCGCCGGCGTAGAGGCGTCCTGTCATGGTTTTGGGGGCGGTGACGGGGACGGCGCAGGGGCCGAAGACGGTGGTGATGGCGTGGGCTTCTTGGCGGTCGCGTTCGGGGACGCCGATGGCGTCGGCGAAGACGACGTCGATGTCGTGGGGGGTGAGGTGGGCTTGGTCGAGGGCGGTGGTGATGGCGCGGCGGAGGTTGGAGAGGGGGGGTTCGCCGGGGCGGGGGCGTGGGTCGAAGGTGGCGGCGTAGCCGGCGAGGGCGCCGTAGGGGTGGGCGCCGCGGGTGTGGGCGGTGGTGGGGTGTTCGGCGATGAGCATGGCGCCGCCTTCGCCGGGGATGTAGCCGCAGGCGTCGGTGTCGAAGGGGAGGTAGGCGTGTTCGGGGTCGTCGCGGGTGGAGAGGTGGCCGGTGGTGAGCTGGGCGACGAGGCCGTAGGGGCAGAGGGAGGCGTCGGTGCCGCCGGTGACGACGGTGCGGGCGCCTTGGTTGAGGAGGCGGCGGGCGTGGGCGGCGACGTCGAGGCCGCCGGCTTGTTCGGTGCAGATGACGCCGCAGGGGCCGCGCATGCCGTGGCGGATGGAGATCTGGCCGGTGGTGGCGGCGTAGAACCAGGCGATGGATTGGTAGACGCCGACGTATTGGGGGCCTTGGGCCCAGAGTTTCTCGATTTCGCGTTGGCCGAATTCGGTGCCGCCGGAGGAGGCGGCGGTGACGACGGCCATTTCGTATTCGGGGAGGGTGGCGGGGTCGATGCCGGCGTCGCGCAGGGCCATGTCGGCGGCGGTGAGGCCGAGGTGGCTCCAGTGGTCGGTCTGGACGGCGATGCGGCTGGGGACGTGTTCGGTGTCGTCGAAGCCGGTGACTTCGCCGGCGAGGCGGACGGGGTAGCGTTCGGCGTCGAAGCGGGTGATGGGGCCGATGCCGCTTTTGCCGTCGAGGGTGGCTTGCCAGTAGGCGTGGGTGCCGAGGCCGTTGGGTGCGGTGATGCCGATGCCGGTGATGACGGGGCGGTCGGTGGTGTGGTCGGTCATTGGTTGCCGCCTTTCCGTGCCGTGCGGGCGGGGCGGCGTCCGGTGGGGCGGGCGAGCAGCATGGCGGTCTGGAAGCCGCCGAAGCCGCTGCCCACGCTGAGGACGACGTCCAGGGGCTGTTGCCTGGCGGTGAGCGGGACGTAGTCGAGGTCGCATTCGGGGTCGGCGGTGTGGAGGTTGGCGGTGGGGGGGACGACGCCGTGGGTGAGGGCGAGGGCGCAGGCGGCGACTTCGATGGAGCCGATGGCGCCGAGTGAGTGGCCGATCATGGATTTGATGGAGCTGACGGGGATGTGGCGGGCGTGGTCGCCGAGGGCTGCTTTGAATGCGGCGGTTTCGTGGCGGTCGTTCTGGCGGGTGCCTGAGCCGTGGGCGTTGATGTAGTCGATGTCGGTGGGGTTGAGGCGGGCGTGGTGCATGGCGGTGCGGATGGCTTCGGCCATTTCGCGGCCGTCGGGTTTGAGGCCGGTCATGTGGTAGGCGTTGCTGCGGCCGGCCGTGCCGACGATTTCGGCGTAGATGGTGGCGCCGCGGCGGGTGGCGTTGGTGTGTTCTTCGAGGATGAGGATGGCGGCGCCTTCGCCGAGGACGAAGCCGTTGCGGTCGAGGTCGAAGGGGCGTGAGGCGTGCCCGGGGTCGTCGTTGCTGGGTGAGGTGGCTTTGATGGCGTCGAAGCAGGCGACGGTGATGGGGGAGACGGGGGCGTCGGTGGCGCCGGCGACGACGGCGTCGGCGGAGCCTTCTTTGACGAGGGTGTAGCCGTGGGCGAGGGAGTCGAGGCCGGCGGTGCAGCCGGTGGAGATGAGGGCGACGGGGCCTTCGGCGCCGGCTTCCCAGGCGACTTCGGTGGCCATGGTGCTGGGGATCATGTAGCCGTAGAGCTGGGGGACGCCGTAGGCGGGGTCGACGAGCCAGTTGCGTCCGGCGTCGCTGAGGACGACGTATTCCTGTTCGAGGCCCATGGTGCAGCCGACGGCGCTGCCGATGGAGACGCCGAGGCGTTCTGGGGGGATGTGGGCGTGGGTGAGGCCGCTGTCGGTGAGGGCTTCGCGGGCGCTGACGACGCCGAGTTGGGCGGCGCGGTCCATGCGGCGGATCTGCTGGGGGGTGAGGCCGCGGGCGGCGGGGTCGAAGTCGCATTCGGCGGCGATGCGGGAGCGGAAGCCGGTGGGGTCGAACAGGGTGATGCCGCGGGTGGCGGTGCGGCCGGAGGTGAGCAGGTCCCAGAAGGCGGGGACGCCGATGCCGCCGGGTGCGGCGACGCCGATGCCGGTGATGACGACGCGGCGTTCGCGGCTGGGGGCGGGCGGGCGGGCGGCGCCGGGCCGTCGGGTGGTCCGGCGCCGTGCGGCGGGACGGGTGTCCACGTGGGTCACCGGGGGGTCCCGGCGGCGGTGTCGTGGGCGGTGTCGTGGTGTTCGGTGTCGACGTGGCCGAGTTCGGGCCGCGGGGCGAGGGGGGAGGCGTGGAAGACCATGCAGGCTTCCTCGTCGCCGTGGTTGTCGACGCGGTGGCGGACGTTCTTGGGGATCATCATGCCTTCGCCGGGGGTGAGGACGATCTCCTGGGCGCCGTCGATGCGGGCGGTGACGGTGCCGCGCACCATGTACATGAATTCTTCGGAGTAGGGGTGGTAGTGCTCGACGAAGTGCTCGCCGGGTTTGAGGTAGGCGACGCCCATGAAGCCGGAGGTGGAGCCGACGGTCTTGGGGCTGAGCAGGACGCGGATGTCGCCGCCGCGGCGGTGGTTGGGGGTGACGTCCCCGGCGGCGATCTTGGTGAGGTGGGTGTCAGTCATGGCCGTCGGCCTCCCAGGTGTAGAAGGGGTCGGCCATGGCGTCCTTGGGTTCGCGCCAGCCCGGGTCGTAGGGGCGGATGTGTTCGTTGAGGCGCTGGTTGATCTCGCCGTAGAGGGGGTGGGTGCGGGCTTTGTAGAGGTTGGGGGTGATGTCGTGGTCGGCTTCGACCAGGTGGAAGTAGAGGTCGTGGAAGCGGAACAGGGTGCGCCGCGAGACCCCGATGAGGTGGGGCAGTTCGCTGGCGTCCGACTCGGCGAAGATCTTGGCGACCGCTTCGGTCTCGGAGGGTTCCATCCGCGCCACGATTAGCGTCCGATGCACCGCGTGTCTCCTTTCGTGGATACGGTGCAATGCTGGGATGGACGCCTGGTTTGTCACTGATGCCGGGCTGGTGTGGTGCTTTGTCCCGATACGGCGGGGGGTGTGGGGGGCGCCACCAGCGGGCCTCTAGGGGCCGAGCACGTGCGCGGCCATGCCGTTGACCCGTTCGGCCTCGATCTGCTCGGCGGGCCCGGCCGTCTCCTCCGGGGCGAACATGTCCGGGGCCGGGGTGTCCGGGGCCGTCCTGTCCGGGACGATCAGGGGGCCGGGGCGCGCGGGTATGCGGAGGGCCGGGTCCGGCGCGTCGGCGGGGTCGCGGTGGGCGTCGAGTTCCTCCTCCAGGCACTGGCGGGCGAACAGGCGGATCAGGTCGTGCGCGGTGTAGCGGACCTCGCCGTCGGGGCGGGACTCGGCCTCCAGCAGGAAGCGGGCGGTGAGACGGCCCAGCAGGTGCTCGGCGTGGTCGGGGGCGCAGCCGAGCAGGGCGGCGGTGCGCCTGACGGTGGTGTGGGGGGTGCGCAGCAGGCCGAGCAGGCGGAACAGGCTGCGCTCGGGGTCGGACAGGTGATCGTAGGCGGCGCGGAAGGCGGTGCGGACGTCCAGGTCGTTGACGCCGAGGGTGCTCAGGCGGGTGCGGGGGTCGGCCAGCCGGGTGGCCAGGGACGCCAGGGTGGCGGCGGGCGCGGCGGACAGGCGGGCGGCGGCGGCGCGCAGCGCCAGGGGCAGGCGCCCGCACAGGTGCACGATTTCCTCGGCGGCCCGCGGCTCGGCGTCCACGCGGGACTGGCCGGCGATGCCGGCGAGCAGGCGCAGGCCCTCGGCGGCGCTGAGCGGCCCGAGGCGCACCGTGTGGGCGCCGGCGAAGCCGTGCAGGGCCGAGCGGCTGGTCACGATGACGGCGCAGCCGGGCGAGCCGGGCAGCAGCGGCTGGATCTGCGAGGCGCTGCCGGCGTCGTCCAGCAGGATGAGGACGCGGCGGTCGCTGCACCAGGTGCGGAAGAGCTTGGCGCGTTCGTCGGTGTCGTCGGGGATGTCCTCGGGGGGGACGCCGGCCGCGCGCAGGAACCCGCCGAGCACCTCGCCGGGGCCGGTGGCGCCGAGGGCGGCGAACAACTGGCCGGAGGGGAACGCGGCGCGGGCCCGGTGCGCGGCGTGCACGGCCAGGGCGGTGGCGCCGGCGCCGGGCATGCCGCCGACGCACACCACGCGCACGGCGGTGCCCGAGCCGGTCGCGCCGGTGAGCACGGCGGCGATGCGGTCCTTGGCGTCCTCGCGGCCGGCGAAGTCGGCGATGTCGGCGGGAAGCTGCGCCGGCGCGGGGGCGGGCCGCGGGGCCGGGGCGGCGGGGCGGGGCGCGGGGTCGGGCTGGTCCAGGCCGGGGTTGGCCGACAGCAGGCGCTGCTGCAGGCGGGCCAGGGCGGGGGAGGGCTCCAGGCCGAGCTGCCCGACCAGGATGTGGCGCAGGTTCTGGTACACCTCCAGCGCCTCGCCGCGGCGCCCGGCCTGGTAGAGGGCGGTCATGAGCTTGGCGTAGAAGTCCTCGTTGAGGGGGTGGGTGGCGATGAGCTCCTTCAGCTCGCTGATCAGCTCGCGGTGCCGGCCCAGGCGCAGGTCGGCGTCCAGGCGCAGCTGCAGGGCCCGCAGCCTGCCCTCCTCCAGGCGGGTGATCTGCGCCGACAGCAGCTCACCGGCGGCCAGGTTGGCCAGCGCCGGGCCGCGCCACAGGGCCAGGGCGCCGGACAGGGCCTCGGTGGCGCGGCCGGGGTCGTCGCGCTCCAGGGCGCTCCAGCCGTCGGCGACCAGGCGTTCGAACCGGTAGACGTCGATGGTCTCCGGGGCGGTGGCCAGCAGGTAGCCGTACGGCTTGGTGACGACCGACGCCGGGCCGCCGGTGCCGAGCATCTTGCGTAGCTTGTAGACGTAGGTGTGCAGGGTGGCCAGGGCCGTGGCGGGCGGCCGCTCGCCCCACAGCTCGTCGATCAGCTCACGGGTGGAGACGATCTGGTTGTGCCGCAGCACCAGCATGGCCAGCACGGCGCGGACCTTGGCGGCGCTCGGGGTGAGGTCGCCGTGCTCGCCGGGGCCGTCGAGGACCTGGAGCGAACCCAGCACCCGGAATTCCATGTGATCTCCCATCGGCGGACGTCCGGCCCGGCCACCGTCGTGGGCGCGAGGCACCCGCTGGTGGACTTCTCGAATTTAGATGAACTCCGTTAGCGAGACGTCCGTATAAGTGGCTCATCGGCCTAAAATATCGGGAAAAGCGCTGGTCTGGCCCTGCATCCGGTGAGCTTATGGGAAACTTAGCCCTGAATCCGGGTTCGCCATTACGGAACGACCGTTGCCCCTGCCTGGACGGCTCTGATATGAAATAGCCGCCTATTTCTGAATATGTCCGGCGGTTATTCTGTTCCGCCCCCCGGACCAGCGCGCCTCCAGCGCCGGTCGAGCGGACGACCAGCGCCCCGGCGCACGGTGGCCCGGTACGCCCTTCGCCGCACCCGGCGTCCCGCGTACCTCCGCCACCTGACGGGAGGACCGCCACATGCACCCGCACACCGCCCCGCACCCGGCCCCCCGCACCCACCGGCCCCCGCACCCGGCCGCCCGCCCCGGCCGTCATGCGTGCCCCGTGCCGTACGGCGGGCTTCGCGGCGGGGCGGCCCCGGAACGGAGAGCCGGGTGAGTGCCGGGGCCGCCGCGGGGGCGGAGTGCCGGTGGACGGCGTGTCCGGAGTGCCGGGTGCCGCAGTTCGAGGAACATTTCCGGGAGGCGTCGCGAATCTGCCCGGTGTGCGGGCACAGCGCCCGGCTGGGGGCGCGGGAGCGGCTCGCGGCGCTGGCGGATCCGGGGTCGGTGCACGCGCTGGAGGCGGCGGAGGTGGCGCACGACCCGCTGGGGTTCGCCGACACCCGGCCGTACCCGGAGCGGCTGCGGGCGGCGCGGCAGGACACCGGGCTGGAGGAGGCGGTGCTGTGCGCGGAGGTGACCGTGCACGGGCGGCCGGCGGTGCTGGCGGTCATGGACTTCGCCTTCCTCGGCGGCAGCCTCGGGTGCGCGGTCGGCGAGCGGATCACCGCGGCGGCCGAGCACGCCCTGGCCACCGCCACACCGCTGATCGTCGTGAGCGCCTCCGGCGGGGCCCGCATGCAGGAGGGCGCGCTGGCGCTCATGCAGATGGCCAAGACCAGCCAGGCCATGGCGCAACTGGACGAGGCCGGGCTGCTCACCGTGTCGGTGGTCACCGACCCCACCTACGGCGGGGTCGCCGCGTCGTACGCCACCCTGGCCGACGTCATCGTGGCCGAGGCGGGCGCGCACATGGGCTTCGCCGGGCCCCGCGTCATCGCCGGCACCCTCGGGCAGACGCTGCCCGACGGCTTCCAGACCGCCGAGACCCTGCTGGCCGGCGGCCTGGTGGACGACGTGGTGCGGCGCGGCCAGTTGCGTCCCGTCCTGGCGCGGCTGCTCGGCGCCGCGTCGTGGGCCCGCGACGGCCGCCCGGTGCCCGCCGCGTGGCGCGAGACCCGGCCCGAACTGGTCCGCGACCCCGACCAGGTGCCCGGCGCCGGCGGCGACCCCTGGCAGGCGGTCGCCCTGGCCCGCGACCCCGGCAGGCCCACCACCCTGGACTACGCCGCCTGCCTGCTGGACGACTTCCGGCGGCTGCGCGGCGACCGGGTGGCCGGCGACTGCCCGGCCGTCGTGGCCGGGCTCGGCAGCGCCGACGGGGTGCCGATCATGCTGATCGGGCACCAGAAGGGCCACGACACCCGCGAACTGGTCGCCAGCAACTTCGGCATGGCCACCCCGGCCGGGTTCCGCACGGCCGCGCGGCTGATGACCCTGGCGGGCAAGCTCGGCGTGCCGGTGGTGACGCTGATCGACACCCCCGGCGCGTACGCCGGGGTGGAGGCCGAGGCCGGCGGGCAGGCGCACGCCATCGCCGCCAACCTGCGGCTGATGGCGCGGCTGCCGGTGCCCGTGGTGGCCGTGGTCACCGGCGAGGGCGGCAGCGGCGGCGCCCTGGCCCTCGGGGTCGCCGACCGGGTGCTGGCGCTGAGCAACGCCGTCTACTCGGTGATCAGCCCGGAGGGCTGCGCCGCCATCTTGTGGCGTGACGCCGCCGCCGCCCCGGCCGCCGCCGCCGCGCTGCGCCTCGGCGCCGCAGACCTGCTGCGGCACGGCGTCGTGGACGCGGTGATCCCCGAGCCCGCCGGCGGGGCGCACCACGACCCCGCGCTCACCGGGCGCCTGGTGCGCGCCGCCGTCACCGCCACCCTGCGCGAACTGATCGCCCTGGACCCGGGCGCCCTGCTCGCCGCCCGGCACCGCCGCTACCGCCGGTTCGGCGCGGGCGTCCCCGCGCCGCCGCCCGGCGAGCCGACCGTGAGCAGTGAGAGGAGCCGTGCATGACAGCCGACACCACCCGCGCCGGCGGGCGGACCGGGCCGGACGACGACGACGCCGAGCGGGTGCTCGACTGGGTCGTGCGGCACGCCGCCCGGCTCGGCGAGGCCGGCGCGGTGCCGCTGCGCAGGATCAGGGTGTCCACCGCCGCGCTGGCCGTCGACGTCGAATGGGCCGAGGCCGCCGGCGCGCCACCCGCCCCCGCGCCCGCCGCGCCGTCCGCGGAGGCGGAGCCGCCGGGCACATGGATCCGCTCACCGATGGTCGGCACGTTCTACCGCTCCCGCGAGCCGGGCGCCCCGCCGTTCGTCGAGGTGGGCGACGTGGTGGAGCCCGGCCAGCAGATCGGCATCGTGGAGGCGATGAAGCTGATGAACGCCGTCCAGGCCGAGCAGCGCGGCCGCGTGAGCGAGATCGCCGCACGCGACGGCAGCCCCGTGCAGTACGACGAGCCGCTGCTCGCCCTGGTCCCGGCCGACTGACGGCCGCGGGAGCCGGCGCTGTGTCCCCACCGGGGGATCCGGCCCCGCGGGCGTCGCCGCACGGGACGGCGGCAGGACACGCGCCGGCCGTCCCGAGTAAGCCGCCGGGAGCCCCGCAGCGGGGTTCCCGCCTGGAGTTTGGAGCATGAAGCGCGATGTTCACCACAGTTCTGATCGCCAACCGGGGCGAGATCGCCTTGCGTGTGCTCCGGACCTGCCGCGAGATGGGCGTGCGGGCGGTGGTCGCCCACTCCACGGCCGACCGCGACACCGCGGCGGTGCGCCTGGCCGACGAGAGCGTGCAGATCGGGCCGCCCGCGCCGAGGCGCAGCTACCTCAGCCCCGCCGCGGTGGTCGCCGCGGCGCTGCAGGCCGGGGCGGACGCCGTCCACCCGGGGTACGGGTTCATGTCGGAGAGCGCGCAGTTCGCCGAGATCTGCCAGGCGCACGGCCTGACGCTGATCGGGCCGCCCGCGTCCGTGATCGCCCGGCTGGGCGACAAGGTGTCGGCACGGGAGTTCGCCCTGGCCGCCGGGCTGCCGGTGCTGCCGGGCAGCCCCGGGCCCGCCAGGTGCCCCGCCGAGGCCGCGAAGACCGCCGAGGAGATCGGGTACCCGGTGGTCATCAAGGCCAGCGCCGGCGGCGGGGGCCGCGCCATGAGAGTGGTGCAGGAGCCCGGGGACTTCGCCGCCGCGTTCGCCACCACCCGCCAGGAGGCCATCGCGCTGTTCGGCGACGCCCGGGTGTACGTCGAGAAGTTCCTCGACGCGGCCCGGCACGTGGAGGTGCAGGTGCTGGCCGACGGGCACGGCAACGTGGTGCACCTGGGGGCGCGGGACTGCTCGGTGCAGCGGCGGCGGCAGAAACTCATCGAGGAGACCCCGCCGCCCGGCCTGCCGCCCGGCACCGTGGAACGGCTCGGCGAGCTCACCGTGCGGGCCGCCCGCGCCGCCGGGTACTCCGGCGCGGGGACGTTCGAGTACGTCGTGGACGAGGGCGGCGCGTGCTACTTCATCGAGGTCAACTGCCGGCTCCAGGTCGAGCACCCCATCACCGAGATGGTCACCGGGATCGACCTGGTGCGCGAGCAGTTGCTTGCCGCGGCCGGGCAGCGGCTGGCGTACCGGCAGCAGGACGTGACGGCCGGCGGTGTCGCCATCGAGTGCCGGGTCAACGCCGAGGACCCCGCCCGGGGGTTCCTGCCGACACCCGGGGTGCTGGAGGAGTTCGTGCCGCCCGGCGGGCCGTTCACCCGGGTGGACACCCACGCCGTCCCCGGGCTGGTGATCACCGCCGACTACGACTCGCTGATCGCCAAGGTCTGCGTGTGGGGGCCCACCCGGGCCCAGGCCATCGCGCGGGCGCAGCGTGCCCTTGAGGAGTTCACCGTCACCGGCCCCGGGGTGCGCACCAACCTGGCGTTCCTGCGGGAGGTACTGGCCCACCCGCTGTTCCGGTACGCCAAGCACACCACCACGATGGTGGACCAGATGATGTCCACCCCGGTGAGCTGAGCTGAGCGCCCGCCCCGCGGGTCACAGGGCCGGGTCGCCCGGGCCGGTCGGCGGCCCGGCGGGGTGCTCGGGGAAGAGTGGGTCGCCGTGCAGGGCCTGGCGCAGCAGGACCGAGGAGCCGCCGGCGTGGCGGATGATGCGCACCTCGTCGCACAACTGCCGCATCAGCCACAGCCCTCGGCCGCGCAGCCGGTTCAGTCCCGGGTCGCCGGCGTCGGCGTGCGCGGGCACCAGACGGCCCGCGAAGTCGCGGATCTCGACCGTGACGGACGTGTCGTCCCGCCAGGCGCGCACGTGGCCGTTGCCCTCGGCGTGATCGAGCACGTTGGCCGCAGCCTCGTTGACCGCCAGCACCAGGTCCTGCAGGCGCACACCGTCCAGACCCGCCTCGGCGGCGTAGTCGCGGATCCAGCCTCGCAGGGCGCTCAGATCATCGGTGATCGGCCACTCCGCGGACGTGGACCCCCTGCCCTCCACCGGCACCCCTCCCACGCTGAATCTTCGTCCGTCCGGCGAGCGTCCGTCACAGCGACGACCATAACGCCTGCCGCCCCCGCGCACCGCGCGGGCCACCACATCCCGCGGCCCCCTCCCTTCGAAGCGGACCCCCGCCCCGGATCGCCGGAAGATCCCGCACCGCCCGTCCCGGTCCGCCATGCCCCGTCAGACACGGCATCACACGTTCTCCCCACCGGCCACGTGACCCCGCGCGGCTAGAGGGCAACGAAAGGCGCCGATCACAAGGGAAAGCCATGCGCGCCGCGATCCTAGGACCGCCACACCTGACGACCACTGCGCGTGACGACCACGCCACCCACGGCGCCCCCACAGGACACATCTCCTCACGGCGGCGCTGCCCCCCACAGCGCGGACACCCACAGCGCGGACACGGCACGGCCCTTCGCGGCGAGGTGGAGATCACCGGGGCTCGGCTCAGGGCGCTGCTGATCCGCCTGGCGCCGGCCCGGCCGTCTTGTCCCCGCCACCCGGCTGATCGACGACCTGACGCCGGTAGTCCCGCCGGTGGTGAGAAGAACACCGGCATTCCTTCTGGTGAGGTGGACGCGCTGGTGGCCGAGCTGGAGGGGCCGGCCGCGGCCCACCCGGTCAGGGAGCCGTTCCACGCGTGGCTCGTGCCGGCGTTGTGCGCGGCCGGGCGGCGTGCCGACGTCTTCGACGCTTATGAACGTGTACGCCACGCTCTGGCCGATCGGCTGGGCCTCGACCCCGGGCCCGGACTCCGCGAGGCCCATCTGATCGCCCTCGGCCCACCCGGGGGTCTGGAGCCTTCAGCGCCGCTGGAGCGCCGCACCGTCACCGGTCCAGTGATGCTTCAGCATGAGCAGAGCCCCGGGCCGACCGCGGCACGAGGGGCGCACCACTCCGCGTCCAGCATGGCTCCAGAGGGCCTCCATCGGGGGCGGGGAAACGTGCCGGTGCCGCTGACCGGGCTGGTGGGACGGCAGGAGCACCTGGCGCGGTTCGCCGGACTGCGGCCGGAGGAAGGCTGGTAACGCGGGCAAGACCCGGCCGGCGGTGGAGATCGCGGGCGGTGGGCGGCGCCGGACGGTGGGCAACGGGCAGGTGGCGGACGCCGTGCTGGGGGTGCTGGCGGCCGGTGACCCCGCACGGGCGGCCCTGCCATCGGCGGTGCCGCGGCCCCGTGCGGCGTCCCCGCCGGCGGTCACGAGGAGGTCGCCACCCTGGCCCGCCGCTGCGCCGGTCGCCACCCTGGCCCGCCGCTGCGCCGCCCGACTCGGCGACGACCGCTACACCATCCGCTACCACCGCGGCTTCCCCCTCCGCCGCCCACCGATTCCCCCCTCCTGCCCGGTCCCTGAGCCGCCGGCTCCTCGTCCGGGCGGCGGAAGCTACCCCATCCCGCAAGGTTCTGTGCTTCTTGGGATGGAGGGGGCAGCACCGGGGGCACGTTGCTCGCGTATGCCTGAGGGCCGCATGTTGTGCTGTTGCGGGGATCTCAATCGGTCCGGGTGCGGAGGTTCCGTGCCAGGGTGGGGATCATCAGCGTCGCGGGGATGAGGTGGAGCCCGAGGAGGGCGGTGGTGGTGGCGGTGTTCGCCCCGGAGAGGAGGGGTGGGGCCAACGAGATGGCGGTCAGTGACACCGCTGTCCACACGAAGCGTTCGGCGGGGCGGGCGCTCCAGCGTAGAAGAGCGGCGGCGATGGCGGTGCCCACGATCGAGAAGAAGCCGGTCACCACGGTGAAACCGGGCAGCGGGATCGTCTCGCCGCCGTCGGGGATCTCGAAGTCGACGCCGGCGGCCTGGGCGAGCGCGGCGGCGAGGGTGGTGGCCGCCATCGCCGCGAGCGTGGCGACGAGGCCGGTGCCGGCGAGCCTGCGGAGCCGGGGGGTGCGGCGGGTCTGGCCCGATGCCGGGGCTGCGACGACCCCGGTGTCGTTCATGCTGGTCATGGCGTTCCTCCATCTTCCGGTACCCGGCGTACGGGGTGTGCTGGTCCTGGGGTGATGATGCGCACCTTGGCTGTGCGGCGGCCGGGGTTGCGCAGGGCGCGGACGCCGGTGCCGCGGAGCCAGAAGGCGGCGTCGCGGCCGAGGATGGGCCCGGGCTCGCCGTCGCGCAGCTCCAGTTGCACCCGCCCGCGGGTGACGACGCCGAACGCTTCGCACCACTGCGCCGCGACCACCGCGACACGCGCGCCGCCGCGCAGCGCGAGCGTCCGCACCGGGACTACTCCGTGCCGTCCGCCGGCAGGCGCTCCGGCAGCCCGAGCCGCGGGAACCGGTCGTCGTGGAAGGTGACGATCTCGGTGATCGCCCCGCCGGTGACGCGCAGGACGTCGATCGTCAGCGGCAGGTACGCGCCCTCCTGCTCCCGCCAGAGGTAGAAGGCGACGGCGGGCTGCCGGTTCACGCAGGTGGGGACGGCGCGCAGGTTCTTCATGCCCTCGAAGCCGCTCTCGACCCAGTCGTTCACCACCGCGTCGCGGCCGACGTACAGGCCGGGTGTGGGGGGCATCGAGCAGCGGACGTCGTCCCGCAGCAGTGCGGCGATGCCGCCGATGTCGGTGGCCACGCTGGCGTCGGTGTAGCGGCGCACCAGTTCGCGTGTCCCGGCGTCCTGCTCGCCGCCGGTCCAGTCCTGCCGCTCGGCGGGCAGGTGTTCCCGCATGCCGGCGCGGGCCCGCTGCAGCGCGCTGTTGACGGAGTTGACCGAGTCCCCGAGAAGTTCCGCGACGTCCTTGGCCGGCCAGCCGAGCACGTCCCGCAGGATCAGCACGGCCCGCGGGCGCGGCGCGAGGTGCTGGACCGCGACCAGGTACGCCAGCTCGATCGTCTCCCGCGCGACGGCGACGGCCTCCGGCTCGTCCGCGTCGCCCGCGGGCAGCTCGTCCAGCAGCCGGTCCGGGTAGGGCTGCAGCCACAGCACCTCGCCGCCGGTCGCGGGCTCCGGGCGGCACTTGGCGAGCAGGTCCAGGCAGGCGTTGGTGGCGATCCGGTACAGCCAGGCCCGGAACGTCGACCGCCCCTCGAAGGTCTCCCGCCGCCGCCAGGCACGCAGGAACGTCTCCTGCACGGTGTCCTCGGCGTCCTCGAACGACCCGAGCATCCGGTAGCAGTGCACGTGCAGCTCCCGCCGGTGCCGTTCCGCCAGCCCTGTGAACGCCGGTTCGTCGACCTCGCCCAGTCCGCTCACGCCCAGCTCCTCCGGCCGCGTGTCCGTCCTCATCACGTCATCCTTCCGCCTCGTCGTTCCCGTCGTATGTGTGACGGGTGCGGGCGCGACAACTCATCACCAGGGCCGGCCGGCGTGCTCGGCTTCTACGGGGTTTCGCCGTCCGATCGGCGCGCTGGCGGTGGCTCGGCGGGGGCTCCGGCGTGCAGGCCGTCGAGGACGATGTCGAGCAGGCGTCCGGCGCGGGCGGGGGCGGTGCGCCACAGGAAGCCCGTGAGAAGCAGCACGTCGCCGGGGGTGATGCCGGGGCGGATGACGCCGGCTCGTTCGCAGGCCTCCAGCAGCGTCGCGAGGGCACCGGTCAGGGGGTCGCCGGTGGGGGCGTCGCCGGTGGCGCCGCGCAGGGCGTCGGCCAGGCCGCGCCGGACGCGGCCGTAGTGCGCCAGGCGGTCCAGCCACACCCGCAGCGCTTCCAGTGGTGGGTACGCGGCGAGCAGGACCGCCGCCAGGCCGGCGAGATGTTCGACGTCGTGGCGGTAGACGGCGAGCACCAGTGACTCCCGGGTGGGGAAGTGCCGGTACAGGGTGCCGGGGCCGACGCCGGCCTTCTTGGCGATCGAGTTGAGTGAGGCGTCGGCTGAGGCGGTGAGGGCGTCGCGCGCCACCTCCAGGATCCGGTCGCGGTTGCGACGCGCGACGGCACGCAGGGGTTCGGGCCGCTGGGAGCTCATGTCGCCCCGCCTTTCCCGGCGAGGGCTCTCCCGGCGGCGGCGTGCCGCGGGACGACGTCTCCGGTCTCGCCGGCCCCCCTGGCGGAGAGTCTGCGGCACAGTAGAGCACAACATGAGCGACGCTCGGTACCCGTGCGTCATGCCGGCGGTACGGCGTCAGGTGGCGCGGGAGCGGACCAGGGACTCGATGCCGTCCAGGATGCGCTGCAGGCCGAACTCGAAGGAGTGGGCGGGGGCGTAGGCGGCGTTGTGGGTCTCGCCGGCGGTGGTGCCGACGCGGGCCGCCAGGGGGTAGCGGGAGGCGTCCATGATGGCGGCCAGGTAGGGGGAGTGGGCGTTCCACCACTGCTCGTCGGTCATGCCGGTGTGCTGGACGGCCTGGGCGGCCTCCACGGCGCCGCGGGCCGCGCCCTGGACGTAGCCGCCGACCAGGGTGACCACCGAGTCCATCTCCAGGTCGGTGAGGCCGATGCCGTCGACCGCCCGCAGTTCGTACTCGTAGGCGTCGGCCACGTTGGGGCCGAGGGGCGGGCGGCTGGTGGCGATGTAGAGCATCCACGGGTGCCGCTGGTACAGGGCCCAGCGTTCGCGGGCGATGAACTCCAGGGCGGCCCGCCAGCCGCCCTCGATGACGGCGGGGCGCTCGCACTCGCCGATGACGGTGTCGAGCATCACGTCCAGCAGCTCGGCCTTGCCGGGCACGTAGGTGTACAGCGACATGGTGCCGACGCCGAGATGCTCGGCGACGCGGCGCATCGACAGGGCGGCCAGGCCGTCGGCGTCGGCGACCTCGATGGCGGCCCGCACGATGGCCTCGACACTGAGGTCGGGGCGGCCCTTGCCCTTCCTGCCGGACTTCTCGCGGGTGCGCCACAGCAGGGCGAGGCTGCGCGCGGGGTCGCCCGCACCGGTGAACTCGGTGGCCATCGCCTGCGATCCTATCGCCGCCCCGCCGTCACGGCCGCACCCCATGGCGGGGGATACCTCATATCTTGTTCGCCGATATATAGTGGCGGCATGAGCACACGGGCGATGACCGAGCCCGCGTTCCTGGTGCTGACCGCGCTGGCGGACCTGCCGCGGCACGGGTACGGGATCGTGGCCGAGGTGGACAGGCTGTCGGGCGGCGGCGTACGGCTGAAGGTGGGCACCCTGTACGGCGTGCTGGACCGGCTGGCCGGGGACGGGCTGGTCGAGCTGGACCGCGAGGAGGCCTGGCAGGGGCGGCTGCGGCGCTACTACCGGCTCACCGACGCCGGGGCCCGCGCCCTGGAGGCCGAGGCCGCCCGGCTGGCCGCCAACGTCGCCGGCGCCAGGGAGCGCCTGCGCCTGCGGCACCAGGGAGGCACGGCGTGAGCCTGCTGGAGGACCGGTACCGGTTCGTGCTGCGCCTGCTGCTGCCCGCCTCCTACCGCGCCGGACGCGAGGAGGAGATGGTCGCCGCCTTCCTGGACGGCGCGGGTGAGCTGTCCGACCGGGACAACCCGCGTCCCCGCGCGTCCGAGGTCGCCAGCGTGGCGGCCCTGGCGGTCCGCGTGCGCCTGGGAAGCACCCCGGCCCTGCCGCGGTACCACGTCCTCGGGCGGGCGATGCGCCTGGCGGCCGTGCTCGGCCTGGCCTTCCACGCCACGCTGGGCGGCGTGTGGTTCGCCGGCTTCCTCAACGCTTACGGCCTTCGCGACCGGCTCGGTGTCGACGTGCCCGGCGCCCTCGGCGCCGCGGCGTACGGCGACCCCGGATCGGCCGCGCGGCTGCTGGACGTCGCGCAGGGCTTCACCGGCCTGCTCGGCGCCGCGGCCTTCGCCGCGCTGATCCTCGGCCGGGCGGGCACGGCCAAGGTGCTGGCCGTGCTGTCCCTGGTGGCGCTGTACGCCGGGACCGCGCGGACACCGGGCCTCACCGCCGGCGAGGCCGCCATGATCGTGTTGTCGCACACTCTGGTGCCGGCCCTGCCGGTGCTCGCCCTGCTGGCCGGGTTCCACCGCGACGCCCCCGCGCCGCGCCGCCCCGCCTGGCTCGCCGTCCTGCCCCTGGCGGCCGCGGTCCCGCTGTACACCCTGCTCAGCCTGCTGAACGGCCGCGCCGCCGTCGCCGGGGCCGTGGAGCGCTGGGCCTGGACCTGGCCCTGGATGGACGAGACCGGCCTGGCCTGCCTGGCCCTGCTCGCCGCCACCGCCTACGCCCTCACCCGCTCCCGGCCGGCCTCCGTCCTGCCGCCGGCGCTGGTCCTGCTGATCGTGCCGGTGGCCCTGGCCAGGGCCGTGGCCCTCACCGGGCCGTCGGCGGGGGTGGACGCCGTCGCGCTGACCTGGGCCGTGCAACTGTGCGGCCTGCTGGCCTGCGGGGCGGCGCTGCTGGTCCGGGCGATCCGGGCGTTGCCGCCCCGCGAGCCCGTGGCCGTCCCGGGTGAGGAGACCGCCGCGGGACGGTGACCGCACCCGGGACCGGCCCTGACCTGGGGTTCCGCCGGAAGCACTTGGCCTAGGGTCGGAAGTGCGGGCGTGGGGCTCGCGGCGAGCGGAACGGAGGGCGGTCATGGTTCCGGTACGTCACCTCACCACCGACGTCGGCGGCTTGAGCGTGTTCCATCGGGAGGCCGGGCCGCGGGAGGCGCCCGTCGTGGTGCTGCTGCACGGCTTCCCCACCAGTTCGCACATGTTCCGGCACCTGCTCCCGGCGCTCGCCGACCGGTACCGGGTCGTCGCGCCCGATCACATCGGCTTCGGGCACAGCGCGATGCCGCCGGTGGAGGAGTTCGGCTACACCTTCGACTCCCTCACCGACGTCACCGCGGGGCTGCTGGACCACCTGGGGGTGGGCCGGTACGCCATGTACGTCCACGACTACGGCGCCCCCATCGGGTGGCGCCTGGCGGTTCGGGCACCGGACCGGGTGGCGGCGATCGTCACGCAGAACGGGAACGGCTACACCGAGGGCTTCGTCGACTCCTTCTGGGACGGGCTGTTCGCCTACGCCGAAGCCCCGGGGCCCGCCACCGAACCGCCGGTGCGGGCGGCCCTGACGCCGGAGGCGGTGCGGTGGCAGTACCTCACCGGCGAGCCGGACCCGGCGCTGGTCAGCCCGGACGCCTGGCTGCACGACACGGCGCTGCTCGGCCGCCCCGGCAACGACCTGATCCAGCTCGCGCTGTTCCGCGACTACCCGTCCAACGTGGAGCTGTACCCGAGGCTGCACGAGTACCTGCGGGCGTCCCAGGTGCCCCTGCTCGCCGTATGGGGCGCGAACGACCCGATCTTCGCGCCCGAGGGGGCCCTGGCGTTCCGGCGGGACCTGCCGGACGCCGAGGTGCGCCTGCTCTCGTCCGGGCACTTCGCGCTGGAGAGCCGTCTGGACGCGGTCACCGGCTACGTCCGGGGGTTCCTCGGGCGTGTGCTCGGGTGAGGCTCACGGCGCGGCCGTCGCGGACACGACGGCGGCGTCCAGCTCGGGGTCGGTGACGGCCCGGGCGGGCAGGCCGCCGCGGGTGAGGTCGCGGGCCAGGGCCTCGGCCTGCAGCGGGCTGGTCTCCAGCAGCAGACGCCCGCCCGGGGCCAGCCACCCGGGTGCCCCGGCGGCCACCCGCCGCACCACGTCCAGGCCGTCGGCGCCGCCGTCCAGCGCCACCCGCGGCTCGTGCTCGCGCGCCTCGGCGGGCAGCAGCCGGATGTCACCGGTGGGCACGTAGGGCGCGCTGGCGACCAGCAGCCCGACCCGCCCGCGCAGCCCGGGGGGCAGCGCCGCGTACAGATCACCCTGGTGCACGTGGCCGCCGGACGCGGCGACGTTACGCCGGGCGCACCGCACCGCGGCGGGATCGACGTCGGCCGCGTGCAACTCCACCCGCACGCCCGCCCGGGTCAGGCGGGCCGCGACGGCGGCGCCGATCGCCCCGGTGCCGCAGCACAGGTCGGCGATCACCAGCGGGGTGGCCAGGGGGGCGAGGGCGGCCGCCTGGCGGACCAGGAACTCGGTGCGGCGGCGGGGGACGAAGACGCCGGGGTCCACCGTGACGCGCAGCCCGTCGAACTCCGCCCAGCCGAGGACGTGCTCCAGGGGCAGGCCGGCGGCGCGGCGCTCGACCATCGCGGCGAGGTCGGACGGGGTGCGGGCGGTGGCGAGGATCAGCCGTGCCTCGTCCTCGGCGAAGACGCATCCGGCGGCGCGGAGCCTCGCGACGATCGCCGGCGGAGGGGACGAGGGGGAGGACGGCGAGGAAGCCGACATTGCGGGTGCCTTTCGGGATGCCGGTGGGCGCTCCCTCGGTCACCTACCGCCCGGCGGGCCGGGCGGGCGCGGGAGGGAGAACCCTGCCTGATCGTGCGGTGATGGGTCTCACCTCCTCGGGACGTGTCCGGGCTGGGACGGCAACATTACCGGACTGCTCTCCAGGGCTGGACCCCGGCCACCGGTGCCGCGATCACCAGGGTGGCGCGGCACAAGTCCAGGGTTCTCACATGTGTCGGAAATCGGCTGTTATCTGATTTACAACGCTCATACTCTGGGCGCACTAGCGTTCTGACTCCCAGTCAAGTGAAAGGACGCAACGGGAATGTTGACCGAGTGGAATTTCCCCGCGGGTCGTCATCGGGATGACGGCCCCGCCCGGCGTCGTGCCGGGACGATGCATGGTCGCCGGTGTGACGGAGCAGGTGAAGAAGTGTGAGCATGGTCTCCGAGCGTGTGCGGCCCCGCGGTGGGCCGGGGGTGACGGTACCGGGGGAGCGGCCCCCGGGGGAGCGGCCGGCGGTTCGCGGTCGTTTATTGGGACTTGACGTGGTGCGGTCGATCGCGATTCTGAGCATGGTATTCGTGCACGCGTGGCCCACCGGTTGGCTGACCCCCATGGTGGCCCCCGATGATCCGGTTCCGGTTCTGCAGTTTCTCAACGAGTTGATCAGCAATCGTTCACTGAGTCTTTTCGTGTTCTGCGCGGGCGTGTCGGTGGCGTTGATGACCGGCGGGGCGCGGCCGCCGTCCGGGCGGGCGATGACCCTGGCCCGCAGGCGGCTCGCGGTGCGCTCGGCGGCGATGTTCCCCTTGGCCCTGCTCGGCCTCGCCATCGGCGAGGCCGTCTTGTTGTCGTTCTGCCTGTGGTTCCTGTTGCTGTTGCCCGTCCTGCGCCTGCGTGCCCGCCCGCTGTTCGCCGCCGCGGCGGCGTTCTGCCTGATCAGCCCGCTCTACCGCTACCTGCAGCTCAACTTCGCCGGTGAGTGGGCGGCGCCCGGGGACGTGTACGCGATCTTGACGAACCCCGGCGACTGGCCGGCCTGGGCGGGGTACTACCTGGCCGGCCCCGACACCCCGTACGCGATCCCGCTGCTGCTGGCGGGCATGGGGCTCGGCCGGCTGGACCTCGGCGCGCGGACCGTGCGGATCCGCCTGATGTTCGCCGGGACGGCGGTCATGGCCGCCTCGGGGCTGCTGTCGTGGCTGGCCGCGGGGCCCCTCGGCGGGACACGCGCCCTGGCGCAGGTCGTGCCGGCGCCCCCCGGCGACGGCCGCCTGCCGTGGATCACGCCGCTGATGATGCGGCCGTACGGCATGTTCGACGTCAGCGTGCCGATGGCCCCCATGATGATCGGCCTGGGGCTCCTGCTGACCGGCGCGCTGCTCCTCGCGGCGGACCGGCCCGCCGGGGCGCGGCTGCTGTGGCCGCTCGCCGCGACCGGCAGTCTGGCGCTCACCTGCTACGCCGGGCACTTCGCGCTGCTGATGCTGCTCGGCGCCGAACCGCCCTCCAGTTTCCTGGTCTTCGCCGTGGTCGGCCTGACCTTGGTGGTGTTCTCCACGGTGTGGCGGTCGCGGGCACGGCGCGGGCCGCTGGAGTGGCTGACGAATCGTGCCGTTCTGTGGGCCGTCCCGGCGAAAAGTCCGAGTTCACCGGCGCTGAAAGGTGAGTGAAAACCCCCTTTACGTGGAACTTACCGCACGTTTGACTAGTTTCCTGACACAACAGTTTTGTTCAGCAACTTTCTTAGAAAGGGTGGGCTATGTCCTGCGAGTTACCGTTCGAGCCGCTACGCCTTGTGATCCTTCGTGGCGCCTCGCCCGGGTGTACACGCCATACCGGGAGCCGGGGCGATGACGTCTAGCCCGGTCGCCGGCACACGACGCGCCGCCCCCGCCGCCGGGCCCGCCGAGGCCTCCCGCGGGCGCCTGCTGGGCCTGGACGTGGTGCGGGCCATCGCGGTCCTGAGCATGACCTTTGTGCACGTGTGGCCCACCGGGTGGTGGACGCCGATCCATCCGCCCGCCGACCCGGTCCCCATGCTGGACTGGCTCAACATCGTGCTCACCAACCGCGCGATGAGCCTGTTCATCTTCTGCGCCGGGGTGTCGGTGGCCCTGGTCACCGGCGGGGCCGCCCCTCCGGCGGGACGGGCCATGTCGATCGCCCGCAGGCGCCTGGCGGTGCGCTCGGCCGTGATGTTCCCCTTGGCGCTGGCACTCCTGCAGTACGGCGAAGTGATCTTGACGTTGTACTGCTTCTGGTTCGTGATGCTGCTCCCGCTCACCCGGCTGCGCGCCCGGGCGCTGTTCGCCGCCGCGGCGGTGTGCGCGGTGTTCGGCCCGGTGCTGCGGTTCGTCCTGCTGAACCACGTCGGGCAGTGGTCGATGCCCCACGAGGGTTTCTCCCTGTTGCTGCACCCCTCCGACCTGCTCTACTTCGTGGCCGGGCCCGACACCCTGTACGCCTCGGCGCTGCTGCTGGCCGGAATGGCCGTCGGCCGCCTCGACCTGCACCTGCGCGCCGTGCGCGTGCGGCTGGCGGCGGCCGGCGGCGCCGTGCTGGCCGGGGCGCTCGCGATGTGGGGGCTGGCCGCCGGGCCGCTCGGCGGGGCGCGGACGCTGGCCGCGATCACCCCGTCCCGGCCCGGCAGCGGCGAGCTGCCGTGGATCGCGCTGTTCATCATGCGGCCCTACCGCATGTTCGACATCAGCCTCCCCATGGGGGCCTCGATGATCGGGCTCGGCATGCTGCTGATCGGCGTGTTCCTCCTGCTCACCGACACACCGCTCGGGCACCGGCTGCTGTGGCCGGTCGCCGCGATGGGCAGCGTGGCGCTCACCTGCTACGTCGGCCACTTCCTGCTGCTGATCCCGTTCAACGACCCGCTGCCGTACAGCTTCGCCGTGTTCGTGGGCGTCTCGATCGTCATGATCGTCGCCGCGGCGCTGTGGCGGCGACGGTGGCGCAGAGGGCCGCTGGAGTGGCTGGTGCACCGCGCCATGGTGTGGGCCGTGCCCGGCGACCGCCCCCAGGCCAGGGCCGGCCGCGCCTTTACGTGGCGCGTACCGCGGCCTCGTTAGATTCCTCACTTGTCGCAGGAGGGGACTTTTACACCGCTCATATTTGACGGACACTAGCTTTCTTGACTAATTGTCAAAGAAGGATGGGAAATGTCTCCACATCTGCTGGCGAAAGGACCCGCCCGATGACGTCCAGCCGGGTCGACGAGTCCATTGACGCCACCGTCCTCGCGCCGGCGACGGCGGCCGAGGCCCCGGCGAAGCCGCGCAGCAGGCTTCTGGGCCTGGACGTGGTGCGGGCCATCGCCATCATCAGCATGATCTACGTGCACGTCTGGCCCACCGGCTGGCTGCGGGCGGTCCTGCCGCCCGAGCAGCCGGTGCCCGGCCTGTTGTGGATGGACGAGGCGGTCACCAACCGCGCGATGAGTTTGTTCGTGTTCTGCGCGGGTGTGTCGGTGGCCTTGATGACGGGCGGCGCGCGGCCGCCGTCCGGGGCGGGGATGACCCTGGCCCGCAAGCGGCTGGTGATCCGCTCGGTCGCGATGCTGCCGCTGGCCCTGATCCTGCTGGAGTACGGCGAGTCGATCCTGCTGTCGTACTGCGTCTGGTTCGTCCTGCTGCTGCCGTTCACCAAGCTGAAGGCCAGGCCGCTGTTCATCGCCGCCGCGGTGGCCGCGGTCGCCGGTCCGCTGTTCCGGTTCGTGATGCTCAACTACATCGGGGAGTGGCCGTTCCCCGTCGACGGGTTCGCGCTGCTGCTCAACCCCGCCGACTGGCCCTACTACCTGGTCGGTCCCGACACCCCCTACGCGGCGGCGCTGCTGTTCGCCGGGATGGGACTCGGGCGGCTGGACCTGCGGCCGCACGCGGTACGGCTGCGGCTGATGGCGGCGGGCGCCGCGGCCATCGCCGGGTCGCTGGCCATGTGGTGGGTGGCCGCCGTGCCGCTCGGCGGGCTCGGGGCGCTGGCGGCGGTCCGGCCCTCACGGCCCGGCGGCGGCGAGATGCCGTGGATCTCGCTGTTCATGATGAAGCCCTACGGCATGTTCGACATCAGCCTCCCGATGGGCCCGATGATGATCGGCATCGGGTTCCTGCTGATCGGGTTCTTCCTGATCGTGATGGACCAGCCCCTGTGGGAGCGGCTGCTGTGGCCGCTGGCCGCCACCGGCAGCCTGGCGCTCACCTGTTACGTCGGCCACTTCCTGCTGCTGTTCCCGTTCGGCAACCAGCCTCCGTTCTCCTTCCAGTTGTTCCTCAGCATCGCGGGCTTCGTGGTCGTGTTCTCCACCCTGGTGCGCCGCTGGTGGCGCCGGGGGCCGCTGGAGTTCCTGATCCACCGCGCCATGGTCCGGGTCGTCCCGGACCGCCCCGCCGACCGGCCGGCCCCGGCCAGGCCGGCGACGAACACCGCATAACCCACCACATCTCCCTGTCCACCTGCGCCGCCGGCCCGGAACCCGTCCGGGCCGGCGGCGCTGTCGTCGTGGGGGGAACACTCACGCACCCGCTTCCCGTATGCTGTACGGTACGCCGTACGGAAACGGGAGCGAGGAGGGTGCCGTGGACGTCACAGGACACGCGATCATCGCCGAGGGGCTGCGCAAACGGTACGGGGACACCGAGGCGCTGGCCGGGTTCGACCTGGCCGTGCCCGCAGGGACGGTGTGCGGGCTGCTCGGGCCGAACGGCGCGGGTAAGACCACCGCGGTGCGGATCCTCACCACGCTGGTGCGGCCCGACGCCGGGCGGGCCGAGGTGGCGGGCTTCGACGTGGTCCGGCGGGCCGACCAGGCCCGGTACCGCATCGGGCTGGTCGGGCAGCACGCCGCGCTGGACGAGGTGCTCAGCGGGCGGCAGAACCTCGTCATGTTCGGGCGGCTGCACCACCTCGGCCCGGCGGCGGCCCGGCGCCGGGCCGAGGAACTGCTGGAACGCTTCGGGCTGGCCGGTACCGGCGGCAAACCGGTCAAGCAGTACTCCGGCGGCATGCGGCGGCGGCTGGACCTGGCCGTCGGGCTGATCCTGTCGCCCCCCGTGCTGTTCCTGGACGAGCCCACCACCGGGCTGGACCCGCGCGGCCGCGAGGAGGTGTGGGAGGCGGTCGGCACGCTCGCCGCCTCGGGCACCACCGTGCTGCTCACCACCCAGTACCTGGAGGAGGCCGACCGCCTGGCCGGGCAGGTGTGCGTGGTGGACGCCGGACGCGTCATCGCCGAGGGCACCCCCGCCGAGCTGAAGGCCGCCATCGGCGGCGACCGCATCGACATCGTGGCCGCCGAGGCCGCCGGCGTGCCCGCGGTGGCCGCGCTCGCCGTCCGGGTCGCCGGCGCCGAGCCGGACACCGACGCCGCGGCCCGGCGGGTCAGCGTGCCGGTGCGCGACCGCGTCGCCGCGCTCACCGACCTGGTCCGCGCCCTGGACGAGGCCGGCGTCCAGGCCGAGGACATCGTGCTGCGCCGCCCCACCCTCGACGACGTGTTCCTCCACCTCACCGGACACCATCAGACCCGCAGCACCACCAGGACGGAGGCGGCGTGAACGGCACGACGACACGGGACGCGGACCGTCCCCTGACGGCGGCACCCGCCGTCCCGCCCCCGCCGCGCGGGCCGCTCGGACGCCTCGGCTGGGCGCTCGCCGACGGGTGGACGATCACCGTGCGGGACCTGACCCACTGGGTGCGCCGGCCCGCCCAGATCATCGTGGGGCTGCTGTTCCCGGTGATGGTGGTGCTGATCTTCGGCTACGTGTTCGGCGGCGGCATGGTCGTGCCGGGCGGCGGGGACTACCGGGAGTTCCTGATGCCCGGCATGTTCGCCATGACCATGGTGTTCGGCATCGAGGCCACCTTCACCGCGGTCGCGAACGACATCGGCAAGGGTGTCACCGACCGGTTCCGCTCCCTGCCGATGGCCCGCTCGGCGGTGGTCACCGGGCGCGGCGCCGCCGACATGCTCAACTCCGCCCTCGGCCTCGCCGCCATGATCGTCTGCGGGCTCGCCGTCGGGTGGCGCTGGCACAACGGGCCCGGCGCGGCGCTGGCCGCGGTCGGGCTGCTGTTGCTGCTGCGCTTCGCCCTGCTGTGGGCGGGCGTCTACCTCGGGCTGATCACCAAGAACCCCGAGGCGGTGATGGCGGTGCAGATCCTGGTGTGGCCGCTCGGCTTCCTGTCCAACACCTTCGCCGCGCCCGCCACCATGCCCGGCTGGCTGGCCGCGATCGCCGAGTGGAACCCCATGTCGGCGACCGTGTCCGCGGCCCGCGAACTGTTCGGCAACCCCGGCTGGGGCGGCGACTCCTTCGCCGCCCAGCACGCCATGGCCCTCGCGGTCATCTGGCCCGTGGTCCTGTTGGCGGTGTTCTTCCCGTTGTCGGTCCGCCGCTACCGGCGGCTCAGCCACTGACCGGGTGCCGTCGGCGGCCCAGCGGGGCCAGGTGAGCGGCCGCCCCGGCGGGCCCGTCGGTGACGGCGCCGACGTACCCGCCGGGGCGGATCACCACCAGGCCCCGCCCTCCCTCAGCCGTGGCGCCGTCACCGGACACGCCGAGGCCCGGCACGGTTGTGTTTCCCGCGTGTTGAATATTCGTTCCGGGGTACCGGGTAATCCTTGTGGCCGTCAATTCCACGCTCCCGGGCAAGCGCGGGGGAATCCTGGCCACCGGGGGAATTCCCGGCCTGTGAGGCGGCGGTCGATCACCGTGAAGAAAACAGATCTGTGCGGCGCGAGTCGATCAGCCGGGTCTGCGCGCACGATCTGAAGAAATGACGTCAATGGGTTACAGGTAAACGCGGCAT
Organism: Sphaerisporangium sp. B11E5; assembly: GCF_039871875.1. NCBI lineage: Bacteria > Bacillati > Actinomycetota > Actinomycetes > Streptosporangiales > Streptosporangiaceae > Sphaerisporangium > Sphaerisporangium sp. B11E5. Next base: position 67,159 of record NZ_JBDPMD010000031.1, on the reverse strand, counting down.
GCGGCCGGAGAGCTTACGCTCCGGCCGCACACGAGTCGGGGGGCTCGCTGAGGGGCGTCAGCCCCAGGGGGTGTTGCCGTGTAGCTTCGCGGGCTGACCAGGAAGGAAGACCGGCGTACTGGCGGATTGCTCGGGCTTCGTGGCCGATGTCGTGTCGGCGGACGCGGCGGCGTGGAGGGCCATTCCCCCGGCGGCGATGATCAGGACGACGGTGATGCGGGCAGTGAGAGCCTTGGCGGTTTCCATCATTTTCGAGCCCACCCCTCGTGGTGCGGAGTCTTGGTCGGTGCGTTTCCCTGTTCGCAATACCGAAGGTATTCGCGCCCGCTATCCGCTCGTTATCGGCGCGCTTCTCGCCCGCTAAGGCCGGTAGGGGCCACGGCGATGGCGTAATTGGAACCCCTGCCCTCCTGAGGGGCCGGCCGGCGACAGCGGGCCCCCGCCCGGACGGCGGGCGGCCCACCGGCGTCCCGAGCGTCCCCGCCTCCCCGGCGGGGTCCGATAGCATCGCGGACGGCGGCCGGTGCGGCTCCGCGGCCGGCGCCGTCCCCGGTCCCCCGAGCGAAGGAACGGTGCGACGATGCTGGTGGAGGCGATCCTGCACCGCACGTCCCCGGACGCGCCCCCCACCGCGTCCCCGGCCGACGGCATCCGCGTGCTCGCCCTGCTGCCCGCCCACTGGCGCACCGGCCTGTCCACGTCCAACGGCGCCATCACCCTGCGCCTGGACACCCCCGACGACACCACCCCCGCCGAGATCCAGGCCGCCCTGACCACCGCCCTCACCGACCCGGCCCTGCACCACTGGCGCCTGGACAGCTTCCGCCCCGTCCCACCCCCTCGAACCTGACCCCGACCCCGAGGGAGCATCACGCGATGGACGATCACTTCTCGCGTGGCGCGAGGGTGCCGCAGGCCGTCGCGTACGTGCGCGACCTGCTTGCCGGTTTCGGTCCCGCGTGGCTGCTCTGCGGTGGCTGGGCCGCCGACGCCTGGCTCGGCCGGCGGACGCGCCGTCACTTCGACGTCGACATCGCTGTCTTCCACCATGACCAGCGCGCCGTCTTCGAGCACTTCCAGGGCTGGGCAGTCGTGGCCCACGACCCCCATCTCCCGGACGACAGCACAGAGCAATGGAACGGCCGGCACCTCGACCTGCCCGCCCACATCCATGTCCCCACGTCAGGCAGCCCGCTGGCCACCTCGTCCACCTTGACGCACACCGCCTTCGAGTTCGAGTTCCTCCTCAACGAGCGGTCCGGCCACGACTGGGTCCTCAACCGGGAACAGGACATCGCCGTCCCGCTCGACCGTTGCGTCCGGCCGTCCCCATGGGGCGTGCCGACGGCCACCCCGGAAGTCGTCCTCTTCTTCAAAGCCGGGGGAAACCTCACCACCGCCGAGGCGGAAGCCACCGGCGGTGGTGTCCGGCCGCACGACGAGCAGGACCTCTTCGCTCTCCTCCCCGGCCTCACCGGAGCGCGGCGTTCATGGCTTCGGGAGTCGCTCGCCGCGGTACGGCCCGGGCATCCGTGGTTGTCCCACCTCCGAGCCCGGTGAAAAGGGATCCCGCCGCGGCCACCCGCACCCGCCGAGGAGCGGGTGTCAGGAGGTGCGCGGCACCACCAGGCCGGATTCGTAGGCGAGGATGACGAGCTGGGCTCGGTCGCGGGCGTGGAGTTTGGACATGGCCCGGTTGACGTGGGTCTTCGCGGTCAGGGGGCTGATCACCATGTGGTCCGCGATCTGGTCGTTGGACAGGCCCTGCGCGACCAGGGTGACGGCCTCGCGTTCGCGGTTGGTCAGTTCCTTCAAGCCCGTGTGGGGGCCGGTCCGTGGGGGCTGGGTGACGTACCGGTTGATCAGCTTGCGGGTGATCGACGGGGCGAGCAGCGCGTCGCCGCGGGCGGCGACGCGCACGGCGTGGAGGAAGTCCTCGGGCAGGATGTCCTTGACGAGGAATCCGGCCGCGCCGGCGCGCAGCGCGTCGAAGACGTACTCGTCGAGACCGTAGTTGGTGAGGATGACGACGTGCACCCCGGCCAGGGACGGGTCGGCGGCGATGCGCCGGGTCGCCTCGATGCCGTCCAGGACCGGCATCTGGATGTCGATGAGAGCGATGTCGGGGAGATGTTCCCTGGCCAGGGCCACGCCCTTCAGCCCGTCGCCGGCCTCGGCCACCACCTCGATGTCGTCCTCGAGGTCGAGGATGGCGCGGAATCCGCTGCGCAGGAGCGGCTGGTCGTCCACCAGCAGGACACGGATCACGACGTCTGGTCCACAGGAAGCTCGGCCTGGACGGTGAAGCCGCCCTGGCTGCGCGGCTCCGCGCGCAGGCGGCCCCCGAGGGCGGTGACCCGTTCGCGCATGCCGAGCAGCCCGACGCCGGGCACCGGGGCGGTGCCCGGCGTGGCCGTGCCGTCGTCGTCGACGCGTATCGCCAAGGTGCCGGGACGGTAGTCGATCCGGACGGACGCGGTGGCGGCGGCGGCGTGCCGGGCGACGTTGGTGAGGGACTCCTGGACGATGCGGTAGACGGTCCGGCTCACCGCGGCCGGCACGTCGTGCCGTTGCCCTTCGATCGTCAGCGTCGTCTCGAGGCCGGTGGTGCGGGCCCGTTCCACCAGTTCCGGGACGTGGTCGAGCCCGCGCGGCGGGCTGGTGTCGTCGTCGCGCAGCGCCTGCAGTGTCGCACGCAGCTCCCTGGCCGCCTCACGCCCGGCCTCCTGGATCGCCAGCAGCGCCTCCGGCACCTGTTCGCCCCGCCGGCGGGCCACGTGCACGGCGACCTCCGCCTGCACCTTGATGATCGAGATCTGGTGGGTGAGCGAATCGTGCAGTTCCCGCGCGATGTGCAGCCGCTCCTCGTCGGCACGACGCCGCGCGGTCTCCTCCCGGGTGCGCTCGGCTTCCTCCGCCCGCCGCTCGGCCTGCCGCAGCGCCTCACCCGCGGCGCCGGCCGCGATCAGCCACGCCAGTTCGAGCGCGCCCCGGGCCTGCGCGAACGCTTCCCCTGTGTCGTGCAGCCCCGAGGCGAGGGCGGCGAGGGGGAGTGCGGCCAGCATGAGCACGCTCAGCACGATCGTGACGGTGCGGTGCCCCGCCCGTACGGCGGCGTACACCGCGAACAGGTACGCGACGGCGGGCACGTCGATACCGGCCGCCTGGTACCCCACCGCGCACGCCCCGGTGACGGCCAGGACCGCGATCGGCGCCCGGCGGCGCACGGCCAGCGCCAGGCCGCCGGCCACCAGCAGCGCGTCACCGATCAGGTCGAGGCCCGTGGCGGGGCCCTGCCCCGACAGCCCGGTCACCAGCAGCGCCGCCGCCACACAGACGGCTATCGCCCAGTCTGTGACGCCGGCCCGTCCTGTGCTCATGCGCGCACCCTAGCCGGATGTCCGCGCGGGTGACTCCTGCGCACGGACGATCGGCCGCCTACCGCACACGCGGTACCCCCGCGACTCCTGCGGCGTCCGCGGCAGCGCGAAATGCCTGCGTCCGCTGGACGATCGGCAGGGGGTCCAGGAGACATGATCAGGTGACATCCACGTCACAGAAGGAGGAGCACTCATGTCGATCCGTCGCCTGCTTGCCGTCGCCGCTGCCGCCCCGCTCGCGATTCTCTGGCTCGCCACACCGGCAGCCGCGCACGTCCTGGTCCAGCCGGACCCCGTCGGTTCCTACACCTTGACCTCCGGCCGTCTCTGGTCCCTGGTGGCCGCGGGACTGGGCCTGGCCGGCGTGGTCGCCGGCGGCCTCGCCCTGGCCCGCGCCCGCCGCCGTATCGGCAACGGCGGCAGGAGGGGCGCCGTCGTGGCCCTGGTGACGGGCCTGGCCGGCGCGGTCATCGGCGGCATGGTCGTGGCCGCCGCCAAGGGTGGTCCCGGCACCGGCTACGGAATCGTCGGCGGCTACATGGCCCTGGTGATCGGGCTCGTCGCCCTGACCCTCGCCGCCCTGACCCTGGCCCGCTCCCGCCGCGGCACCGCCTGACCGGCCCCCGCGACACCGGGAGACCAGGCGGAGGGGGGCGGGGGTGGGGCTAGGGGAGCAGGTGGGTCAGCCAGGTGTTCCAGGTCTCGTGTGCCTTGTCGGGGTCGGGGGTGTTGAAGAGGTGATGGCCGAGGACCAGGACGTTGCCCCGGTCGGGGCCGGAGTGGAGGAAACGGAGGAGGGCGTCTTGGGTGCGGATGCCGAGGACCGTCGGGAGGCCGTCGTAGTCGACTGTGCCTTCCACCGAGGTGCCGGCGATCGAGAAGCGGGCGGGGGCGCCTTCCGTCACGGGGGTGGTCACGGAGAGCGCGGCCAGGAGGGTGGGCCAGAGGTCGGGCCTCGGGGGGACGCCGGGCCGGATGGCGGTGACGACGGTGGCGGGGCGGGGGTGGAAGTGGGTCAGGTACTGGGCCAGGGTGTGCAGGTACATGTCCCAGCCCTCCTGCATGGCCTCGAACTCGGTCTCCCAGTTGTCGCCGAGGATGCCGCTCTGGACGAGGCGCAGGACGGTGGAGCCGCCCTCGCGGGCCTCGATGATGTACTCGATGGCGGTGAAGAAGTCACCGGAGCCGCCTTCGTGGGCGAAGCGGTGGCCGGGCTCCCAGGCGGTGATCTCGGCTGTCGCGGTGTGGCCGGCGATGGTGTGGCCGAGTGTGCCGCCTACGGCGCCTTCCAGCTCGGTGCGGCCCATGAACCAGGCGTCGATGCCGGGGCCGGTGGCGATGGCGTCCCATATCTGCTCTGGAGTCGCGTCGAGCTCGATCTCCTTGGACAGCCGGAACTCGTGGGCCACGTCGGTCGTCCCTTCCTCTCGCTTCACGCCAAACGTAGCGCCTCCGGCTGAGCGCATCGGTGAAACCACCGGTTTCGCCCCGCGAGTCGTGCAGATCACGAAATAGAGCTTCATAACGCGACATATGGGCGTAACACTGAGAGGCGTGCTCCCCCCCGGCGACCCCAGCGCGCCGGTGCTCCGTGGCCGGGACGCCGAGCTTCAGGCGGTGCGCGCGCTGCTGGACGGCGCCAGGGCGGGCGCGGGCGGCGCGCTGCTGCTGCTCGGCGGGGCGGGGATCGGCAGGACGGCCCTGCTGGAGCGGGCCGCGGCCGAGGCCGAGGACCTCACCGTGCTGAAGGTCGCGGGGGTCGCGGCCGAGAGCGGCATCCCGTACGCGGGCCTGCACGCCCTGCTGCGGCCCCTCGCCGGGGAACGTGCGCGGCTGGCCCCCGCGCGGGGGCGGGTGCTGACGCGGGCGCTGGAGATGGGGGCGGGCGCGCCGGGACTGGCCCTGCCCGCCGCCGTGCTCGACCTGCTGGCCGCCGCCGCGGCGGACAGGCCGGTGCTGGCCTGCGTGGACGACGCCTGCCATCTGGACACCGCCAGCCTTGAGGCGCTGTGCTTCGCGGGCCGCCGCCTGCAAGGGGAGCCGATCGCCCTGCTGTTCGCCTCCCGCGACGACCACCCCGCCCTCGCCGGCCTGCCCTCCCGCACCCTCCGCCCTCTCGGCCCGCAGGCCGCGCGGGAACTGGCCGCCGACCTGACCGGCGGCGCGCTCACCGACGACCTATACACCGCGCTGGACCGGATCGCCGGCGGCAACCCCCTGGCCCTGCGGGAGCTGACCGGCGCCCTCACCCCGGCGCACCTGGACGGCACCGCCGCCCCGCCCGTCACCCTGCCCCGCGACGGACGCCTGTGGCGCGCCCACGCCGAGCGACTGGCCCGCCTGCCCGCCGCCACCCGCCACCTGCTGCTGCTCGCCGCCGCGGCCCCCGGGCTGGACCCCCCCACCCTGCTGCGCGCCGCGGGGCCCCGGGCCGCCGCCGCGCTGGAGGACGCCGAGCGGACGGGCCTGCTGCGCACCACGACGGACGGCCACGCGTTCGCCGAGCCCGGCATGCGGGCCGTCGTCTACTCCGGCGCGGCCCCCACTCGCCGCCGCGCCGCCCACCGCCTGCTGGCGGCCCTGCCCGGCCAGCACCGCCTCGGCCGCGCCTGGCACCGGGCCGCCGCGCTGGACGGCCCGCCCGAGGACCTCGGCGACGAGCTGGCCGCCGCCGCGCAGGACGCGCCCCCGCACGCCGGCCACCCCGACCCGTCCCTCGCGTTCGAACGCGCCGCCGAGCTCACCGAGCGCGGCGACGTCAAGGCCGCCCGCCTGGCCGCCGCCGCCCGGCACGCCGCCACCACCGGCGACCCGCGCCGCGCCCGCGCCCTGCTCGACCGCCTGCGCACCCTGGCCGTCACCGCCGAGACCCGGGGCAGGGCGGAACTGCTGCAGGGCGGCCTGGAACTGCGCGGCGGGGAGACCGGCAACGCCTGCGACAAGTTCCTCGCCGCCGCCGGGTGGCTGCTCGACCGCGACCGCGAGCTCGGCGTGCGCGCCCTGGTCCGCGCCGCCGAGGCCGGGTACTTCGCCGGGGACAACCGCCGTTTCGTGGCCATCGCCCGCCGCGCCGCCGAGCTGCGCCGCCCCGACGACCCCGCGCCCGCCCAGCTCATGTTCGACTATCTCGCGGGCATGGCCGCCACCTTCCAGGGACGCCACGACGAGGCCGCCGGCCCGCTGCGCCGGGTGCTGCACCTGTCGGCGTCGGTGCGCGACCCCGCCATGCTGGTCTGGGCGGGCGTCGCCAGCCTCATGCTCGGAGAGGACGACCACGCCCTGGCCCTGGCCACCCGGTCGGTGGAGACCGCCCGCAGCCACGGCGCCGTCTCCGCGCTGCCGCAGCTCCTCGAGCCGGTCATCCACGCCGAGTTCTGGACGGGACGCTACGCCTCCATGGCCGCGCACGCCGTGGAGGGCCTGCGCCTGGCCCAGGAGACCGGCAGGCTCAACTCCGCGGGGCACCACCTGGCCTGGTTGTCGCTGGTCGCCGCCCTGTACGGCGACGAGGAGACCTGCCGCATCCGCGCCGGGGCCGCGTTCGAGCTGGCCGACGCGCACGGCCTCGGCCTGCCCGCCGCGATCGGCACCCTGGCCCTGGCCCACGTGGACCTCGCCGCCGGGCGGGTGGCCGAGGCGGCGGCCCGGCTCGGCGCCCGGCGCAGGCACGACCACCTGGTGGCCCGGGTGATGGCCATCCCCACCTTCATCGAGGCCACCGCCCGCACCGGGGACCGCCGCCGCGCCCAGACGGCCCTCGGGGTGCTGGACCGGTGGGCCGGCAGTACCCGCAGCCCCGACCGCAGGGCCCTCGCGATGCGCTGCCACGCGCTGCTCGCCGGCCCGGGTGAGGCCGAGGCGCTGTTCCGCGAGGCCCTCGAGCTGCACCGGCTGGGGGCGTGCGAGTTCGAGACGGCCCGCACCCGCCTGCTGTACGGCGGGGCGTTGCGCCGTGAGCGGCGGCCCGGCACCGCCCGCCAGCACCTGCACGGCGCGCTGGAGACGTTCGAACGGCTCGGCGCGCGGCTGTGGGCCGAGCAGGCCCGCGGCGAGCTGCGCGCCGCGGGTCAGTCGGTGCAGCCGGCGCGGCCCGCCCCTTCCGCGGGGACCGAGCCGCTCACCGCGCAGCAGTCCCAGATCGCCCGCATGGTCGCCGAGGGCGCCACCAACCGCGAGGTCGCCGCCCGCCTGTTCCTCAGCCCCCGCACCGTCGAGCACCACCTGCGCAACATCTTCGTCAAGCTCGGCGTCCGCTCCCGCGTCGAGCTGTCCCGCCTGCTGTCCTGACCGGTCTCACCGCGTCGTGGCGAGGCCGGTGATTTCACCGATGCGCGGGTGACAGCGCGATCCAACAATGGCGACCGGCAGCAGTAAACGGAACCCCCGGCGCCGAGCCCCTCGCGGCGTCCCGCATCCCTGCCGTACGGCCCGCGCGGCCGTCCCGCGGAGTGGTTCCCTCCTACCACCAGGGAGCGCACACGTGCAGCGACCTCGAACCCTCTCCCCCCGTTCCCACCTGATCGCCAAAGCCGGGCTGGTCCTCACCCTGGCCTGCGGCGGCCTCGTCTCCGCCCCCGCGGCCCAGGCGGCGGACAATCCCTACGAGCGCGGCCCCGCGCCCTCCAACGCCAGCATCGAGGCCTCACGCGGGCCGTTCGCCACCGCGCAGACCTCGGTGTCGTCGCTGGTCACCGGGTTCGGCGGCGGGACGATCTACTACCCGACCGACACCAGCCAGGGCACGTTCGGCGCCATCGCCATCTCCCCGGGGTACACCGCCCGCTGGTCCAGCCTGAGCTGGCTCGGCCCGCGCCTCGCGTCCCAGGGCTTCGTGGTGATCGGCATCGAGACCAACACCATCTACGACCAGCCCGACAGCCGCGGCAGGCAGCTTCTGGCCGCGCTGGACTACCTGGTGCAGAGCAGCTCGGTGCGCTCCCGCATCGACTCCTCGCGCCTGGCGGTGGCGGGCCACTCCATGGGCGGCGGCGGCTCGCTGGAGGCGGCGAACGCGCGGCCTTCGCTGCAGGCGGCCATCCCGCTCGCGCCGTGGAACCTCACCAAGATCTGGTCGGGCGTCCGGGTGCCCACGATGATCATCGGTGGGGAGACGGACTCGATCGCGCCGGTCGCCACCCACTCCGAGCCGTTCTACAGCACGATCCCGTCGTCGTCGGAGAAGGCGTACCTGGAGCTGAACGGCGCCTCGCACTTCTTCCCGCAGACCTCCAACACCACGATGGCCAAGTACATGATCTCGTGGATGAAGCGGTTCATCGACAACGACACCCGCTACGAGCAGTTCCTGTGCCCGGCCCCCTCCGGCCTCGCCATCGAGGAGTACCGCGACACCTGCCCGCACTCCTAGCGGGATCACGTGACGATGGCGGCCGCGCCGTGCGGCCGCCATCGCCCGTTCACGCCCCGCGGCGGCGTTCTGCGCGTTCCTCCAGAAGGCGGGCCGTCTCGTCCGACACCTCGGTCGCCAGGACGGCCGACACCACGTCGACGAGGTGGCTGGTGAACAGCCGGTCGTCCTTGGCGGGGCCCCCGGCGCGGCGGGCCAGCTCGACGTACGTCAGCCGGATGGCGGTGAACCGCTGGTGCAGCCGGACCGCCACCGGGGACAGCAGCGGCGCCACCAGCTCGCGCCACCGGTGGATGCTGCGCGCGGGGCCGGCGTCCGGCAGCGGCACCCGGCCGGACCGGTGCACCAACTGCTCCATGATCCGCAGGTAGGCCCGCCCGCCGTCGGGATCGGCCAGCTTGGCGGCCATCGGCCGCACCAGGGCCGCCGCCAGGGTGCGGCGCGCCTCACCGGCGGGCAGGGCGCCGCGGGCCTGGTACTCGTCCAGCAACTGGTGGCGGCGCGCCTCGATCTCGGGCTCGTGCTTGGCCAGCACGGCGCGCAGCACGCCGTCGCGGTCGCCGAAGTGGTACTGCAGCGCCGTGGTGTTGCGCTGCCCGGCGGCCACGGTGATCTCACGCAGCGACACCGCGTCGATGCCGCGCTCGGCGAACAGGTGCTCGGCGGCGGCGACCAGCCGGGCGGCGGTGGTGCGCGGATCGGGAGGCATGGACGTCCTCGTCGTGCGGCGGGCGGGGCCTTCTTGCCGGGGCCAGGACCCAAGGTTAGGGTAATCAGGCACTTGCCTTAAACAGTGGAGCGGCCGCGTCAAACATCCCTCCCGGGACGGGGTGGCGGCGGGCGGGCCCGCCGACGAGAGGAGTCCGATGGCCATCGACTTCACCCTCGCCCCCGAGCACGAGGAGATCCGGCGGCGGGTCAGGGAGTTCGTCCAGCAGACCGTCGTCCCCGCGGTCGCGCCGTTCGAGCGGGAACGCCGCGGCGCCGTCCGGGACGAGTACCTGCGTGTCATCGTCGGGCTGCGCGGCAAGGCCAAGGAACTCGGGCTGTGGCTGCCGCACATGCCCAAGGAGTGGGGCGGCATGGGACTCGGCCACGTCGCGCTCGCCATGGTGCAGTCCGAGGCGGCCAAGACCCGGCTCGGGCCGTGGATCCTCAACTGCGCCGCGCCCGACGAGGGCAACATGCACACCCTGCTGCACTGGGGCACCGACGAGCAGAAGGACAGGTACCTGCGGCCGCTGCTCGCGGGCACCGTCATGTCGTGCTTCGCGATGACCGAGCCGGAGGTCGCCGGGTCCGACCCCACCCTGATCCGCACCAGCGCGGTCAAGGACGGCGACGAGTGGGTGATCAACGGCCACAAGTGGTTCATCTCCAACGCCCGCCGCGCCTCCTTCGCCATCCTCGTCGCCCGCACCGAGCCCGATGTGCCCGAGGGGGCGCGCGGCGCCACCACCGCGTTCCTGGTGGACCTGCCGCAGCAGGGGTGGGACGACGTGCGCGAGGTGGAGACCATGCACGGCTCCACCGGGCACAGCGAGATCGTCATCACCGACCTGCGGCTGCCGGACGCGCAGATCCTCGGCGGGCGCGGCAACGGGCACCGCCTCGGGCAGTACCGCCTGGGCCCGGCCCGGCTGGCGCACTGCATGCGCTGGATCTCGCAGGCCGAGACGGCGCTGGACATGATGGTCGGCCGCGCGCTCGCCCGGTACAGCCACGGGTCGCTGCTGGCCGAGAAGCAGGGCGTGCAGTGGATGATCGCGGACTCGGCCATGGAGCTGTACCAGTGCAAGCTCATGGTCCTGCACGCCGCCTCCAAGATCGACAAGGGGGAGGACTTCCGCACCGAGGTGTCCATGGCCAAGCATTTCGTCGCCGGCAGCCTCAACCGCATCGTCGACCGGGCCATCCAGGTGCACGGCGCGCTCGGCTACTCCACCGACACGCCGCTCGCGTCGATGTTCCAGCACGCCCGCTGGGCACGGTTCGCCGACGGCGCCGACGAGATCCATCAGATGCGCATCGCCGAGCGTACGATCGCCGCGTACCGGGACACCGGTTCCACCAGCGCCGCCACCGGAGGACTGCCACTGTGACCACCTCTGAGCGCGCCAGCGTCGTGCGGTCCGGCCACCTGGACGGCCTGGTGGCCCTGGTCACCGGCGGCGGCAACGGCATCGGGGCCGCGGTGGCCCGCCGCCTCGGCGCCGCCGGTGCGCACGTCGTGGTGGCCGACGTCGACGAGGACGCCGCGGGACGGGTCGCCGAGGAGGCCGGAGGGGTGGCCGTGGCGTGCGACGTGTCCCTGCCGGAGGACAACGAGCGTGCGGTGGCCACCGCGACCGGCCGGTACGGGCGGCTGGACCTGGCGTTCCTCAACGCCGGCGTCGTCTCCGGCTGCGGACTCGGCGACGACTTCGACCTGGCGCGTTACCGCCGGGTCATGGGCGTCAACCTCGACGGCGTCGTGTTCGGCGTCCAGGCGGCGCTCCCGGCGCTGCGGGCCGCCGGGGGCGGCACGATCGTGGCGACCGCCAGCATGGCGGGCATCGTCGGCATCCCGGACGACCCCATCTACGCCGCCAACAAGCACGCCGTGGTGGGCCTCGTCCGCTCGCTCGGCCCGCACCTTGCGGCGTCCGGCGTCAAGGTGCACGCGTTGTGCCCGTCGTTCGCCGACACCGCGATCCTCGGCGACGGCAGGCGGAAGCTGGAGGAGATCGGCTTCCCCGTCCTGGACGTCGCCACGGTGGCCGACGCGTTCTTCCGGCTGCTCGACAGCGACGGCACGGGGGAGTGCTGGTTCGTCGTGCCCGGCCGCGAGGCCGAGCCGTTCGTCTTCCGCCGCGCGCCCGGCCCTCGCGTCTGACCTCCACGCCGGCGACAGACATCCCGGCCTCGTGGCGTGTCCCGGGCGAAGAGGCGTCGCCGGGGAGCGGGCCGGGCGGCCCTCGGACCACGAGACGGCGGTGCCGGTGTTCTCCTGGTGTCCTAGCGCGTCTGACGGGACGGGCGGGTGACGGACGCCGCGGTGGCGTGCGCGGCAAGGCGGCCGTCGGCGCGGGCGACCACGCGGCCGCCCTCGACGCGGACGGCCGTCTCGGTGCTGTCGGACACGGCGGGGACACCCGCCGCGGCGGCCAGGGCGCCGGTGTCGTCGTGGACCACCTGCAGGGGAGGCCAGGCGTGCGCCGGGAAGGCCTGCCGCAGGGGGGCGCACACGTCGGCGACGACCAGGCGGGCCAGCGGGGACAACTCGCCCGGATCGCCGGTGACCACGACGGCGGTGACCGGTGTGCCGGGGGGTGCGGCGCGGACGGCCTCCTCGGCGGCCTCCAGGCGGTGCAGGCCGAGCACCGCGACCACGCCGTCGCCGAGGAGACGGGCGGGGGAGCGGCGCACCGCGTCCGTCGCGGGCGGCGGCGACCACGGCTCGTCCACGGCGCGGGGCGGGGGGACGCCGGGCAGCGGGGGCCGGCCGCCGCCGAGGTCGAGCCCGGCCAGCTCGCGGCAGACGGTGACGACGTCGAAGGGCTCCAGGAAGCCGGGCGCCGCGGCGGCCATCTGGCTCGCGCCGTGCAAGGTGGTCAGCACCGCCTCGGCGAGCCGCACCTGCCGGGCCGCCGGCGCCCCGGGCGGGCGCAGCCGTTCCAGGGCCAGGCCGAGCAGGATCGCGTCCAGCTTCAGCAGTTGGGCGAACGCGTGCCGCGTCCGGTCCTCGGCGAGGATCTCCGGCATCAGGTCCCGGCCGAGCCGGGCCGGCCCGTGCTCGTCGGTGGCGAGCGGAAGCCGCGCCACCCACTCCCGTGCGAGCGCCCCGAGCGCCTCACGCGCGGCACCGCCCGCATCCGGGGCCGGCGTCCCGTGGGGAGGCGCGGCGGCGGGAGGGTGGGGGTCGAGGCGGCCCGTGGGGTGGGGCGGGTCGGACAGGGCGGCGAGGACCGCGAAGTACAGGGCCCGTTTGCCGGGGAAGTTGGAGTAGACCGCGCCCCGGGTGAGGCCGGCGCGGTCGGCGATGGCGTCGATCTTGGCGTCGCGGAAGCCGTGTTCGGCGAACTCGTCCTGGGCGGCGGCCAGCACTCTGGCCCGGTTGCGTTCCTGGGCCTCCGCCCGGGTGAGCCGCCCCATGGTCCCCTCGTTCCCCCGGTTTGCCACGCGTCGGATCAGAAGATACCGTCGCCATTCAGATGATGTCATCATATGTTCTGAACATCCGAAAGCTGGAGGACGCATGACCGAAGACCGCACGGGCGCCGCCGCCGTCATCCCCGAGATCGACCTCACCGACATGCGGGTGATCCGCGACCCGTTCACCTCCTACGGCGAGATCAGGGAAAGCTCGCCCATCGCGCGGCTGACCATCCCCGGCATCGGCCCGGTGTGGCTGCTCACCCGGCACGAGGGAGCCCGCGCGCTGCTGGGCGACCCCCGTTTCGGCATCAGATCGGAGAGCTTCCTGCGGCCCGGTGTGCCGGAGGACTGCCTGCCGTACATGCGGACCATGTCGGAGATGGAGGGGCCGGAGCACGTCCGGCTGCGCAAGCTGGTGGCCCCCGCCTTCAGCGTGCGCCGGGCCGCCGAGTTCCGGCCGAGGATCGAGCCGCTCGTGGCGCGGCTGCTCGACGAGCTGCCCGGCCACGCCGAGGGGGGAGTGGTGGACCTCATGCGGCACTACGCCCGGCCGCTGCCCATCGACGTGATCTGCGAGCTGGTCGGCATCCCGCACGCCGACCGCCCGGCGTGGCGCGAGTACGGCGCGGTCATCGCGTCCGGCTCCGGCCAGGGGCTGGCCGAGGCGCTGCCCGGCATCATCGGCGGCGCCAAGGAAGCCCTGGCGCGGCGGCGTGCCGACCCCGGGGACGACCTGCTGTCCGACCTGATCCGCGCCCATGACGACGACGACCGGCTGAGCGACACCGAGATGGTCACCATGGTCTGGCTCCTCGTCCTGGCGGGCCAGACGCCGCACAACCTCATCGGCAACGCCGTCGCCGCCCTGCTGGCCCACCCCGAGCAGCTCGCCGCGCTGCGCGCCGACCCCGGCCTCATGCCGCGCGCCGTCGAGGAGCTCATGCGCTGGTGCGGCCCCGTCCTGCTGGCGATCCCGCGCTACGCCCGCGAGGACGCCGAGCTGTACGGCGCCGAGATCCGCGAGGGCGACGCGATCACCGCCGCCGTGGCCGCCGCCAACCGCGACCCCCGCGCCTTCCCCGACCCCGACCGCCTGGACGTCACCCGCCCCGCCGCCGCCCCCCACCTGGGCTTCTCCCACGGCCCCCACTTCTGCCTCGGCGCCGCCCTGGCCCGCGTCCAGACGGAGACGGCCCTCACCGCCCTGCTGGAACGCCACCCCCGCCTCGCCCTGGCGACGGCACCCGAGGAGACCCGCGCCCTCGACCCCGGCACGTGGCGGCTCACGTCGCTACCGGTGACCCTCTGACCGCACGGGTACAGGACCAGGAGGCGGGGCAGGCCACCCGTCCGCACTCATGCGAAGCGGACGAGGGGGGATGAGGCATCGTTGATCGCGACCTGCGGCGACGCCCGCGGGGCCGTACATGAAGCGGCCCCGTTATCTGTGGCAAAGGGCAGCTTGCCTCAGCGGTCATCTACGGACGAAGGGAAGATCAACACGCCACGCCGTCAGACGCCTGACCAGTTACGGCAGATCAGTCCGTCGCTTCGCGGACGTCCTTTCCCTGCTCGGCGAACGCCTTGAAGTCCTGCATGTGCTGTTGCGACTGCTTGCGGAAGGCGCCGGGCATCAGAAGTCCCACCAGCTTCATCAGAAAGCCGCTGAACCGGTATTCGTTCTCGCACTCCCAGAGCGTCGTTTCCGGGCCGGCTTCGGTCAGCCGGTCCCGCACGGCGCTCCACATGCCCTCGCCGACGATCTCGCGGTCGAAGTGAACGACGCTCGTTTTCGTGATCTCGCGCAGGTCTGCTGGTTCCCGGCGTGTGATGGTCTCGGTGCCCTCGATCTTCCGCTGGCCCATCTGCATCACGACACGCGACTTGGTGCCGAGCTGCCCGTGCTCCCCACTCAGCGGCTCGTGCAGCACCAGGCCCCGCAGCCATTTCGGCAGGTGTGCCGGGTCGGCGAGCAGCTGGGCCACCTTCTCCCGCGGCAGGGCGATCTCGATGGAGACGGTGTATTTCATGGGGCGCATCATTCGTTTCCTTCTAGGTGTGTGGGGACGGCCCTCGGCCTGGCGATTCGTGATTCTCATCGTGGGTGCGGGCGCCGAGGGCGCCGGTCGGCCCACCGCAGTAGGAATGTCAGGCCGGGTCGGGGGCGTAGAACTGGGTGGTGGCCTCGACTGCGGCCGCGACGTGCTCCGGTTCGCCACCGGCGGCCAAATGAGCCTGGCCCCAGGCTGCGGCGCTGCGCCGGCTGAATTCGCGTCCTTCGGGCGACTTCTCGAACTCTTCGTGGCCGGCGATCTCGCCCTCGGTCAGGAGCCGGGCCAGGGTGAGCAGAGCCAGGTCCCAGCCGACGCCGCCGGCGCCTGGGCCGTAGGTGGGGAAGGAGGGCTCCCCGATGAACGCTGCGTGGATCAGTTCGAGCTCCGTGTCGCCGGTGGGGCCCGGGACCAGGCGCACTTCCACCTCGCTCGTGCCGGGCCAGGCGTCGGCGTCCGGTCCGTAGAGCCAGGACACCTTGAGTAGACGCGGCGGTTCGCACCGGAGGATGTCGCCGTGCTCACCACCGTCCAACGCGAACTTTCCGCCAAGCCGGAGGTCCCCGGTGACCGGCTTCAACCAGCGGCCCAGCCGCTCGGGGTTGGTGATGGCGTCCCAGACGTCGTCGATCTCCGCGTCGTATCGACGCCGCAGCTCTACGGTGTACGCCTCGCCGGCGGGCACTCTGCTGCTGCCCATCGCCCGGTGCACGGCGGCCAGCTCGTCCAGTAGGTCTTTCATGTCATGCCCCTGTCGGTGGTGGATCAGTTTTGCCCGTATCGGTGCCGAACCCGGCCTGCCGGGTGGGTTCCTCACTGGCCCGGGGCAGGCGTGCACGCCTGCCCCGGGCCAGCTCGGTCCCCAAGGCGTCGAGGCGTTGTTCCCAGTGCCGGCGAAACCGGTCCAGCCACGCGTCAACCTCGCTCAGCGGCGCGGGCTCGACAGCGTAGAACCGCCGAGCGCCCTCAGCCCGCACCGACGCGAACCCGCTGTCACGCAGCACACGCAGATGCTGGGAGACAGCCGGCTGGGAGATGGCGAACTCGGCCCGGATGACGTCCGTGATCGCCCCGGAGGTCTGCTCGCCGTCGGCGAGCAGCTCCAGAATGCGCCGGCGCACGGGGTCGCCGAGAATGTCGAACGCGTGCACGACGATGATCATACCGGCCTATACTTATATAAGTTAAGACTGATATCGCGTCGGCGGCACCGCATAGGTTGACCTGCAGAACGCCCGATGAGTTACCAGAGCAGAGGGGACAGGTTTTGTTCGTGGGAACTGACCACAGTTGCTCGTGAGTCTTGACCGCACCTGGCGGCGGGAAGCATGATCAATGTTGGCGAGAAGTGACCGCACTTTGACGGCTGGGCGTCTGCGGGCCGGGGTGGGCACAACCGTGCTCCCGCCTAACGTGGGCGACGGCAGGCCTGTGGGGGACGTGCCATGTGTCAGAGGCGACTGGTGGCCTGTAGCAGGGTGCGGGCGATCCCGCTCAGCCGTAGCCGAGCGGTTGCCCTGTGCGAACCGCTCGGTAAGGGCGCTGAGCTCGCCATCGCCTGGTGCCGGGTGACCGCTGAGGGTCCTGGCCTCGTAGACAACCTGCTGCGACAGGTCGGCGAGGGTGAAACCGCGGCCGCCCCAAGACCTGGCTGCGGCCGCGATCTTCGACAACGACGCTATTCGGGATTTCTTCCGTCCGGGCCGTCGAAATCTTCCTGACCTCTCGGAAGGCTCTTCGACGCTTTCCAGGGTTGCCTTCGCTCGGAGCCGATCACTAGTGTGAATAGAGCGTACGAGGGCGCTGCCAGTCCGCGGGCAGGGATTTTCCCACCTCGAGCAACACTTCAACGCACCGGACAAGATCAACCTCTTTCCGGCCGGGCAAGCGGGCCTCGGCGACGAAGGAGGTTGCGATGTCCGATCGTCATTTCGAGCTGCCGGCCCATCCGAACCTGGAGTACTACCGCAAGCAGGCCAAGCACCTGCATCACGCGTACGCGATGGGCGATACGACAGCCGAAGCCCGGGTCGCCGACGTGCTGGGCGACCGGGCTGCCGAGCGGTTCCTGCTCAGCGATGCCCAGTTCGTGCTCGCTCAGGAACACGGATTCCGAACCTGGGCCGAGTTCCGCGCTCACATCGAAAGCCGCAGTGCCACCGAAGATCGGCCGGTCTCCCGCCTCATGGGACTCAGCCCCGGCGCCTACGCCTCGATGGCCGACGCCCTCCTGGCCGACCTGCGTCGCAACGACGCAGGCGCGTTGCGACGTTTGCGGGCCTACGTGTCTCGGCACGCCGTCGCCACCTCCGCCACCACCACCGAGCTTCGAGACGCGCGGCTGGTCATCGCGCGGGAGGCGGGTTTCCCGACCTGGCGCGAGCTCGTGTCGTTCGCCGAGAAATCCAGGCGTGATCTCGATGAACGTCAGGAGGAGCGGCGGCGCCTGTACCGCGAGGCCGAAGCCCTGCTGGCCGGCGATACTCATCGGCTGGCCCATCTGACCGCCGAGCAGGCCGACACCCTGCTGCAGATGCTGGCGGGCCCCGAGACGATCCCCGGTGTCCGGCTCGAGAAGGATCTCGGTGTGCCGCGCACCGCAGTGGATGTCTTGATCGGCAAGGCCACCAAGTTGGAGGGCCCACTTATCTGGGCTGCCCGATCCAATCGGGTCGAATACGTGCGCCTGCTGCTGGACGCCGGTGCCGACCCCGGCACCCGACCTTGGGGCATCACCCCACTGGAGAACGCCATCCACCACGGCAACACGGAGGTCGTCGACCTGCTCGCTGAGCACAGGATCGTCCCGCAGGCGCTCTGGACGTATGCCGCCTGCGGTCGGCTGGATCTGGTGCGGGCCTGTTTCGACGCCGACGGCAGACTACGGCCGGACGCCGCGTCGGCGCGCCCCGACCTCGCCGACGCCGGCGGTGGCTTGCCGTCTCGGCTGCCGGTGACCGATGATCCGGAGGAGATCGTGGGAGAGGCGTTCGTCCATGCCTGCCAGCATGGCCGGATCGAGGTCGTGCGCTGGCTCCTCGACCGCGGCGTCCATCCCGACGTCGCGCCCTACCTCGGGCGGACCGGCCTGCACTGGGCGATCCCGGGCGGTCATCTCGAGGTGATCCGGCTGCTTTTGGAGCGCGGTGCCGACCCGTCCGTCCGCGACGATCTCTTCCTAGCCGACGCCGACGGCTGGCTGCACATCGCCTTCGTCGCCCGCCCGCACGATCCGGTGACGCAGCAGCTCCACGATCTGCTCGAGTCTCGATCGCACTGAGTTACTGCTGCGGGTCCGGGCCGCCCACCGCGCCAGTCGCTGAGCTTCCCAAGGCCCATGCTCAACTGCCAGCGGCGGCCTTCTTCGCGGTGGTGGAGGCAGTGACCTGGGCGCGGGTTTGGGCGAGCCGGTAGGACTCGGTTCCGGTCTCGATGATGTTGCCGCCGCAGGTGAGGCGGTCGACGATGGCGACGCAGAGGCGGAGGTCGGTGAAAGTCTCGGTCCAGCCGCTGAAGGATACGTTGGAGGCGATGGCGACGCTGGCCTTCTCTTCTCGCTCGGTGAGGACCTGGAAGAGGAGTTCGGCGCCGCGCCGGTCGAGTTCCATGTAGCCCAGCTCGTCGACGCAGAGGGTGACGCCGCGTTCGTGTCCAGCATCATCGCCTCGATCCCCGGGCCGGTCGTCCTGGCCGGCCATTCCTACGGCGGCGCGGTCATCACCAACGCCGCAACCGTCACGATTACGTGCGCAGGCTGGTCTTCGTGGCCGCCTTCGCGCCCCAGCGAGGGGAGAGCATCTTCGAGCGGACCGGCCGCTTCGCGGGCAGCACACTCGGCGACACGCTCGCGCCGGTACCGCTCGGAGGCGGGACGCTCGACCTCGACATCCGGCAAGACCGCTTCCACGAGCAATTCGCCGCGGATGTGCCCGCGGCCGAGGCGGCGGTGCTCGCCGCGCCCCAGCGTCCGCTGCGTGACGTGGCACTGAACGATGCCTCCGGCCCCCCGGCATGGCAGGGGCTGCCGTCATGGTTCGTGTTCCCCGACGCCGATCGCAACGTCCCGATCGCGATGCACCGGGTCATGGCCGAGCGGGCCGGCGCCAAGGCAACCGTGGAGCTGACCGGTGCCTCGCACGCGCTGACCGTGTCCCGGCCCGGAGGGGTCACCGACATGATCGCTACCGCGATCGCCGCGGTCGTGTGAGCCGTGCACCCGCCATGCCGCTGGACCGGGCATCTGCTCACACTCGGCCTGGACCTGCCGCCGGCCCCGGCTCCATCGGCCCGGTATCTGCCCGCGGCCCAAACCGGCGGGCTCGTCTTCACCGCCGGGCACCCGCCGGTCGTGGCCGGTGTCCCCACCGTCACCGGCCTGGTCGGCGCGCGGGTCAGCACCGGTCAGGCGGCCGCGGCGGCACGCCTCTGCGCGCTGAACGCACTGGCCGCCGTGACGACCGTGGCGCCGCTGGATCGCATCAACCGAATCGTGAAAGTCACCGGCTTCGTGGCGTCCGCCCCCGCATTCCACGACCAGGACACCGTCCTGGATGCCGCCTCAGAGCTGCTGCACGACATCTTCGGCAACGCCGGACGGCACGCCAGATCCGCGATCGCGACCACGTGGCTGCCCTTCGACGCCCAAGTCGAGATCGAGCTCATCGTAGCGCTCGGCCCCCTGTAACCACCGCCCTGGCGGCCATGCCTTGGCCGTCCCAGCCGGTCCGGCATACAGTGCCCGACACGATTGTCGGAACGTGAGAGATCCGCGTTCACGAACTGCTGGACGCGGCGCAGAATGAGCAAGGCGCCGCCCTCGTGGTCCGCGGCGCAGCCGGGGTCGGCAAGACCACCCTGGCCGAGCACGCACACGCCACGGCCACCAGCCGCGGATTCCGGGTACTGACCTGCGCCGGGGTGCAGAGCGAGACAGTGCTCGGCCTGGCCGGCCTGCATCAGCTGCTGCAGGCCGTGATCGACCGCGCCGAGGTGCTGCCGCACCGGCAGCGCGACGCGCTACGCAGCGTGTTCGGCGTCGGCGCCGACAACGCGCCTGACCGGCTCCTGGTGTCCCTTGCCGTCCTTGGCATGCTGGACGACCTCGCGCGCGAACGCCCGCAGCGCCCTGGCGCTCATCGCCGTTTCAGGCTACCCAGACCCGCTGGAGTTCAGCGCGATCGCCCGACGGGCCGCCCCCCTCGACCTGCAGCGCGCCGGCGATGTCATCTATCTGGCCTCAAGCTGGTTCAGCGCCGACGGCGCCACCAACACCCACGTCGCGGCGGAGATCGAAGACGCTCTGCGGGCGATCGCGCTGCCGGAGGAATCGCTGCAGCGGCAGTTGCTGCACCGCACCCGAGCGCTGCTCGGCAACCAGCCCGAGGAGCGCTTCCAGCTCGCCCTCGCCGAAGACGGCTACCCGCTGCAGACGGCCCGCACGCGACTGCTGTACGGCGAGTAGCTACGTCGCCAGCACCGGATCCCGCAGGCACGCGACGAACTCGCCGCGGAAGCCGCCGCCTTCGACCATGCCGGCGCCCGCCCATGGACTGCCCGTGCCCAAGCCGAGCTACGGGCCTCCGGCGTCGCGATCCCCACCACCGCGACGACGACGCGCCCGGCGGTGACCCAGCTGACCGCCCAAGAACTGCAGATCGCCCGACTGGCCGCGAAAGGCCTGTCGAACAAGGAGATCGCCGACCATCAGTTCCTCCCCCACCGAACCGTCGGCAGCCACCTGTACCGGGTATATCCCAAGCTCGGGATCAGCGGCCGCGCAGCTTCGCGCGACGCCCTGGCCGACTTGGCCTGATCAACACGTGCCCCCGGGCTGCCCAGGCTGGTCCTTGGCGTCCGGGCCATCGAGAATCGAACTCCCTTGAGCCTTACGCCGTCACAGCGTCCAGGACCATCACCGCAGCGGCCAAGCGGACACTCGGCGAGGTCGTGCCGTTCATCGGGATCCGGGTCACACGCGGCAGCAAGGACCCGTCCCGGCCGTCCCGGAACTGGTCGGTTCCGGGGTCGAGGAGGAAGTCCGCAGGAATCAGCGGTATCACACCACGCCGGAGCTCATGGGGTGGTGCCTTGCTTCCGGCGGCGCAGGGGATCTCGGTCGGCGACGTGAGCGGCCACGGCGTCGACACTGGGCCGGGCATAGCGCTCGAGGGAGCGTGCGGAGGCGTGCCGGGAGCGAGCCAACAGGGTTGGGGTGTTGGTGCCGTCCTCGGCTTCGTGCGTCAGCGCGGAGTGGCGCAGTTGATGCAGCGTCCATCCGCCGCGTGCCTCGAGTTCGGCAATGGTGCGGTCAGGATCGGCGAGACGACACGATCGGGTGTGGCGAAGCGAGTGCCCGTCCCGGGGCGGGCCGAGCGTGTTGGCCAGCCATTTCACTGAAGGCGCTATGGCGTCGTCAGGTAGGTGTCGAGTGCGGCGGCGCCGGTCAGCATCGCCAGGCCGCGTGCCGTCAGCCGGTCGCGCCAGTCCCGCAGTGTCGCCTGCAGCGGCTCAGGGCCGCCCGCTGTTCGTACGCGTTCCAGCACCTGGGCGATCTGCTCCAGGCCGTAGCCGCCCCGGCGTAGCTGGTGGGCCAGCAGTACGTCACGTACGTCGGGGGAGGTGTAGACGCGGTAACCGGTGCGTGGGTCGCGCCGGGGGAGGAGCAGGCCGGCCCGCTCCCATTTGCGCAGCGTCGCCGGGCGGAGGCCGAGCCTGCGGGCCAGCGGGCCGATGAACGTCACGCCGGGCTCCAGTTCACGCGGCGGAGCAAGGTCGCGCAGGGCGCGTTCCACGGCTTCCAGGGTGCGCCGGTCGCCGGCCAGTTGGGCGTGGCTTTCGTCGATCAGCCGCAGCGCCTCCTCCGTCGTGCCGCCGTTCACGGCCCGCATGATCGCGCCCGCGGTCGCGTGGCCGTGGGCGGGGATCAGTGCGAGGAACGTGCGCAACGCCGCCGCGTGGCGCGGCGTGTAGTTGCGGTAGCCGTGCGGAGAGCGCGCGGCGGGCGGCAAGATCTCCGCGTCCTCGTAGTTGCGCACCGCCTGCGTGGACAGGCCGTGCTCGCGCGCCAGATCGATGGGCCGCAACCGCATTTTGAAAGTATGTCCTCGTCAGTAGCCGTAAATACGGCTAAAGCTTACACCGGCGGTTCAACGATACAGTTGAGAGACATGACGACCTCGATCCTGGACGCCGCCCGTCCGTTCACCGGCGGTGCCCTCAGCGCGCTCATGTCCCCGGCCACCCGCCTGCTCGGCCTCGGCGAGCCCACCCACTGGACCGGCGCCTTCCTCGAACTGCGCAACGAGCTCTTCCGCCACCTCGTCGAGCACGAGGGCTACCGCTCGATCACCATGGAGACCGACTGCCTGGCGGCCCTGGTCGCCGACGCGTACGTCACCGACGGCACCGGGACCCTCGACGACGCGATGAGCCGCGGTTTCAGCCACGGCTTCGGCGCTTCGCCCGCCAACCGCGAACTCCTGCGCTGGATGCGCGCCTACAACGAGCGACGTCCCCCGCGCGAGCGGATCCGCTTCTACGGCTTCGACGGCCCGTTGGAGATGACCGGCGCCGCCGCCCCGCGCCCGGCCATGACCGCGCTGTACGACTATCTCGCCGCCCACCTCGACCTGGCCTGGAGTCGCGAGGCCATCGACGAGCTGCTCGGCCCTGACGAGCGCTGGACCGGCCCGGGCCTCATGGACGCCACCCGGTCCGTCGGCGGCACGCCCGAGGCCAAGGAACTGCGCCTGATCGCCGACGACCTGCGCGTGCTGCTCACCGCGTACGCCCCCGACCTGACGGCCGCCACATCCCTCGACGACTGGTGGCGGGCCGACCTGTACGCCCGCACCGCCGCCGGGCTCCTGCGCTACCACGCCGGCGTGGCCGACCCCGCACCCACCCGTCTCGGCACTCTGATGTACCTGCGCGAGACGATGATGGCCGGCAACCTCGACGCCATCGTCCGCCGCGAGGCCCGTCGCGGCCCTACCCTCGCCTTCGCCCACAACCGCCACCTGCAGCGCGACAAGAGTCACATGCGGTTCGCCGGCGTGCCGCTCCAGTGGTGGAGCGCGGGCGCCATCATCGGCGCCCGTCTCGGCGACCAGTACAGCTTCGCCGCCACCACCTTCGGCCGCCGCGGCTCCGACGTCCCCGATCCCGGCACCCTCGAAGGGCTCCTGTCGACCTTTCCCCACGACCGCGCCGTCATCGACCCCGGCCACCTCACGGCCGCCCTGGACCAGGAGCTGACGCCACGCGTCCCGGCCGACCACACGTACTTCTCCCTCGACCCGGCCACCACTGATCAGGTCGACGCCATCGTCTTCGTCAAGGAGATCGAAGAGTTCAAACTCCCACAATAAAAATCTACGTTGTAAAGGCGGCGGATTAGGTTCAAATCAGACATCAACCACCAAAACCACTCAACGAGCGACCGAAGACAAGAAGGGTGAAACCGGGGATGGGAGCCCAGTCGCGTGCGGGCAGCCGGGTGAAGCCCTGGGACAGGTAGAGCCGCTGGGCGGTCTTCATGGCCGGCTGGGTGGACAGCAACAGGGCCGTGGCGCCGCGGGCGGCGGCGCGGTCGAGGACCGCTCGGATGAGGGCGGCGCCGATGCCGCGGCCCTGGGCCTCCGGGGCGACGGCGAGGGCGCGCATCTCGGCCTCGTGGGGGCCGGTGGCGAGTTCGCTGCCGGGGCCGTAGGGGTCGAGCATCGCGGTGCCGAGGATCTGATCGTTCTCGACGGCGACGAGGACCTCGCCGTGGCCGTCGGCGCCGAGGGCGCTGAGCCTGCGGGCGTAGGCGGGGTGGGCGGTGAGCAAGCCCTCGGCCTCGTAGGCGGCGACCCGCAGGGCGCCTACGGCGGGCATTTCGCCGGGGTGGGCGTCGCGCACGATCATCACCCCATCAAACCAGGTCATAGCTGGGTGTTGGTTCCGGGTGGTCTTTTGACCTGAGGTAGAACGATCTTCTGGGTGGGCGGTGCGCCAGGTGGGAGGGGATGGGTAGGAGCGCAGTGGGGGCGGGGGACTTCGGAGGGGGCACGTGATCTTCTTGGTGCCGCTCATGGCGGCGTGCCTGCTCGGCATGGGGTTCGTGGCGCAGCAGCACGCCGCCTACCGTGAGCCGCTGGGCGAGATGTTGCATGTGCGGCTGCTGCTGCATCTGGTCCGTCAGCCGTTGTGGCTGGCGGGCATCGCGTTGATGTTCGGTGGCCAGGTGCTCGGGGCGCTGGCGTTGTGGGACGCGGACGTGTCCGCGGTGGAGCCGTTGTTCGCGACCAGCCTCATCTTCGCGCTGACGGCCGCGCACATCGTCTACCAGGAGCATCTGGGGTGGACGGAGTGGGTGGGGGCGGTGCTGGTCAGCGGGGGTGTGGCACTGTTCCTGGCGTTCGGGGAGCCGCACGGGGGGCGGGCGCCGTCGGCGGGTTCGGCGCACTGGATGGTGGTGGCGGCGGTGCTGGCGGCGTCGGCCGCGCTGGTGGCGGTGGGGCGCAACCGCTCGCTGCAGGTGAAGGCGATCCTGCTGGCGGCGTCGGCGGGCATCCTGTACGGCTTGCAGGACGTGCTGACCCGGGGGTCGCTGCTCACGCTGCGGCACGGGCCGGAGGCGCTGGCCACGTCGTGGGAGCCGTACGTCGTCCCGTGCGTGGCGGTGGTGGGGCTGCTGCTCAACCAGAGCGCTTTCGACGCGGCGCCGCTGCGGGTCTCGTTGCCCGCGACGACGGTGGCGGAGCCGATCACCGGCATCGTGCTCGGTATCGCGATCTTCGCGGAGCGTCTGGAGCTGACGGCGGGGGCGCTGGCGGCCGAGGTGGCCGGCCTGGTCGCGATGGTGACGGGCATCGTGCTGCTCGGCCGTTCGCCCTATCTGGTGAAGTCGGGGCAGGGGGCCGGGGCGCGGTGATCGCGGTGCTGCTGGCGGTGTGCGCCGCCATGAGCAACGCCGTGGCCTCGGTGCTGCAGCGGACCGCGGCGCGCCGGGTGCCGGCGCGCGCGGCGATGCGGCTGAGCCTGTTGTGGGCCCTGGTGCGCTCGCCGATCTGGCTCGGGGGGATCGCGGCGCTGACGTTGGGGTTCGCGTTCCAGGCGGCGGCGTTGTCGCAGGGCGGGCTGGCGCTGGTGCAGCCGGTGCTGATCAGTGAGCTGCCGTTCACGATGATCTTGGTGTCGGGGGTCTTCCACGTGCGTCTCGGGGTGCGGTCGTGGCTGGCGATCGTGTTGCTGACCGGGGGGCTGGCGTTGCTGCTCTTCTCGGCGTCGCCCCAGATGGGGGACGGGGGGCCGGACGCCGCGGGGTGGCTGATGGCCACCGCGGGGACGCTTGCGACGATCGGGGCGCTGGTGCTGGTGGCGCGGATCACGGTGGGGGCGGGGCGGGCGGTGGCGTTCGGGCTGGCGGCGGGCATCGGGTTCGCGTTCACGGCGACGTTCATCAAGCAGGCCACGGTGGTGCTGGAGGAGGACGTGTCGGTACTGCCGGTCACCTGGCAGGTGTACGCGATGGTGGTGGCGGGGTTGTGCAGCTTGTTCCTGCTGCAGAACGCGTTGCAGAGCGGGACGCTGGTGGCGGCGCAGCCGGCGTTGACGCTGAGCGATCCGGTGGCGTCGATCGTGTACGGGACGACGATGTTCGATGAGCAGATCCGCACGGGGGGGTGGATCGTGCCGGAGTTGACCGGGATCGGGCTGATCGTGGGGGGGAGTTACCTGCTGGCCCAGTCGCCGTTGTTCCATGCGCAGTTGAGCGCGGGCTGAGGGGCGGGGTCAGGCGGCGCGGGTAGGTGGGGGTTTCTGGGGCGCCCGGGTCAGGCGCCGCCGGCGGGTGCGGGGTTCTCTTCGCGGGGGTCGCCGGTCAGGGTCTCGGCGGGCGGGGCGGTGAACAGGGCGGTGGCGGGGGCGGTCCGGTGGGCGCGGTGGCGGGGGTCGGCGAGGCGGTCCAGGGCGGTGAGCAGGGCGGCGGGGTCCGGGGCGAACGTGGTGAGGCCGGCGCGGGCCATGGCGTGGGCGCCGGCGCGGCCGTGGCCGGGGATGGGGCGGTAGGACACCACCGGCAGGCCGGCGGCGAACGCCTCGACGCAGGTCAGGCCGGCGGCGTTGTCCACCAGGGCGTATGCCCGCGCCATCAGGTCGGGCAGGTCGTCGCGCCAGCCCAGTGCCTGCCCGAGCCCGGCGGCGGTGAGGCGGCGGCGCAGCCGGGTGTTGCCCGCGCACAACACGACCGGGGTGTACCGCCCCGACGCGGCCAGCACCCGCGCCGTCCGCGTCACCTGCCCCACGCCCCAGGCGCCGGCCGACACCAGCACCAGGCGTCCGGTGGGGTGCGGCGGGGTGTGGAAGGCGGGCCGGGCGAGCGGGGCGTAGGCGGCGGCGGGCCGGTGCGTGGCGGCGGTGGCCTGGCGGGCGGTTTCGGGGGTGGGGCACAGGTACCGGTCGTTGCCGGGGTGCAGCCAGAGCCGGTGGAGGGCGAAGTCGGTGACCAGCACGGTGCTGTGGGCGGTCAGTGTGCCGCGGTCGCGCATCAGCCCGGTGATCTGGGCGGCCAGGTGGAAGGCCGAGACGACCTCGGTGGGCCGTTCCCGTGCGAGGAGCGCGGTGAGCCGCCGGGCGGCGAGCCGGGCCAGCGGTGACACGGGGGACCCGCGGACGAAGAAGACCTGGTAGACGATCTCGTAGACGAGGGGTGTGCGCTGGACTGTCGTGCGGTACCACCAGCGGAGCAGCGGTCCGAGCCGCAGGGGGAGGAGCCGGATGACGTCGATGACCTGTACGTGTGCGCCGTCCCGGGTGAGGCGCCTGGCCAGTTCCCGTGCCACGCCGTCGTGGCCGGCGCCCATGGAGGCGCTGAGGATGAGCACGCGCCGTGGGGTCATCCCGGTCTCCCGGGGCGACGGCCGGCCGGGGGCGCCGTATGGCGGGGGCTGAGCGGGTGCGCCTGCCGGCGGGGCGCGAGGTGGGGGCCGGGCGGGTGCGCCGGGGGGCGGGGTACGCGGCGCTGGCGGCGGGGGTGGCCGGGCTGGTCCATGTGGGTCCCGCGGCGACGTGGTTGCGCGGGGTGCGGCGGGTGGTGCCGGGTCTCGCGGGGGTGGGGGAGCCGGGGCATGTGGCGCTGACGTTCGACGACGGGCCCGATCCGGTGTCCACGCCGTGTTTCCTGCGGGAGTTGCGGCGGCTGGAGTGCCGGGCGACGTTCTTCGTGCTGGGGGAGATGCTGGAGCGCCACCCGGGGCTCGGCCGGAGGATCGCCGAGGAGGGGCACGAGGTCGCCGTGCACGGCTGGCGGCACACCGCGACACTGCTGGCCCGCCCGGGGGCGGTGGCCGGGGAGATGGGTGCGGCCGTGCGGCTGGTGCGGGAGGTGACCGGGGTGCGCCCGGTGTGGTACCGGCCGCCGTACGGGGTGCTGAGCGCCGAGGCGCTGGTGGCGGCGCGGGCGCGGGGGCTGCGGCCGGTGTTGTGGACGGTGTGGGGGCGGGACTGGACGGCGTCGGCCACCCCGGGGTCGGTGCTGGCCGAGCTGGCGCCGGGGTTGCGCGGCGGGGCGACGGTGCTGCTGCACGACAGCGACCACACCAGCGCTCGGGGGGCGTGGCGCGTGGCGCTCGGTGCCCTGCCGGAGGTGGTGGCACGGTGCCGCGCGGCGGGCCTTGAGGTCGGCCCGCTCGGCGAGCACGGCGTGCGGCGGCGGGGTGGCCACGGCTGGTCCTCCTGGAGTAGCGGGTGCCAGGACACGGTCTCCGCGGGCGGGCGCCGGTAAAGCCGGGGAACGGTCAACGTTCGGCCGGGAATCGCGGCGCGTGATTGTCTGTATCGGTATTCCGGGGAAAATGGAAAACCTTGGTGAAGAACGGCCGTCCCTGGTGAAAGCCGCGCGGGCTTTATGGTGGATATGGCCGTTGACCTCGTGTTTCACAGTGCCGGACGGCAGTTTACGGCGCCGTGTGCTGGCAATAGTCAAGCCATGTCATCGGGGAGGGCCGTCATATCGAGAGCGAGCCGGGAGAATTTCCCGGTCGCTTCGCGCGTGCTGCCGGGCCGATATCGGGGCCATCTTTTCGCGGTGTACGCCTTCGCGCGCCACGTGGACGACATCGGTGACGAGGCCGGCCGGGAGGACCGGCCGCGGCTGCTGGACGACGTCGACGCCGACCTGCGCCGGCTGTACGCCGGCCGGGCCCCGCGGCACCCGGTGGTGCGGGGCCTCCGCCTGACGGTGCGGGAGTGCGCGGTGCCCGCCGAGCCGTTCCACCTGCTGGTGGAGGCGGGCCGGCGCGACCAGCGGGTGACCCGGTACGAGACGTTCGACGAGCTGCTGGGGTACTGCGCGTTGTCGGCCAACCCGGTGGGGCACATCGTGTTGCACGTGTTCGGCGCCGCGGGCGGGGCCCGGGTGCCGCTGTCGGACCGGGTGTGCTCGGCGCTGCAGGTCATCGAGCACTGCCAGGACGTCGGCGAGGACTACCGCCGGGGCCGTGTCTACCTGCCCGGTGAGGATCTGCGCCGGTACGGCTGCACCGAGCACGACCTGGCGGGCGTGGTCACGCCGAAGCCGTTGCGGCGGGTGGTGGCGTTGCAGGCGGGGCGGGCGGCGCGGCTGCTGGACGCCGGGGCGCCGCTGCTGGCGTCGCTGAGCGGGTTCGCGCGGGCCGCGGTCGCCGGGTACGTCGCCGGGGGCCGGGCCACGGTCGCCGCGCTGGAACGTTCCGGTCATGACGTGCTGGGGGTGGCGGTCCGCCCGGGCCGTGCCCGGCTGGGGGGCGCGTGGCTGCGTGCGCTGGTGACGGGGAGGTGACCCGGTAGTGGCGTCCCACGCTTACCGGCACTGCGAGTGGATCGTGCGCACCCGGGCCAGGAACTTCTCCTACGGCATCCGCCTGCTGCAGCCGCCGAGACGCCGGGCGCTGAGCGCGGTGTACGCCTTCGCCCGCCGCATCGACGACATCGGCGACGGTGACGGCCCGGCCGAGCAGCGGCTGGCGTTGCTGGCGGCGGCGCGCGGGGCGTTGCGGGTGCGGCGGCCGGTGCACGGCGACCTGGTGCTGGTGGCGTTGTTCGACGCGGCGCGCCGGTACCCCATTCCGCTGGCGGCGTTCGAGGAGCTGATCGACGGGTGCGCCGCCGACGTGCGCGGCGTGACGTACGACCGGTTCGAGGACCTATTGGCGTACTGCCGCCGGGTGGCGGGGTCGGTGGGGCGGCTGTCGCTGGGGGTGTTCGGCGTGGCCGACCGGGCGGCGGCCGCGCCGCTCGCGGACGCGCTCGGTGTGGCGTTGCAGCTCACCAACGTGCTGCGGGACGTGAACGAGGACCGGCGGGCCGGGCGGGTGTACCTGCCCGCCGAGGACCTGGAGCGGTTCGGCTG
Source organism: Sphaerisporangium sp. B11E5 (assembly GCF_039871875.1). Classification (NCBI taxonomy): domain Bacteria; kingdom Bacillati; phylum Actinomycetota; class Actinomycetes; order Streptosporangiales; family Streptosporangiaceae; genus Sphaerisporangium; species Sphaerisporangium sp. B11E5. The sequence goes on along the minus strand of NZ_JBDPMD010000031.1, from coordinate 37,852 downwards.
CACGCTGGAGGTGGACGGCGCGGGCCGGTTCACCGACCCGCCGCACCGGCTGGAGGCGCTGATGCGGTTCCAGACGGCCCGGGCCCGCGAGTGGTACGCGCAGGGCATGCGGCTGCCGCCGCTGCTGGACCGCCGCAGCGCCGCGTGCACCGCCGCGATGGCGGGCATCTACCGCGGCCTGCTCGACCGCATCGCCGCGTGCCCCGCCGAGGCCCTGGCGGGCCGTTCGTCGTTGCCGGCCTGGGAGAAGGCGATGGTCGCGGCTCGCGCGCTCGCGGGGGCCGGCCGGTGAGCGGCGCGCCGGTGGCCGTGGTGGGTGGCGGGCTGGCCGGGATCGCGGCGGCGGTCGCGCTCGCGGACGCGGGGTGCCCGGTCACGCTGTACGAGGCGCGGCCGCGTCTCGGCGGGGCCACCCATTCGTTCGCCCGGGGTGATCTGACGGTGGACAACGGGCAGCATGTGTTCCTGCGGTGCTGCACGGCGTACCGGGGGCTGCTGGACCGCATCGGCGGGACGCGGCAGGTGCGTGTGCAGGACCGGTTCGACGTGCGGGTGCTCACCCCGGGCGGCCGGGTGGGACGGCTGCGCAGGGCGGCGCTGCCGGGGCCGTTCCATCTGCTGCCCGCGCTGGCGACCTACTCGCTGCTCGGACCGGCCGACCGGCTGCGGGCGCTGCGCGGGTCGGTGGCGCTGTCGCGGCTGGACCCGGCGGACCCGGCGCTCGACCTGGTGGACCTCGGCACGTGGCTGGACCGGCACGGGCAGCGCGGCCCGGCGCGGCACGCGGTGTGGGAGCTATTCACCGTGGCGGCGCTGAACGTCGCCGCCGACCAGGCGGCGCTCGGCGCGGCGGTTCAGGTGTTCCGCACCGCGCTGTTCGGCCGTGCCGACGCGGCCGACATCGGCGTGCCCGCCGTCCCGCTCGGCGAGCTGCACGGTGCCGCCGCCGCGCGGGCCGTCGTGCGGCGCGGCGGCCGGGTGCGGCTGTCGGCGAAGGTGAGCGCGGTGCTGCCCGGCCCGGCGGTGGTGGTGGACGGGCGGCGGGTGGAGGCGTCCGCCGTGGTGCTCGCCGTGCCGCACGAGCAGGCGGCGCGGCTGGTGCCGGACGGCGCGGCGCCGGGCCGGGACCGGTGGGCGGGCCTGCGGGCCAGCCCGATCGTCAACGTGCACGCGGTGTACGACCGGCGGGTCACCGAGTTGCCGTTCGCCGCGGTGGTCGGCTCACCCGTCCAGTGGGTCTTCGACAAGACCGGGGTGGCGGGGCTGGACCGGGGCCAGTACCTGACGGTGTCGGTGTCGGCGGCCGACCGGTGGATCGACCTGCCGGTGGCCCGGGTGCGTGCCGAGTTCGGCCCCGAGCTGCGGCGCGTCCTGCCCGGTGCGCGCGACGCGCGGCTCACCGATTTCTTCGTCACCCGTGAGCGCCGCGCCACGTTCCACCAGGGGCCCGGCAGCGGCGCCCTGCGTCCCGGCGCCGCCACCCGGTGGCCCGGCCTGTACCTCGCCGGCGCGTGGACCGACACGGGCTGGCCCGACACGATGGAGGGTGCCGTGCGCAGCGGACTCACCGCGGCCCGCCTGGTCCGCCGCCACATGCGCCGTCCGAGCGATGTGCGCCATGAGCTCGGGGCGCGCGAAGGGGCGGCGTCATGACGGCCCTGGTGCCGCCGGCGCTGCCGGCGGCCCGTGAGCTGGTCGGGCCGGCGCTGCGGGCGGCGGTGGACCTGCTGGACCCGGTCACCCGCCGGGTCGCCGCCTACCACCTCGGCTGGACCGACCACGAGGGCCGCCCCGCGGACGGCGGCGGCAAGGCGCTGCGCCCGGCGCTCGCGGTGCTGTCGTCGCGGGCGGCGGGCGCGGCGCCGGACCTGCCGGCCGCGGCGGCGGTGGAACTGGTGCACGCGTTCTCGCTGCTGCACGACGACATCATGGACGGCGACCGCACCCGCAGGCACCGCCCGGCCGCCTGGACGCTGTTCGGCCGCGCCGAGGCGATCCTCGCCGGGGACGCCCTGCTGGCCCTGGCCGGTGAGCTGCTCGCCGGGGCCGGCACCCCCGGGCACCTCCAGGTGGCGCGGGCCGTCGGCGTCGCGACCCGCCGCCTGATCGCCGGCCAGGCCGCGGACCTGGAGTTCGAACGCCGCACCGAGGTGAGCCTGGCGGAGTGCCTGCGGATGTCGTCCGACAAGACCGGGGCCCTGCTGTCGTGCGCCTGCGCCGCCGGCGCCCTGGCCGCCGGGGCGCCCCCCGGGCTGACCGGCGCCCTGGCGGCGTTCGGCGCGGAGGCCGGCCTGGCGTTCCAGCTCGTCGACGACCTGCTCGGCATCTGGGGCACCCCCGAGACCACCGGCAAACCCGTCCTGTCGGACCTGCGGGCCGGCAAGAAGACCCTGCCCGTGGTGGCGGCCCTCACCGGCGGCACCCCCGCCGGGGCCCGCCTGTCCGGCCTGCTCGCCCGCCCGGGCCCGCTGCCGGAGGACGGCCTCGACGAGGCGGCCCGCCTGGTGGAGGAGGCCGGCGGCCGCGCCTGGGCCGAGGCCGAGGCCAAACACCGCCTGGACGTCGCCCACCGCCACCTGGCCGACGCCGACCTGCCGCCCGCGGTCCGCGCGGAGTTCCTGGAGGTCGCCGCCTTCATCACCACCAGGGACCACTGACATGACCCCCGACATGATCACCGGCCCGGCCGCCCGGGAGGCGCCCGGAGGAACGCTCCCCGAGGCGGCGGAGCGGGCCCTGCGGGCGGCGTGCGACCACCTGGTGGGGCTGCGCGACCCCGGGGGGTGGTGGAAGGGGGAGCTGGAGACCAACGTGACGATGGACGCCGAGGACCTGCTGCTGCGGGAGTTCCTCGGGGTGCGCTCGGAGCAGGACACCGCCGAGGCGGCCCGGTGGATACGGTCGCGGCAGCGGGCCGACGGGACCTGGGCGAACTTCCACGGCGGGCCGGGGGATCTGTCCACCACCATCGAGGCCTACACCGCGCTGCGGCTCGCCGGGGACCACCCGGGGGAGGCGCACATGCGGGCCGCGGCGGCGTTCGCGCGCCGCGGCGGGGGGATCGAGGCGGCGCGGGTCTTCACGCGGATCTGGCTGGCGATGTTCGGGCAGTGGCGCTGGGACGACCTGCCCGCGCTGCCCGCCGAGCTGATCCTGCTGCCGCCGTGGTGCCCGCTCAACGTGTACGACTGGGCGTGCTGGGCCCGGCAGACCATCGTGCCGCTGACCGTCGTGGCCTCCCACCGGCCGGTGCGGGCGCTGCCGTTCGACCTGGCCGAGCTGCGCACCGGGCGGCCGTCCCGGCGGGGCCGTCCCGGCGGGACGCTCGGCGCGCTGGACCGGCTGCTGCGGCGCTACGAACGCCGTCCCCTGCCGGGGCTCCGTCGGGCGGCGCTGCGGCGCGCCGTCGAGTGGATCGTGGTGCGGCAGGAGGCCGACGGGTCGTGGGGCGGCATCCAGCCGCCGTGGGTGTACTCGCTGATCGCCCTCCACCTGTCCGGGTACGCCGTCGACCACCCGGTGATGCGGCGGGGCCTGCGCGGCCTGGACCGCTTCACGGTCCGCGACGAGCGGGGGCGCCGCATGGAGGCCTGCCAGTCCCCGGTGTGGGACACCGCGCTCGCCGTCACCGCGTTGCTGGACGCCGGGCTGCCCGCCGGTCACCCCGCCGTGGCCGAGGGCGCGGCGTGGCTGCTCGGCGAGGAGGTGCGCGGCCCGGGGGACTGGGCGGTGCGGCGGCCCGGCCTGCGTCCCGGCGGCTGGGCGTTCGAGTTCGACAACGACGGCTACCCCGACACCGACGACACCGCCGAGGTGGTGCTGGCGCTGCGCCGCGTGCCGCTCCCCGGGGCACGGCCGGCCGTCGACCGGGCGGTGCGCTGGATGGCGGGCATGGCGTGCCGCGACGGCGGGTTCGCCGCGTTCGACGCCGACAACACCCGCGAGCTGATCAGGAAGCTGCCGTTCTGCGACTTCGGCGCCGTGATCGACCCGCCGACGGCGGACGTCACCGCGCACGTCGTCGAGGCGCTGGCCGCCGAGCCGCCCGCCGACCCGGCCGTGCTGCGCCGCGCGGTGGCGTGGCTGCTGCGCGCCCAGGAACCGGACGGGTCGTGGTTCGGCCGCTGGGGCGCCAACCACGTCTACGGCACCGGCGCCGCGCTGCCCGCCCTGGCCGCCGCGGGTGTGCCGGCGGGCGACCCGGCGGTGCGGCGGGCGGTGGCGTGGCTGGAACGGCACCAGAACGACGACGGCGGCTGGGGCGAGGACATGCGCTCCTACCGCGACCCCGCGTGGATCGGCCGCGGCCACTCCACCGCGTCACAGACCGCCTGGGCGCTGATCGCCCTGCTCGCCGCCGGTGAACGCTCCACGGCGGTGGAGGCGGGGGTGCGGTGGCTGGTGCGCGCACAGCGGCCGGACGGCACCTGGGACGAGCCGTACCACACCGGCACCGGGTTCCCCGGCGACTTTTACATCAACTACCACCTGTACCGCCTGGTCTTCCCGATCACGGCGCTCGGACGCTACCTGCGCCCGCCCGGGGACGGCGCGGGGTGAGCGGCCTGGCGATCTGCGTCGCGCTCGGCATCGAGGCGCGGGCCGTGACCCGGGGGCTGCGGCCCGGGGACGGGGTGACCGTGGTCCGCACCGGGATGGGCCCGCGCCGCGCCTCACGGGCCGGGACCCGGCTCGGGAAGTACCGGGCGGTCGCGGTGACCGGGTTCGCCGGGGCACTGGACGACGGGCTGCGGCCAGGGGACGTGCTGGTCGCCGGGGAGGTCCGCTACCGGGGCCGCGCCCTGCCGTGCCCGTCCGCGGGCGCGCTCGCCGACGAACTGGCCCGGGCGGGCATCCACGCCCAGATCGGGCCCCTGGTCACCCGCGGCCGACTGGTCACCGGCGCCGCCCGCGGCCGACTGGCCGCCACGGGGGCAAGGGGTGTGGACATGGAGGCCGGGCCGCTCGTCACGGCCGCGCTGACGTGCGTGCCCGCGGTGGCCGTGGCGCGCGTCGTGGTGGACACCCCGGCGGCGCCGCTGCTGAGCCCGGCCACGGTGCTCGGCGGGGTGGCGGCGCGGCGGACGCTGCGGCGCCTCGGGCCGGTGCTGGCGCGCTGGGCCGCGCGGACCGAGGAGGTGCGGCCATGACGATCCCGGTGCGGCAGAGCCTGCGCATCGGCGGGTACATCCTGCGCCAGCGGCTGCGCGGCCGCCGCAAGTTCCCGCTGCTGGTCGAGCTTGAGCCGCTGTTCGCGTGCAATCTGGCGTGCGCGGGCTGCGGCAAGATCCAGCACCCCGCGGACGTGCTGCGCCGCCGCATGCCGGTGGACCAGGCCGTGGCGGCCGTCGAGGAGAGCGGCGCCCCGATGGTGTCCATCGCGGGCGGTGAGCCGCTCATGCACCCGCAGATCGGCGAGATGGTGCGCCGGCTGGTCGACCGCAGACGCTACGTCTTCCTGTGCACCAACGCGCTGCTCATCCCCAAGAAGATCGACCAGTTCACGCCGTCGCGGTACTTCGCGTGGACCGTGCACATCGACGGGCTGCGCGACCGGCACGACGCGTCGGTGTGCCGCCCGGGGACGTTCGACGAGGCGGTGGCGGCGGTGCGCGAGTGCCGCCGCCGCGGTTTCCGGGTGACCACCAACACCACGTTCTTCTCCACCGACACGCCCCGCACCGTGATCGAAGTGCTCGACTACCTCAACGACGACCTGGCCGTGGACGAGATGATGATCTCGCCCGCGTACGCCTACGCCAAGGCGCCCGACCAGGAGCACTTCCTCGGCATCAGGGACACCCGGGCCCTGTTCCGCGCCGCGTTCGCCGGGGGAAACCGCCAACGGTGGCGCCTCAGCCATTCGCCGTTGTTCCTGGACTTCCTGGAAGGCAAGGCCGACTTCCCGTGCACGGCCTGGGCGATCCCGTCGTACTCCCTGCACGGCTGGCAGCGCCCCTGCTACCTGATGGCCGACGGCTACGCCGCCACGTACCGCGAGCTGGTCGAGGAGACCGACTGGGACTCCTACGGCCGCGGCCACGACCCGCGCTGCGCCAACTGCATGGCCCACTGCGGCTACGAACCCACCGCGGTGTTCGCGACCCTCGGCTCGCTGCGCGAGTCCCTGCGCGCCCTGCGCAGCGGCTGAACCCGCCTCACACCTCGCCGGCCAGGTCGGCGAGCACGGCGGCGTGGTCGGACGGCCAGACACCGCCCACGGGACGGTCGCCCACGCGGCGCACGGAAAGGACGCGGCCGAGGCCGCCCGGGCCGTGCCGGCCGACGTGGATGTAGTCGATGCGCCCGGGCGGCTCGTGCGGCAGCGCGGCGTAGGGGTTCGCGTTGTCCCAGGTCACGGCGGGTGCGGCCGGGTCGGCGTAGGCCCAGGCGTCCACCAGCACCTGCCCGGGGACGGCCGGGGCGGTCCGGTGACCGCCGAACAGCCGCATCTCGTCGGAGTCGGGCAGGGCGTTGAAGTCCCCGGTCACCACGGCCGGGAAGCCGCCGCGGCCCCGGTGCGCGGCGACGAACCGGGCCAGCGCCGTGACCTGGGCGCAGCGCACCGCCGACTCGAACGGCCGGGAGTTCAGGTGGGTGGTGAAGAACGGCACCGGTCCCGCGGGGGCGTCCACCAAGGCGTGCAGGGCCTGGTGCCCGTCGTCCTGGCCGCCCTCGGTCGGCAGCCGCAGCGTGGTACGCCCGGCGAGGGGCCAGCGGCTGAGCACCGCCAGGCCGACGTCCGCCGTCGCCTCACCCACACGCTCGTGCCAGCGCCCGGGCCGGTCGGAAGCCGTCCACGTCCAGTGCAGGCCGAGGCGCGCGGCCAGCCACCCGGCGAGGTTGTCCTCCCCTTCGGCCCAGACCTCCTGCAGCCCGATCAGATCGCAGTCCAGCTCCGCCAAGGTGGTCATGATGGCGTCCCGCCGCTGCCGCCAGGGGCCGAACCGCCACCACACGTTCCAGGTCAGTACCCGCATGACCCCGCCCTAGGGGGTCGCCGGGTCCACGCCCGGCAGCGGCGTGAGCAGGGGGCGTTTGGCGGACCGGCCGTCGCCCGAGGAGCGGCCCCGCAGGCGGCGGCCGATCCACGGGCCCGCGTACGTGGCCAGCCACCACGCCTCGGCGGCCGCGGCCCGCCACGCGGAGGGGGCGCGCAGGGGCGGGAACGGGTCCGTCCAGGTGGCGTCGCTGCCGGGCAGCTCCAGCGCGTGCGCGAACGCGGCGGCGATCCGGGCGTGGCCCACCGGGCTGGCGTGGATCCGGTCGCGGCTCCACATCCGGGCGTCGGTGGCCACCGTGTGCGGGAAGGTGTCCACCAGGATGACGCCGTGGCGCGCGGCGGCGGCCCTGATGCGGGCGTTGAGGGCGATCACCCTCGGCTGCAGCGGGCGGGCCAGCGGCATGATCGCGCCGATGTCGGGGAAGGTCACGCCGACCACGCGCGCCCCCGACGCGGTCAGGGCGGCGTACATGTCCTCCAGCGCCGCCGCCACCCGGGCGGCGTCGAAGCCGGGGCGCATCAGGTCGTTCATGCCCGCCATGACCGTGGCCAGGTCGGGGCGCAGCTCCAGGGCGACGGCGAGCTGCTCGTCGCGGACCTGCCCCGCGAGACGGCCGCGCACGGCGAGGTTGGCGTACAGCAGGCCCGGCGCGGCGCCGGCCAGGTGCTCGGCGAGGCGGTCGGCCCAGCCGCGGTGCCCGCTCACGTCGTCCCCGTCACCGAGCCCCTCGGTCTGGCTGTCGCCGAGCGCGACATAACGGCTGAACATCACTGTCCCCCTCCGGTCCGGGCCGCGCGTTCGCTCAGGGTGCGCGCGGTCTGCAGGCACCAGTCGTGGATCTCGCGTTCCAGGCGGCAGCCGGCCAGGCAGGACAGGTACGGCCCGACACGCTCGCCCTCACGCAGGAACGTCTCCTCGGGAAGGCCCCCGCGCAGCCGCAGGAGGATCTTCTCGAACAACGCGAGTTTGGCGGCGGCCCCCTCGGCCCGCTCCAGAAGCTGCGTGACCACGGTCGCGGTGTCGAGCACGTCCACCGCGTGCACCCGCACGACCAGGTCGTCCCGCATCAGCAACGGCTTGGGCGGCGCCGACGCGAAGCGCGCCAGCTCCCCGATCCCGGCCTCGGTCACCGTGAACACCCGCTTGGTGGGCCGCCCCTGCTGCGGCACCTCGCGCCCCGCCACCAGCCCCGCGGTCTCCAGCTTGGCCAGCTCGGCGTACAACTGCTGCGGCGCCGCGTACCAGAAGTCGGCGACCCCCACGTCGAACACCTTGGTGAGCTGGTAGCCGCTGTACTCCCCGTCGAGCAACGCCGCGAGCACCGCGTGCCGCAGAGCCATCTGTTACTCATGTCCATGAGTAGTCATGACCATGACTATAACCGTGGGAGGCGTCCCCCACCAGAGCGTCACCGCGCGTGGCCGGCACCGGGAGGGGGAAGGCATGCCGGGTGGGACGGGGGAGCAGGCTGGACGGGGCGCGGGTGCTGGTCACCGGCGCCTCGTCGGGGATCGGCGCGGCCACCGCGCGCGCGATGGCGGCCCGTGGCGCGAAGGTGACGCTGACCGGCCGCGACGCCGGGCGCCTCGCCGCCGTCGCGGCCGAGACCGGCGGGCGTGCGGTGGCCTGCGATCTGCTGGCGGACCGGGAGGCCGGCCGGGACGGCGGCGTGGCGGGGCTGGTCGCGGCGGCCGGGCCGGTGGACGTGCTGGTGGCGAACGCGGGGGCCGGGTGGGCGGGGCCGTTCACCGGGATGCCGCCGGCGGAGCTGGAGCGGCTGGTGCGCCTGGACCTCGTCGTGCCGATGGTGCTGACCCGGCTGCTGCTGCCCGGCATGATCGAGTCCGGCCGGGGGCACGTCGTGCTGGTGTCCTCGATCGCGGGGGCCGTCGGGGTGCGGGACGAGGCGGTGTACTCGGCCGCGAAGGCGGGGTTGACGGTGTTCGCCGAGGCGCTGCGGCACGAACTGCGCGGCCCGGGGGCGCCCGGTGTCTCGGTCGTCCTGCCCGGGGTCGTGGACACCCCGTTCTTCGCCCGGCGGGGCGCCCCGTACGCGCGGCGCCGGCCGGTGCCCGTCCCGCCGGAGCGGGTGGCCCGCGCCATCGTCGCCGCCGTGGAACGCGGGCGGCCCGAGTCCTACGTGCCCGCCTGGCTGCGCCTGCCCGCCCGTCTTCGCGGCGCCGCCCCGGGGCCGTTCCGCCTGCTGGCCCGGCGGGCAGGCGGCTCCGCATAGCTTCGCCGCCGTGAGGTCCGCCGGCCGGCGCACGTCACCGCGCGGCGGCCGGCTACGTGGTGCCGCGCAGCGTGCGCTTGCCGGCCACCGTACGACGGTGCTGCAGGGCGTCGGGGGGCAGCCAGTGCACGTCGGTGGCCCAGTTCAGGCGTTCGAACAGCTTGATGACGGCGGCCGAGGGGTCGATCCGGCGCGGGCCACGGCCGTGCCGGGCGAGGCTGGGCAGGCTGTGGTGCCCGTTGTGCCAGCTCTCCCCGAAGGACAGCAGAGCCAGCGGCCACAGGTCGGTGGAGCGATCGTGGCCGCGGGTCCTGTGCGGCCGCTCACCGATCATGTGGCACAGGGAGTTGACGCTCCAGGTCACATGCTGCAGCAGAGCGACACGGACCAGGCCGGCCCAGATGAACGCGGTCAGCCCGCCGTACAGCCCGCCGCTGATCGCCCAGCCCGCGGCGAACGGCAGAAGCAGGGAGATGGCGCACAAGGCGGGGAAGGCACGCGAGACACGCAGCATGGCCGGATCGTTGCGCAGCAGGTCGGGGGCGTACCGGGCCGCCGAGGTGGGCTCGCTGGTGAACAGCCAGCCCAGGTGGGCGTGGGCCAGGCCGCGCAGCTGGCCGCCGGGGCCGGTGCCGTAGCGGTGGGGGGAGTGCGGGTCGCCCGGCTGGTCGGTGAAGGCGTGGTGGCGGCGGTGGACGGCCACCCAGTCGATCAGGTTGCCCTGGAAGCTCATCGACCCGGCCACGGCCAGGGTGACGCGCAGCCAGGGGCGGGCGGTGAAGGAGCGGTGGGTCAGCAGACGGTGGAAGCCGACCGTCACGCCGAGCCCGGTCACGACGTAGAAGACGAGGGCCAGCAGCAGGTCGGTCAGGGTGATCCCTTCACCCCACGCCAGCCAGATGCCGGCGCCCAGCGCGATGAACGGCGCGACCACGATCGCTGCCGTCAGTGCCGCCTGCCTGGCGGGGACGCCGCCGAGGTGCTGCTCGGTGTGCGGGAACGGCGACCGCCCGTCGTATGCCTCGGTGGAGGCCGGCGGAGCCTCAAGGCGCATCCGGGTCACGCCATCGTCGGCAGGCTGCGGTCCAGGCCGGTGAGGCGCAGCAGCCGGCGCATGAACGGGCGGGGCGCGGTCAGGGCCACGCTGATGCCCATGGCCCGGGCGCGATGCTGGATGCCCACGAGGACGGCCAGTCCTGAGGCGTCGCAGAACGACACCTCCGACAGGTCGATGACGAGCAGGCTCGTGCCGCAGTGCAGCGTCGTCATCAGTTGCCGGCGGAACGCCGCGCTGGTGAAGATGTCGATCTCACCGGACAGGTGCACGGTGGTCGGCCTCACGTGGCCTGCCACGCCGAGCGGGGCGGCTTCGAGGACGGTCATGGGATGTCTCCTTCGTGGGAGCTGAGAAATAGGACGAGGTGCCTGCCGGCCGGAGAGCGGCCCATCGGCGAAATGGCCGGTTCTGAGCCGCTCGATCCAGCCGGCAGGCGGCACGTGGAGCACACCGGAGCCGGTGGCCGTCCGGTCAGGGACGGCTTCCGCCACCGGTGACCGATACGCCGTCGCCCGTCCGGCGGGCCGAGCCGGCGGCCGGCGGGCCCGAGAGCACCAGGCCGCCGTCGGCGCCCGAGCCGGTGGTGCCCTGCGCGGTGGGCATGGCCCCGGCAGGGCCGGCGGCGCCCGTGGGCATGACCATCAGGAAGATCGGCTCGCCTGCCGCGAAGTACAGAGTGATCACGTGCGGGTCGGTGTGGCGCGACCACGTGACCCTTACCCCGCGCCCGCGTGCCTGGATGCGGCTCGGGACGCTCCGCCAGGTGTCGCCGTGCAAGCCGACGCGGAGCGTGACTCGATCGAGCAGCCGGTCGACAGCGGCGATGAGGCCGGGCAGTTCGGCGGCCGCGTCCCGGGTGTAGGGCCACCAGGCGCCGTCCGCCACGGTCTGCCGATACGGCACCGGGGAGAGACGGAGGCGCAGCGCGGAGTCGACACTGGGCACCGCGAACGAGGCGGAGCTGCGTGGTGCGGGGTGATGAAGAAGTGCTGGCGTCATGGTCGTCCGGCCTGTCCGGGCCCTTGTGAGGGGCCGGTAGTGGTTCGCCGGGGGCGACGCGGACCTGAATGCCAACGCTCGGGAACTCCTCGGTGTCCCCATTGTACCCCATGACTTCCGGAATCCCGCGTTTCCGGAAGTAGACTGTGCGGGTGACTTCCGGGAGCAGGCCCTCAGGGATCACGGACCCGGCCGCGGCGGCTTCCGGGAACACCCGCCGGTCGCGGTCCGTCCCGCTGTCCGCCCCTTACTCCGCCGTCCTGGCCGGTTACGCCGCCGCTCTCGAGCACGCCCCGCTGGCCGGTTCCACCAGGACCAAGTACGTCTCCCGGCTGCGCGGCTACCTGGCCTGGCTGGCCGGTCAAGCCGACGCCGGGGCGCTGGACGGCGACGCGCTCAGCGACCCGGTCGTGGCCACCGGCGCGGTACGCGACTTTTGCCGCCACCTCAAGGACGGCCGCCGCGCCCCCACCACCATCGACACCTACCTGTCGGCCATCGACGACTTCTACGCCCGCCGCGGCCTCGGCAGCCCCCGGGCCCGCCGCGAACGCGACTCGCGTCGCACCGCCCCCCGCGCTCTGGACGCCCGGCGCGCCCGCCGCTACGTCGCCCACGTCCAGCGCGCCGCGTCCCCGCGGGACAAGGCCCTCGCTTTGCTGCCTTACTACGCGGGCCTGCGCCTCTCCGAAGTCGTCGGCCTCGACCTGGCCGACGTACGCCTGTCCGCGCGCGGCGGCGAACTCCGCATCCGGGGCGAAGGCCGCGACGCCGGCAAGATCCGCCTGCTGCCCGTCCACCCCGACCTGCACCAGGCCCTGGCCGGCTGGTTGCGAGCCCGCGCCGGCTGGAAAGGGGCCGGCACCCACGCCGCGGTGTTCCTCAACCACCGCGGCGGCCGTCTGAGCGACCGCGCCGCCCGCGACATCATCACCGGCTTCGGCGACGCGATCGGTTTCAAGGACGACCCCGCCGCGCCGTTCAGCCCGCACGTCCTGCGCCACACCTTCGCCACCCAGCTCATCCGCGGCGGCAAGGACCCCATCCTGGTCGCCGAACTGCTCGGCCACGACTCCCTGGACACCACCCGCCGCTACGCCCTGCCCCCCGAGGCCGACAAGGCCGCCGCTCTGGACGCCCTCATCACCGGCCGCTGACCACAGGCACCGGCGTGGTGGTCCGCCTCACCACGGTGGGGTCGCGGGTTCCCCGGCTCCGCCGCCGAGCATGAGACGCAGGTCGTCGCCCCAGGAGTCCAGCACGGGGCCGTGGCCGGCGGACCTGGCGTGGGGCTCCAGGTCGGCCAGCAGCCGCCGGACGGCCGGGGCCGCGGCGGGGGACAGGGCCTCGCCGAGCAGGCCGAGCAGGCGGGGGCGGGACCATTCGGGGTGGGACAGCGGGTGACGGTCCAGCTCCCAGGCGAGGTACTTGTTGTACGGGCGGACCCGCTGGTGCAGCGCGAACACGTAGGTCAGGTGGCAGGGGACCGCCTCGGCGGCGTCCAGCCGGGCGGCGGTCGCGTCGCCGTTCCCGGCGTTCTTGACGCAGCGGTACACGGCGTTGAGGAACGCGCCGAGCGCGGCGGGCGCGACCGCGGCGGCCTCGGACGGCGACAGGCGGCCCTTGGCGGCGACCAGCTCGGTGATCAGGCCGCCGGTGGCGTCCTTCAGCACCTGGGCGTGGGTGAAGGCGTAACGGTTCCATTCGGTCGGCGAACCGGGTGAGGCGTGCGTGCGGAACTCCGCCAGCGGCATCACCGACACGTCGAGCCGCGCGTCCCGCCGGGCCTCCGCCGCCACCCCCTCGGTCCCGTCGCCCGACACCACGTACACGTCGAAGTCGGACCGGGCCGTCGCCATCCCCTCCCGGGCCCGCGACCCGCTCAGCACCACGCCGAGCACCCGCGCGTCGGCAAGCACCCGGCCGAGGAACGCGTCGAACTCCTCCTGCGGCGTCATCTCGATCACCGTCCCAGTCTGGACGACACGGGACCGACGGTCTCATCGTCAGGCGACCTTGACGTCAAGATGGCCTGACGAAATACTCGGAGGCATGGTCACACCGGACATGATCGACGCACGGTTCACGCTTCTCACCGCCGCCGCCCGCTACGACGAGCTGCGCACGCGGGACGCGCTGGCGTCCGCGGCGTCCGACGAGGACGAGACGCGGTTCACGAGCCCGCCGCCCCTCACCCAGGAGGAGGCGCTGGAGCTGCTCGCGCTCGGTGAGGTGCTGGCACGCAAGGCCGGGTACGGGCGGCAACTGGCGGTGCGGTCGGCGCGCGGCGCGGGCGCCTCGTGGTCGCAGATCGGCGCGGCCCTCGGCACCAGCAAACAAGCGGCCTGGGAGGCGCACGGCCGCTGGATCGACGGCCAGGCCGAGCAGTACAGACGCAGCGGATACGAGGGCTTCGGGCCCGAGGACGTCGCGGCGGCACGGGCCTTGGCCGGAGAGATCGACGACGGAAGCCGGAACCCGGGCTGACCGGCGCCGTCGCACAGGACCGGGAACGTCGTGGGACGACGGCGCGAGGTGGCCAACCCGCTGGCGCTGGCCGTGCTCGCCTGGTTGCTGACCGAGCCGATGCACCCCTACGAGCTCGGGCGGCGGTTGATGCGCACCGGGCAGGACCGGCACGTGAAGTACAGCCGTGGCACGCTGTACATGGTGGTGGACCGGTTGCGCAGGGCGGGGTTCATCGCCGAACGGGAGACCGTGCGCGACACCCGCCGCCCCGAGCGCACCGTCTACGCCCTCACCGACGCGGGCCGCGAGGAACTGCGCGACTGGATGCGCGACCTGGTCGGCACGCCGCACCCGGAGTACCCGCGGTTCGCGGTCGCCCTGTCGCTGCTCGACGCGCTCGCCCCCGAGGAGGCGGCCGCGTTGCTGCGCGACCGGCTGCTCACCCTCACCGCGCAGGTCGGCGAGCTGCGCGCGGCGGCCGCCTCCGCCCCGGCCTGGCCGCTGCCGGTGGTGGAGGAGTACCGCCTGGCCGTCCTGGAGGCCGAACGCCGTTTCGTCGCCGGCCTGGTGGACACCCTCGCCGCCGACGACCTGCCCGCCGACCGGACCTGACAGACCGAGATCGGGCCCGGGCGGGCCCGGTGCCACACTTGGGCCATGAGCAAGCTGGACCGGTTCGCGAGCAACCGTCCTCGGCTGCTCGGCCTGGCCTACCGCATGCTGGGGGAGGTCTCCGAGGCCGAGGACGTGCTGCAGGACGCCTACCTGCGCTGGGAGCGCAGCGAGTCGGTCGAGGTGCCGGAGGCGTGGCTGACCAAGGTGGTCGCCAACCTGTGCCTCACCCGCCTCACCTCCGCCCGGGTCCGCCGCGAGCAGTACGTCGGCACATGGCTGCCCGAGCCCGTCGCGGTCGAGGACGGGCGGCTCGGGCCCCTGGAGACGGTGGAGCAGCGCGAATCCCTGTCGATGGGCATGCTGGTGCTGCTGGAACGGCTGACGCCTCCTGAGCGGGCCGCGTTCGTGCTGCGTGAGGCGTTCGGCCACAGCCACCGTGAGGTCGCCGGCATCCTGGACGTCGAGGAGTCCCACGCCCGCCAGCTCTACCACCGGGCCCGCGAGCACGTCGGCGAGCCGCGCAAGCGGTTCACCACCTCCCCGGAGCAGAACCAGCGCATCGTGGACGGCTTCCTCGCCGCCGCCCGGCGGGGCGACGTGGCCGCCCTGGAGCAAATGCTCGCCGAGGACGTGGTGAGCTGGGCCGACGGCGGTGGCAAGGCCCCGGCGGCGGCGCACCCGGTGCAGGGCCGTGTCAAGGTGGCCCGCCTGGTGGTCGGCCTGGCCCACCATCGGAGGGCGGCGGGGTTCGAGCTGGTGTCCGCCACGGTCAACGGCGAGCCGGCGTACCTGGTCTGGGACGGCGGCACGCTGGTCGCCGCCACCGTCCCGGAGTTCGGGCCGGACGGCCTGATCGTGGCGTTGCTCGCCGTCACCAACCCCGACAAGCTCACACACGCCGCCGCGCCGCGAATGTGACGCTTTGCACAAGCGGCTCCTGTCACGGATCGCGTCCGCCTCCGGTCTACCGGTCGGGACACGAAAAGGAGACAGGAAATGACGCATCACATCGTGGTCATCGGCGCGGGCTACTCGGGGGTCATCGCCGCCAACCTCACGGCCAGGCTCACGGCCAGGCTCACCGACGCGCGCGTGACGCTGGTCAACGAGAGCGACCGGTTCGCGGAACGGGTGCGCCTGCACCAGCTCGCCGCCGGGCAGGTCCTTCGCGATCTGCCGCTCGCGGACCTGCTCGTCGAGCCGCGCATCGAGCTCGTGGTCGACCGGGTCACCGCCGTCGACGCCGTGGCCGGCACCGTGCGGCTCGGCCGCGCCGGGCGCGACCTCGGCTACGACACGCTCGTGTACGCCCTCGGCAGCCGCGCGGACCTGGAGTCGGTGCCGGGGGCGGCCGAGCACGCCTGGACGGTCGCCGTCCCCGCGGACGCCGCCCGGCTGCGCGACCACCTGACGGCGAGCGCCTCCGGGGGCGTGCTCGCCGTCGTCGGCGGCGGCCTGACCGGCATCGAGGCGGCCGCCGAACTGGCCGAGGCGTACCCGGGCCTGAAGGTCCGCCTGGTCACCGAGGGCGTGCCAGGGCCCGGCCTGTCCGAGCGTGCCCGCCGGCACCTGCGCGCCACGTTCGCCCGCCTCGGCGTCGAGGTGCGCGAGGGCGCCCGGGTGGCCGAGGTCCGCGCCGACGGTCTGGTGCTGGACGGCGGGGAGCACGTCGGCGCCGGCACCGTCGTCTGGGCGGCCGGCTTCGCGGTGCCCGGCCTGGCCCGGGAGGCCGGCCTCGCCGTGGACGACCACGGCCGGGTGATCGTGGACCGGACGCTGCGCTCGGTCTCCCACCTTGACATCCTCGCCGTCGGCGACGCGGCCGCCCTGCGCACCGAGGACGGCAAGGACCTCCGCATGGCGTGCGCCACCGGCATCCCCTCCGCCCAGCAGGCCGCCCGCGCCATCGCCGCCCGCCTGGCGGGCCGCGAGCCGCGCCCCCTGCGCTTCCGCTACTTCAACCAGTGCGTCAGCCTGGGGCGCGACGACGGCATCGTCCAGTTCGTCCGCAGCGACGACACCCCGCGCCGCGCCGCGCTGACCGGCCGCGCCGCCGCCCGCTACAAGGAGGCGATCGTCAGGGGCACCGTCTACGGGATGCGCCACCCTTCCATCCCCGGCTACCTGTGACCCCCGGGAACCCCGCCGGTGTTGCGGTTCCGGCAAGAAATTTTGCCGGGCCCCCGCCGGCGGGGACAGGGTGGTGCCCTGACCGACCCGGCCCCACCCGAGGCGAGGACGATGGACGCACAGTACTGGGACGACATGTACGGCAGCCGCGACCAGCTTTTCAGCGGCGCACCCAACGGGGTGCTGGTCACCGAGGTCACCGGCCTGCCGCCGGGGCGTGCGCTCGACGTGGGCTGCGGTGAGGGCGCCGACGCGCTGTGGCTGGCCCGGCGCGGATGGCGCGTCACCGCGGCCGACATCTCCCGGGTCGCGCTGCGCCGCGCCGCCCGTGCGGGCGCGGACGTCGCCGGCCGCGTGACATGGACCCACGCCGACCTGCTCGCCACGCCACCGCCGGCCGGTGAGTTCGACCTGGTGTCCGTCCAGTACTTCCCGCTTCCGCGGCAGCCGGGAGACACCGCGCTCCTCGGCCTGCTCGCCGCCGTCGCCCCGGGAGGGACCCTGCTCGTCGCCGGTCACGACCCCGCCGACCTGCCGCCGGGCCACGACCACGGCTTCGACCCCGGCGACTACCACCATCCCGCCGGCATCGCCGGGCTCCTCGGCGGCGACTGGACCGTCCTGGTGGACGAGACCCGCCCGCGGACCGCCCCCGCGCCGCCGGGCACCCACCACCGCCACGACACGGTGCTGCGGGCCCGGCGCGCACGGTGACCCCGGCCACCGGCGGGCCGGGTCAGAAGCCGTGCACCCGGCGGCCGGTGACGGACCGGGGCGTGATCTCGACGTAGACGTCGCGTTCGCCGCCGACCCAGGGTTCGACGCCGGGGGCCGGCGTGGTCTCGCCCGGGGGCAGGCGGCGGGCGGGCCCCTGCACGAGCACGCTCCAGCCGCTGCGGCCGGCCTCGTCGACGTGGTCGACCTCGAAGCTGATCTCGGCCGGGTGGTCCGGCGGCGCGCCGCGCAGCACCCGGTGCAGCAGGCCGTCCTCGGCGACACGGAAGACGATCGTGCCGTGGCGGGTCATGAAGTTGACCGGCATCACGGCCGGGGCCCCCGCCGCGCCGAACGCGACCCGCCCGACACCGCCGGAGGAGATCAGCCGCAGGCACTCCGGCGGTGTGAGCTCCCGCGTCTCGGGCCGCCGCGGCGGGCGTCCCTGCCCCGGCGGCCGGTCCAGCCCGCCGCCGAGCAGCTCGTCGGCCGTGGTGTGCAACGCGGCCGCCAGGCGCAGCAGCGAGCCCTCGCTGAGCGGGGCGGCGTGCTCCTCCAGGTACGTGACGAACCCCGGCGCCATCCCGGCCCGCGCGGCGAGCTGCGCCCTGGTCAGCCCGAGGCTCCTGCGCTGATAGGCGATGCGCCGCCCGAGATCCCCGGGCGACCCGCGCTCGCGTGCCATCGGATCCCCCCCGTCCACTCCGGCGACCCTCACGGCCGGGCACCCCCTCCCGGTCAGCGGGTGCCGACCCGCACTTTCCCTCTGATCGTCAGTTCGCCGAGGCCGGTGATCACCGCGTGGGCGCCCGAGTCGGTGAGACGGGCGGCGCGGCCGCCGTGGTCCACGCCGACGACCAGGGCGAACCCGCCGCGCCTGCCCGCGGCGACGCCGGGGGTGGCGTCCTCCACCAGCGCGGCGGCGCTCGGCGGGACGTCGAGGCGGCGGGTGGCCTCCAGCAGCAACGCGGGGTCGGGCAGGCCGGGCAGGCCGAGGCGTGCGGCGTCCTCGCCGTCCACCAGCGTGTCGAACAGGTGCAGCACCCCGGCGGCGGCCACCACCGCGCGGGAGCTCCCGCTGCCCGACACCACGGCGGTGCGGCAGCCGCGGCGCCGCAGGTCGCGCAGCAGCGCCACGGTCTCGGGGAACGCGGCCACGCCGTGCCGCCCGGCCTGCTCCAGGAACAGCAGGTCCTCGGCCCTGGCCAGCCCGTGCACAGTGGGCGCGCCGGCCGGGTCGCCGGGCGTGCCCTCCGGCAGGGCCAGGCCCCGGGAACCGAGGAAGGCCCGCACGGCGTCCTGCCGGGGCCGCCCGTCGACGTGGGTGAGGTAGTCGCGGCGGACGTCGAACGGCTCCAACGGCCCCGGGCGGCTGCGCAGGAAGGCGTCGAACACCCGCTTCCAGGCCGCCGCGTGCACACGAGCGGTGTCGGTGACGACGCCGTCGGTGTCGAAAACGACGGCACTGATCTGTGTGAGGTCGATGACGGGCATGACAGGACCTCCATCCCCCGATGCTGGAGACGTTACCTCCCCCGCCCTCCGCCCGCACACGAAACCCCTGGTCATGGCCCTGGAGTGTCCCACCAGGCGGGGCTCGGCGCGCTCAGGCGTCCTTGGTGATCCGCCGTGCCTGGCGTCGCTGCAGTTCGATCTGGCCGGTGACGAAGCCGGTCAGCAACTCCAGCTCCTCGGGGGAGTACTCCGAAAGCTGGTGCTGGGTCTCGGCGACGGTCTCGCTCCACATCTGTTCCGCCAGGCGCAGCGCCTTGTCGCTGGCGGCGATGAGCACCCGTCTGCGGTCGGCGGGATCGCGCCGCCGTTCCGCGTGACCGGCCTGGGTGAGCCGGTCGACGGCGAAGGTGAGCGCGGTGGGGGCGATGCCGGCCGCGACGGCCAGGTCGCCCGCCGGCATCGGGCCGCGGGTGACGAGGCACGACAGGCAGCGGGCGTCGGTCCGGTTGAGGCCCAGCGCGGTGCCGGCGGCGTGGTCGACCTGGTCGGAGGCGGTCTGCAGATCGGTGAGGGCCCGCATGAGCTCGTCGATCAAGTGCTGTTTCGTACCGTCTTGCCTGGTGTCGCCGGACACGCCAACCCCCGGGATTCGTCACTCGACAGGTGAGGCCGGGGGCCAGCGTAGCCGGTGGGCTACCGGAAGTCGGCGGCGTGCTCGCGGGCCCACTCCGCGAAGGAGTACGGCGGGCGGCCGGTGACCTGCTCGACGGTGCCGGTCGGCGCCGGTGGGTGGTGCACCGCGGCGGCGAGCTGCCCGAGCACGGCGTCGACGATCGCGGGGGGCGCGTACCGGGTCATCTGCTCGCGGGCCTCGCCTGCGGAGATCTCCTCCATGCGCAGGGTGCGCCCGATCGCGGCGCCGATCAGGTCCAGCTGGTCGGCGTGGGTGATGAGCTGCGGGCCGGTCAGGGCGTACTTGGCGCCGTGATGGCCGTCCTCGGTGAGCGCGCGGACCGCGACCGCGGCGATGTCCCGCTCGTGGATCGGTACGGTGCGGGCCAGCGGGTAGGGGGCGCGTACCACGTCGCCTGCCATGATCTGCGGCGCCCAGTGCAGGCTGTTGCCGGCGAACTCGTTGGGGCGCAGGAACGTCCACTCCATGCCGGTGCGGGCCACGGCGTGCTCGAACGCCCCGTGCAGCTCGGCGACCGCGTCCGGCTGGCGTTCGACGTTGTCGAGCACGTCGCTGGTGGACAGCACGACGACGCGCCGCACGCCGCAGCGCTCGGCGAGCTCGGCGAACCGCCGCGGGGCGCCGCCCATCGCCATCAGGTAGACGGCGTGCACCCCGCGCAGCGCGTCACCCAGCTCGTCCGGTGCGCCGAGGTCGCCGCGGACGATCTCGGCCTGCCCGGGGATGGAAGCCCGCCCGGGGTCGCGGGTCAGCGCGCGCACCCGCTCGCCCTGGGTGAGCAGCCCGGCGACCACGTGCCGCCCGACGCTTCCGGTCGCTCCGGTCACCAAGATCATCGGCGCTCCTCGTGGACGGCGGGCACCCGGCCGTGCCCTCTGGTGTCTTCCGTGGGCTTCTGCCACCGGCGTCCGGCCGCCGGGGTCGTGGCCCTGGTCGCCGCGGACACGGCGGACGACTTCGCGGGCAGGGGGGCCGCCGGGGCCCGGCTGCCGTCCGGACCGATGATGATCACAGGTGGTGATGTTCGCGTCATGACATCCTCAATTACTCCAAAAATTGGAATGCTTGACGTTAAGGTACATCCGTGGAGCCCGTCAACCGCCCCCTCCCCACGGCCCGCACCGGCGACAGCCCGCCCCCCGTGGGGGCGTGGCGGCGTGCGCCATGCTCACCACCTCCGTGGAGGGGCTCACACGGAGAACTCCGCGCGGGGGACGGCGGCGGTCAGCAGCGCGGTGGACGGGGTGCCGCCCCACGTGCGGCTCAGCCGGGAGGCGAGGGCGTCCATCAGCCTCGGCACGTCCTCGGCGGCCGATCCGTGCATCGCCTCCATGACGATCAACACGGAGGCGGTGGTGTCCCTGACCGCCGAGTGGCCGCTCTGGCGGTTGGTCCAGCGGCGGGCGTGGGCATGGCCGGCGGCGTCGGCGAAGATCACTTCCCCGGGGTCGGGGTGCTCCGCCTGGCCGGACAGGGTGTGGTAGGTCTCGTCGCCGTGCGCGGGCCGCACGTCCAGGCCCTTGGAGACGCGGGTGGTGTCCAGCGCGGCCACCGGGATCGCGAAGGCCGTGGAGATCGCGTTGCACAGGTCGATCAGCGGGTGGATCCGCGGCAGGGCGCCCTCCTTGCGCAGGCGCCGCAGCAGGGCCTCGGAGGCGCAGCGGTACTGGGTGGGCTTGAGTCCCATGCGGGAGAAGGCGCGGCGCCAGGCCTGGATCTCGGGGAACTCGGCCTCCGGGGCCGCCGCCAGCCGGGCCCGCGCGAGGGCGGAGAACTCCTCCACATCGGCGCCGGTGTCGCCGTCCGGGGTGATCCCGGTGGCGACCACCACCCCGGCGACCAGATCGGGATGGGCGGACCAGATGTCCGCCGCGTGCTGGATGTACGTCATAGGGCCCGTCCCTGGGTCGGCGATGTCGACGCACCTACTCTGCTGGCACAATGGCCTGGTGAGCAGGGCCAAATCACGCCTGGACGACCGGTCCATAACCTCTGGTTCCGATTTCCTGCAGCTCGACATCGCCGACGCCCCCGCCGGCGGCCGTTCCGGCTGGCTGGCCGAGCAGTTGCGGCGGGCCATCGGCGACGGCCGCCTGCCGGTGGGCAGCAGGCTCCCGGCGTCCCGGGTGCTGGCGGGGGAGCTGCGGGTGTCGCGGGGCGTGGTGACCGAGGCCTACCAGCGGCTCACCGAGGACGGCCACGTCGCCGGGCGCGGCCGGGGCGGCACGATCGTGGTCGCCGCCCCGCTGACCGTCCCCGGGCCCCCGCCCGCCCCGGTCCCCGCGGCACCCCCGCCCGGCGCGCTGTTCGGCACCGAGCCGGACGCGGGGGTGTTCGACGCGCTGCGCGCGGCCCGGGCCCGCATCGACCTGTCACCCGGCGTGCCCGACCTCGCCGCGTTCCCCCGCACGGAGTGGCTGCGCGCCGAGCGGGCGGTGCTGGCGTCGTTGTCGGCCTCCGACCTCGGCTACGGCGACCCGCGCGGCGCCCCGGCGCTGCGGCGGGCGGTGGCCGTGTGGCTGGCCCGCACCCGGGGCGTGCGGGTGGACCCCGGCGAGGTGCTCGTCGTGGCCGGGGTGGCGCAGGCACTCGGGCTGCTGGCGCGGGCGCTGCGCGAGGACGGCGTCACCGAGATCGCGGTGGAGGACCCCGGCTCGCTCGGCACCCGCCAGCACCTGTGGCACTCGGGCTTCGCCACCCCGCCGGTCCCCGTGGACGGCGAGGGCGTCGTGGTGGAGGAACTGCGCGCGTGCGGCGCCCCCGCCGTGCTGCTCACCCCGGCGCACCAGTTCCCCACCGGGGTGGTGCTCGGCGGGGAACGGCGTCGCGAGCTGATGCGGTGGGCCTCCGGGGGCGGGCTGGTCGTGGAGGACGACTACGACGCCGAGCACCGCTACGACCGGCCCCCGGTCCCCGCGCTGCGGGCGGTGCTGCCCGAGCGGGTCTGCTACGCCGGCAGCGTGTCCAAGCTGCTGGCCCCGGCGCTGCGGGTCGGCTGGGTGGTGGCGCCGGCCCGGTACCGGGACGCCCTGATCGAGGCCAAGCGATTCGCCGACCTCGGCAACGCGGTGCTGCCGCAACTGGTGCTGGCCCAGTTGATGGAGTCCGGCCAGTTGGAACGCCAGCTCCGTTTCCTGCGGCGGCGCCACCACCGGCGCCGCGACGCGATGATCGCCGCGATCCGTGCCCACCTGCCGGAGGCCACCGTGCACGGCGCCGCCGCCGGCCTCCACCTGATGATCACCTTCGCGGACGGACCGCCGGACACCGAGCTGGCCGCCGCGGCCCTGGCCCGCGGCGTCAAGGCGCAGCCGCTGTCCTGGCACCGCCGGCGCCCCGGCCCGCCCGGCCTGGTCCTCGGCTACGCCGCCAGCACCGCCACCGACATCGGCGCCGGCGTCGCCACCCTCGGCACGGCCCGCCGCGCCCTGCTCAGCCGTGCGCCCGCAGCGCCGCGATCACCCAGTGGAACTCCGGGATGACCGTGGGGGAGGAGATCCGCCCGTTGAGCAGCGCCAGCAGCAGCCAGTAGCGCTCCACGCGGGGGTCGGCGAGCAGCTCCAGCCGTTCCCGCAGCCCGGCGAGCCGCCCGGCGCCCGGTAGGGCGCGGGCGTGCAGGCCCGCGACCTCGGCCGGCGTGGCGCGCCCGGCGAGGATCTCCTTGACGTCCTCCAGGCCGACGCCGAGGTCCCGCAGGGTGCGGACCAGGTCGAACCGGGCGACGGCCGCCGCGTCGTACAGCCGGTACCCGCCGGCGGACCAGCCGCTCGGCGGAACCAGGCCGCTGTCGGACCAGAACCTCACGGTGTGCACCGACAGGCCGGTGCGACGGGAAACCATGCCGACGGTGCTGAGCCCCGTGGTGGAGGAGCCCGTGGTGGAGGAGCCCGTGGTGGAGGAGCCCGTGGCCGGGGAGCCCGTGGCCGGGGAGCCCGTGGCCGGGGAGCCCGTGGCCGGGGAGCCCGTGGCCGGGGAGGCGGTGTCGTCGTTCACGGCCATGACTGTGCACCTTCGAGCGGCTCGAAGGTCAAATCCGCCGCCGTACCCGGAGCAGGTAAGCCTCCCGGTCCAGCGGGTCGAGGTCCGACCGCGGCCGGGACGGCACCTCGCCGCGCACCCGCCGGTAGCCGTCGAAGACGCACTCCAGTGCGGCCTCGCCGCTGGTCAGGCCGGGCAGCCGCAGCTCCAGGCCGTGCACCCGCGCCGCCGGGATCTCGCCCTCCACCACCGACACCGGGCCGTTGGTGGACGACGAGCGCGGCACCGCACACAGACGTGACAACTCCGGCAGCACCGCGCCGAGGGCGCCGGCCGGGATCTCCAGGCGGAACCGGTGCATCGGCTCGTACACCGCGGTGCCCGCCTGCCGCAGCGCCTCCATCACCACCAGCGGGGTGAGGTTGCGGAAGTCGCCGGCGGTGCTGGACATGGTCTTGTCGAAGACGGCCCAGGAGTGGCTCTGCCGCGGCCAGTAGCCCGAGTGCGTCATGGTGACCACGCAGTCGACGACCTCCCACCCGTGCAGCCCTTGGCGCAGCGTCTCCCGTACGGTCTCCTCGACCGTGCGCATGAACGCGTGCGGCAGCGACCCGAGCTCGACCTCCAGCCCGAACCGCACCCCGCTGCCCGGCGGCCCCGGCTCCACGCGCAGCCCGACCGTGGCGAGGAACGGGTTGGGGTCCCTGTCGATGATCTCCACCGCCGCGCCGCCGCCCACGGGACGCTCGACGCAGATGGTGGTGGTCTCGTGGAAGGTGACGTCCAGGGCGTAGTCGCCGGCCAGCGTGGACTGGATGACCTCCTTCTGCACCTCCCCGTACAGGGAGACCGACACCTCCTGCCGGACGTCGTCCTGCCGCAGGTCGATCAGCGGGTCCTGCTCGGCGAGCTGGGTCAGCGCGGCGTGCAGCGCCGCCCGGTCGGCGGGGCGGCACGGCACCACGACGGTCTCCAGGGTGGGCGGCGCGAAGTGGTGCTCAGCGGCGGTGGCGGGCGGCGTGCCGATGTGGTCGCCGATCCGCGCCTCGCCGAGGCCCCACACCCGGGCGATCCGGCCCGCGCCGGCCGACGCGCGCCGCACGTCCGAGCCGTCCTCGAACACGCTGATCGCGGTGACCCTGCCCTCCTTGCCGCCGGGCCACAGCCGGTCCCGCACGCGCAGCGTCCCGGAGAACACCCGCACGTAGGCGATCTTCTCCCCGGCCGGGCCTCGCTCGATCTTGAAGACGGTGCCGGACGCCGGGCCGGCGTCGTCGCCTTTCTCCGCGGGCAGCAGCTCCCTGATCCCGGCGATCAGCGCCTCCACCCCCGCCCCGGTGATCGCCGACCCGGCGAACACCGGATGCGCGAGCACCCGTCCGCTCTGCGCCACCAGCTCCGCGCGCACACGCTCAGGGGGCACCGCGGCCGGGTCGTCCAGGCACAGGGCCATGAACTCCTCGTCATGCAGGGAAAGCAGGTCGATCAATCGGGTGACGAACCGGGGATCGTCCGCGGTGTGGCGGGTGAAATCCGCGTCGCGGGTGCCCGGGGCGCGCACCGCGCCCATTGAGACGACCGCCGGGGTTAGTTTTTCCGATGTCTGCTGAAAAACACGCTCATAGTCCGCGCCTGCCCGGTCGATCTTGTTGACGAAGATCAGAGTCGGGATGCCCAGCCGCCGCAGCGTCCGCATCAGCACGCGGGTCTGCGCCTGCACCCCCTCCACGGCCGACACCACCAGCACCGCGCCGTCGAGCACGCTCAGCACCCGCTCCACCTCGGCGATGAAGTCGGGGTGACCAGGGGTGTCGATCAGATTGACCGTGACGTCGCCGCCCACGACGAACGACACGACCGCGGACTTGATGGTGATGCCGCGCCGCCGTTCCAGCTCCAGCGAGTCGGTGCGCGTGCTGCCGGCGTCCACGCTGCCGACCTCGTCGATGACGCCGGCGGCGAAGAGCAGCCGCTCGGTCAGGCTTGTCTTACCGGCGTCGACATGCGCCAGGATTCCCAGGTTCAAAGTACGCAACGAACGTCATGTCCTTCACGACGGAGGTGAATTCCTTTCCGAGGGACATGGACGTAGCGCGCATTTCTTCTCCCTGGGTAGACCGGTACGTTCGCCGGCGAGTACAGCAGACCATGATTCTCGCGGGCAACCGATTTACCGCCCGCCCACCGGCGTGGCGCCGGCTCCTACCGGACGGTGCCCCGCCCGCCGGGAGGCGGCTCCTCCGGTCGCGGCGGGACCGGGCCCAGCGTGATGTCACCGTGGAAGTCGCGGCCCTGGATGACCGGCCCGTGCACGGTGCCGTCCTTGACGGTGTTGTACGTGGCACCGTGGCCGTCCTCGGCGTCCGGCGGGGGAGGCGCCGGCGTACGAGACCCGTTGACCAGGGCGTACAGGGTGACGGCGAGGCCGGCGACGCCGACGAAGGCGCCGACCACGCTGGCGGTGCGGTCGGCGTTCTCCAGCCCGACCCGGGCGAAGTAGACCCCCATCGCCACCACGGCCCCCGCGAACAGCACGCCGCCCGCCCAGATCGCCGCTTTCCCCCCGCGTCCCGCCATGGCCTCATCATCACCCGTCCGCCGGGGGCGCGGGGAGCCACACCACCGTTCCAGCATGGGGTCGTGCCATGAGATGATTGATCCAGACAGTGTCTCCCTGTCCCCGGACAGGCGTCTCAAGCCTTCTCGGCATGGCTCCCATGCGCCGAGGAGGCTTTTTTCGTGCGCGCAGATCGGCTGACGGCGGTCCCGTGCCGCACCGGGGTCGGGCCGGTCGGTGTCATGTGTACTTGACATCACGGCCCGGCACCTCCTAGCGTGTCAAGTGTACTTGACTTCCCGCCACAGGAAGGGCAACCCGTGCAAGCACACGACGAGACCGGCGCCTATCGGGACTCGATCGAGACAACCGTCCGCCTCGTGATCTGGACACTCGCCTGGGTGGCGACCCTCGCCTTGGCCAGGTTCGGTCCCGGCCTCTTGTGGGATTCGCGGCAACCGGTGGCGAGCTGGGCCGCGGTCACCGCCAATCTTGTCGTCGGCATCGGATGGATAGTCGCCTTCGCGCGCTTTCTCCGAGGACAAGACGAACTGCAGCGGAAGATCATGCAGGACGCGCTGGCGATCACCCTCGGAGCGGGGTGGGTCGGCGGATTCACCTACGTCGTCGCGAACGCCGCCGACCTCGTCGTCCACGACGTCGATGTCGCCGTCCTGCCCGCGCTCATGGGAGTCGTCTACGTCGTCGCCGTCATCGCCGGCAAGATCAGATACCGATGAAGAACCGCATCAGGGACCTTCGGGCCGAACGCTCCTGGACACAGGCTGACCTGGCACAGCGTATCGGCGTGTCACGGCAGACGATCAACGCGATCGAGACGGAGAAGTTCGACCCGAGCCTTCCCGTCGCCTTCCGTCTCGCCAAGCTGTTCAACCTGAAGATCGAAGAGGTCTTTCTCGACGATCAATGAAGCGCCGCGGCCGGACCCATCAAGGAGATTCATGTCCGACATATGTGTACGCCTCGCACGGAACGCCGATCGCCCGGTCGTCGAGCGTCTCTGGCTGATGTTCCGCCACGACCTGTCCGAGTTCCGTGGCGTCCTGCCCAACCCGGACGGCACCTTCCGCAGCGAGCGGCTCCACGCGGCGTTCACCGATGCCGACTGGGCGCCCTATCTGGTGACGAGCGGCGAGCGCCCCGTCGGTTTCGCCTTCGTCCGCGGCCTGGCCGGCCGGACCCGTGTACTCAACAGCTTCTTCGTCACGCGCGGCGCGCGGCGAGCCGGCATCGGGCTGCGCGCGTCCCTGGACGTCCTCGCCCGGCACCCGGGCGCGTGGGAGGTCGCCTTCCAGGACGACAACCTCGCCGCGGTGCGTTTCTGGCGCCGGGTGGCCGCCGGCGCCGCCGGCCGCGCGTGGCGCGAGGAACGCCGGCCCGTGCCCGGAAGGCCGGACCTGCCACCCGACGTCTGGATCTCGTTCGCCATCCAGAAGCAGGCACATTCAGGACAGAAAACGTCCTGAATCACCCCTAGCGTGGCCGGTATGACGACCTCGGCGCAGGGCCGCGCGACGGCCACCAGAAGTCCCGCGGGTAGGCCCGCCGACGTGAGCGCCCGCCCGGCCGCGCGGGTGCTGAGCACGCGGGAGCTCAACCGCGCCGTGCTGGAACGCCAGCTCCTGCTGCGCCGTGCGGACCTGCCCGTCCTCACCGCCGTGGAGCGGCTCCTCGGCCTCAACGCCCAGGCCCCCAACGTGCCGTACCTGGCGTTGTGGAGCAGGCTCGAACGGTTCACGATCGGCGACCTGACCGCCGCCGTCGAGGACCGGTCGCTGGTGCGCTCGCCCCTGATGCGCGCCACCCAGCACATCGTGACGGTGCCGGACTTCCGCCTGGTCCGCCCGGCGCTCGGCCCGCTGCTGCGCCGCGTGCAGCGCAACGCGTTCGGCTCCCGCACCGCGGGCGTCGACCTGGACGCGCTGGTCGCCGAGGCGGCGGAGCTGCTCGCCGGGGGCACGGTGATCACCCGGCCCGACCTCGGGCGGCTGCTCGCCCGGCGGCGCCCCGGCGCGGACGCGGGCGCGCTCGGCTGGAGCGTGCAGTACCTGATGCCCGTGGTGCACCCGGCGCCGAGCGGCACGTGGAACGTCCGGGGCGCGACGCCGTACGCCTGCGCCGCGTGGACCGGGGTGCGTCCGGACCCCACGGAGGGCGACCTGCGGCTTCTCGTGCGGCGATACCTGGCGGCGTTCGGCCCGGCGAGCGTGGCCGACGCCCGTGCCTGGTCCGGCCTGAGCGGCCTGCCCGAGGTGTTCGACCGGATGCGCCCCGAACTGCGCACCTACGCCGACGAGTCCGGCCGCGAACTGTTCGACCTGCCCGACGCCCCGCTGCCCGACCCCGGCACCCCGGCCCCGGTGCGTTTCCTCCCGGAGTTCGACGCGCCTCTGCTCGCCTACGCCGACCGCACCCGCATGATGACCGACGAGATCCGCCGCCGCGTCTGCGTCGGCGACGCGGTGGCCGCCACCGTCCTGGTGGACGGCACGGTGGCCGCCACCTGGACCCGCACCCGCACCGGCGGCGCCGTCACCCTGACCGTCGAGCCGCTGCGCCCGCTGCCCCCGTCCACCCACGACACCATCGAGGCCGAGGCCACCCGCCTGCTCGCCTTCACCGACCCCGGCGCCGGCGAGCGGCGTGTCCACCTGTCATCCGACCGGTGAGGCCAGGAGCCGCGCAGGGTGCTGCCGGACCACCCGAGGCGGCTACGTGACCGTCCGGACAGATCCTTCGGCGCCCGGCCCAGCGGCTCGTGCCCCGTTCTCCCCGGACGCGTCCGGCGCGGCGGCCAGGCGGCGCTTGCGCTTGGGCAGGCCGAAGGTCGGGTGCGAGTTCGCCCACAGCGACATCGTGAGGATGCCCGCCTTGACCCGCGCGGCTTTCCGGCCGCCCACATGCTTCGGCTTCGCGTGCCCTCGGTCGTCGACCATCTGCAAGATCCCGTCCCGCCGGCCGAGACTGATGTGGTTGTACGTGTGGACCAGCCTGGTCCTTACGATCGTGCGGCCGGTCAGGCGTCCCACGATCGCGTGCATCGCCTGCCCGCCGGTGTAGCCGGCCGACGCGCAGGACATCGGGAGCGGCCTGCCGTTGTCACCGATGGCGTAGACGCTGTCACCGACGGCGTAGACGTTCGGGTGCGAGACCGACCGCATGGTGCGATCGACGACGATCCGGCCGTCCCGGGTGACCTCCAGTCCGCCGGCGGCGGCGATGGGGCCGACCGCGAACCCGGCCGTCCACACGGTCGCGTCCGACACGAGGACGGTGCCGCCGGCGCACAGCACCCGCGTCGCTTCGACGGCTTCGACGCTGGTGTGCTCCAGGACGGTGACCCCCAGCCGGTCGCAGGCCCGGCGCAGGTGGACGCGGGCACCGGGAGAGAGCCGGGCGCCCAGCTCGCCGCGGGCGATCAGCGTCACCGCCAGGCCGGGTCGCGATTCGGCGATCTCGGTGGCGGTCTCGATGCCGGTCAACCCATCGCCGACGACCAGCACACTCCCGCCCTCGCTCAGTCTGCCCAGGCTGTCCAGGCTGTCCAGGCGCTCGCGCAGGCGCAGCGCCGAGGGCCGGGCGGCGACGTCGAAGGCGTGCTCGGCCACGCCGGGGACACCTTCGACGTCACCGTGGCTGCCGAGCGCGTAGACAAGCGTGTCGTAGCCGAGCTCGCCGCCGTCGGCCACGGCGACGACCCGGCGCTCGGGGTCCACGGCGACGACCCGGGCCACGCGCAGCCGTATCCGCGTCCCCGCGAAGACATCGGCGAGTCTTTGAGGCTCGATGTCCCGGCCGGCCGCGAGCTGGTGCAGCCGCAGCCGCTCGACGAAGTCCGGAACGGCGTTGACCACGACGATCTCGATGTCCGCCGGGGACAGCCGGCGGGCCAGGTTCCCGGCCACGTAGACCCCGGCATAGCCGGCGCCCAGGACGACGATACGGTGCTTCATGTGATGCTCCTGTCGGTTCGAGTGCTCTCGGTGAGTTGAGCTGAAGGGGCCTGCCATACGCCGGCGTCTTCATTCATCGGCGGCCGCCCGCCCTTCGTCGCGCGAGCCGAGGAAGATCGTCCAGCCCTGTTCCCCGAGCCGACGGGCCGCCTCAGAGCCGAGCCTCTTGTTGCCTCCGGTGGTCAGCACCGTGGTCTGTTCCGAGTTCGTCATGCCCTCTGAGACGAGACACCCCGCTGAGCTGTGACACGGGTGTGAGCCCCTCACGATCGCGAGCTCGTCGCAGGTGTTCGGAGATGTCACTGGCGGGGCTGCTGTCTCGTCTAGAGGGTGCGGGCAATCCTCGATCAAGGAGTAGACGATGAACCTCGCGTTGTGGATCGCTGCCGGGCTGCTGGCCGCGGTAGCGCTGAGCGGCGGAATCAGCAAGACGTTCGTGCCCAAGGAGAAACTGGCTGCGGTGCATGGTGGGGGATGGACCGCAGACGCCGGTGCCGGCTTCGTCAAGACCCTGGGTGTCCTTGAGCTCCTGGCAGCGGTGGGCTTGATCCTGCCCGCCGTGCTCGACATCGCGCCGGTTCTGGTGCCGGTGACCGCGGGCTGCTGGATCCTGCTGATGGCCGGCGCGATGATCACCCACGGCCGGCGCGGGGAGTCCGCGTTCGTGCTGCTGAACTTGATCTACCTCGCGGTCGCGGCGTTCATCGCGTGGGGCCGCTTCGTCCTCGATCCCTTCACCGGCTGACCGGCGGTGACACACAGTGCCGATGGCGGTGATGATGACGACCGAGGGGCGCGGCTCCTCCAACGTCAGGGCCGGGCGGGAGCTCGGCCGGCGGCCGCGCTACCCCTCGTGGCGGCAGGGGATCACGAAGGAGCCGGCATGAGCAGGGCTGAGGAGTTTCAGGAACTGCGGCCGCTGTTGTTCTCGATCGCCTACCGGATCCTGGGCAGCGTGAGCGAGGCCGAAGACGCGGTCCAGGAGACCTGGCTGCGCTACGAGGCCACCCCGGCCGAGCCCAGGTCGGTCAAGGCGTTCCTGTCATCCACGGTGACCCGGATCTCGATCGACGTGCTGCGCTCGGCCCGCGTACGGCGGGAGGAGTACGTCGGGCCGTGGTTGCCCGAGCCGCTGCTCGCCGACCCCTACCAGGACCCGGAGCGGTCGGCCGAGCTGGCCGACTCGCTGTCGATGGCGGCGTTGGTGCTGCTGGAGCGGCTGTCCCCGCTCGAGCGGGCGGTCTTCGTGCTGCGGGAGGTGTTCGACTTCGGCTTTCCCGAGGTCGCGGCGGCCGTGGGGCGCTCGGAGGCGGCGTGCCGCCAGCTGGCGGTACGGGCCCGGCGCCATATGGCCACAGGCCGGGCCCGCTTCGAGGCGGACCGCAAGGAGCGGGAAGAACTGGCGTCGCGATTCTTCGACGCCCTCCGCGAAGGCGACGTCGTCGGCCTGCGGAACCTGCTGGCTGCCGACGTCTCGATGGTCGGCGACGGCGGAGGCAAGGCCCCTCAGCTGGCCAGGGCCGTCATCGGCGCCGAGAACGTGGCCCGGCTGCTCGCCTCCGTCTTCCCCCGGATGGCCCTGATCGGCGTCGTCGTGGAACCGCGCGAGATCAACGGCCAGCCGGGCGCGATCTTCCGCGACCGGGACGGCAAGGTGCTCCACACCGTGGCGCTCGACATCCTCGACGCGCAGATCCAGACGATTCGCGCGGTGATCAACCCCGACAAACTCGTGCACGTAGGCCCGGTGACGGATGCCTGGGCAATCGACCGCGAAGCAAGACAAGCACGCCGCCCCACTGACTAGCCAACAGCCGGCTGCACCTCGAACCCCGCTCGATCGGTCACCCGGTCACCTTGTCCAGGAACGCATGCAGATGGGACTGCGTGCGGGCGACCTTCTCCTCCACGGTGAGGGACTCGTCGACGACCCCGCCGCCCGCGGCCTCCCGCTTCCCCCGGGTGTACAGGGAGCAGGCGAGGTCGACGCACAGGTACTGGCCCACCGTGTTGCCCTGGCGGCCGGCCTCGCCGGTGCGGCGTGCGGTCATCAGGGCCACGCCGCCGCTGGTGTGGGTGGTCAGGCACACCGAGCACATGCTGCGGGCGGTGAAGTTGCGGGACGCGCCGGAGGTGACCCGCAGGGCGACCCCGACGAGGAGGCCGTCGCGGTCGGCGACCAGGTAGGCGCGTTCGGGGGCGCCGGGATCTCGCCAGCCGAGGAAGTCGAGGTCGCCCCAGGGGTGGTCCGCGAGGTCCCTGGGAAGGCCGAGGCGCTTGGCCTCTCCCTTGGAGCAATTGACGAACGACGTGCGGATGTCGTGTTCGGTGAGGGGTCTCATGGGGCGCGAGGCTAGTCGCCCTTAAAGGTAGTATGCAAATACTTAAAACCTGTAAGAAGGGCGGCTCATGGCACGTGCGGGAGTGACCACGGAACGGCTGATCCGCGCGGCGGCGGAGCTGGCCGACGAGATCGGCTTCCAGAACGTGACCCTCTCGGCGCTCGCGCGCAGGTTCGGCGTCAAACCCGCCGCCCTGTACTCCCACGTCAAGGACGCGCGGGACCTCCGGGTCAAGGTGGCGTCGCTGGCCCTGGCGGAGCTCGCCGACCGGGCCGCGGCCGCGCTGGCCGGGCGGGCGGGCAAGGACGCGCTGGTGGCCTTCGCGAACGCCTACCGGGACTACGCCAAGGAGCACCCGGGGCGGTACGCCGCGGCGCAGGGCGAGCTCGACGAGGAGACCGTGGACGTCGGCGCGGCGCGCCGGCACGCGGACATGACGCGGGCGATCCTGCGCGGCTACGACCTGCCGGAACCCGACCAGACGGACGCGGTCCGCATGCTGCACAGCACGTTCCACGGCTATGTGAGCCTGGAGACGGCGGGCGGCTTCCGCCGTCACCCCCGCGAGGTGGACGTCTCGTGGTCCCGTACCCTGGACGCCCTCGACACCGCTCTCAGGAACTGGCCCCGGGCCTGAGAACCTGCGGAGAGAATGTCGGACCGGTACGGCATGCTCGTCGCGAGCGGGACGCCCCTGGCCCCGCCGCCGCAAGAATGGGGAGCGAGATGGCCGAGGTGCTGTTGTACCACCACGTGCTCGGGCTGACGCCCGGGGTGCGTGACTTCGCCGAGGAGCTCAGGCGCGCCGGGCACACCGTGCACGTGCCCGACCTGTACGACGGGCGCACCTTCGGGTCGTCGCCGGAGGGCATGGCCCACGTCCGGCAGACCGGGTTCGACACCATCATCAAGCGTGGTGCGGCGGCCGCCGAAGCGCTGCCCGCCGGGCTGGTCTACGCCGGGTTCTCGATGGGCGTGCTGCCGGCACAGATGCTGGCCCAGACACGGGCCGGGGCGAAGGGGGCGCTGCTGTTCGAGTCGTGCATCCCGGTCTCCGAGTTCGGCGGTGCCTGGCCCGCCGACGTGCCGGTGCAGATCCACGGCATGGAGGACGACCCCTCCTTCGCCGGCGAAGGGGACATCGACGCGGCCCGCGACCTCGTCCGCACGGCTCCGTCGGCCGAGTTGTTCCTCTACCCCGGCGACCGCCACCTGTTCGCCGACACCAGCCTGCCCTCCTACGACGAGGCCGCCGCCACACTCCTCACCCGGCGCGTGCTCGTCTTCCTCGACGCCGTCGAGTAGCCGCCCCGCACCATGAAGATCACCGCGCGGGAGCTCAACCGCGCCACGCTCGACCGGCAGATGCTGCTGCGCCGGGAGCCGGTGAACGTCGTGGACGCGGTCCGTCGTGTGGTCGCCCTGCAGGCGCAGCAGGCGGCGTCGCCCTACCTGGCGCTGTGGAACCGGCTCACCGACTTCGACCCGGCCGAGCTCGACGCCGCGTTCGCCGGCCGCCTCCTCGTCAAGGGCACGCTGCTCCGCATCACGCTGCACGCCGTGCACGCCGGCGACCACGCGGCCTTCCACGACGCCATGCGGCCGTCGCTGCGGGGCGCCCGGCTCTGCGACCGCCGCTTCACCAGGACCGGGCTGACGGCCGCCGACGCCGACGCGCTGATCCCCGATCTGCTGGAGTACGCCGAGCGGCCACGGACGGCCGCCGAGATGGAGGCCTGGGTGGACGCCCGGGCCGGCGTGCTGCCGAAACCGGGGGTGTGGTGGGCACTGCGGTACGTCGCCCCGCTGCTGCACGCCCCGGCCGGAGGGCCGTGGTCGTTCGGCCCGCGCCCGTCGTACGTCGCGGCGGCCCCACGCCCGGCGACGGGGGACACCACCGAGGAGTCCCTTCGGGTGCTGGCCCGCCGCTACCTGGAGGGCTTCGGCCCGGCGTCGGCCCTGGACGTCGCGCAGTTCGCCCTCGTCCAGCGCGCCAGGGCCCGCGAGGCGTTGCGTGCCCTCGCAGGCGAGCTGGAGCAGCTCGAGGGGCCCGCCGGCGAGACGCTCTTCGACGTGCCCGGCGCGTCCCGCCCGCACGGGGACACCCCGGCGCCGCCGAGGCTGATGGCCATGTGGGACAGCGTGCTGCTGGCACACGCCGACCGGAGCCGCGTCATCCCGCCGGACTACCGCAAGCTCGTGACGCGCACCAACGGCGACGTCCTGCCGACCCTGCTGGTCGACGGCCACGTGGCCGGCGTGTGGCGCCCGATCGAGGGCGGCATCGAGGCCACGGCCTTCCACCGCCTGCCGGACGACACCTGGGAGGGCCTCGCCGCGGAGGCCAAGAGCCTGGTGGCGCTGCTGGCCGGCCGCGAACCCCGGGTCTACCGCCGCTTCGACCGCTGGTGGCACGACCTGCCCGCCGCCGAGGTCCGGCTCCTGCCCGGCTAGCGCCGGCCCGTCACCACAGCGGGATGTCGACGCCGTACTCGCCTGCCGGGCGCGGGCCGACGAGACGGCGGTCGGCCTCGGCGATGGGGACGTCGTTGATGCTGGCCTCACGGCGCCGCATCAGGCCGCCTTCGTCGAACTCCCACAGCTCGTTGCCGTAGCTGCGGTACCACTGCCCGGCGGCGTCGCGGCACTCGTACTGGAAGCGGACGGCGATCCGGTCCTCGTGGAAGCTCCACAGACTCTTGCGCAGCACGTAGTCCAGCTCGCGCCGCCACTTGCCGGTGAGGAACTCGACGATCGCGGGCCGGCCGACGAGGTAGGTCTCCCGGTTGCGCCACACCGAGTCCTCGGTGTAGGCGAGGCTCACCCGGTGCGGGTCGCGGGTGTTCCAGGCGTCCTCGGCCGCCTGGACCTTCTCGATGGCGCCTTCGAGGTCGAAGGGCGGGAACGGTGGGCGAGACTCGGGCATGACGGGTCCTTCCTGCGGCGTCACGGCCGGGAACGGGTTCGCCCCGTGACCTGCCCTCGGGCCGGTCAGGCCATGCCGCGCGGACACCCCGGAGAGGTTCATCCCCTGCCGGTTCACGGCGCGACGCCCGCGATGACCGTGGCCACGACCCGGTGCACGGCCTCGTCATGTGGCGGGGTGCCTTTGCGGTCGGCGAACAGCAGGTGGCCGGCGCCGATGAGTGTGGGGGCGAGCGTGTCGACGTCGGCGTGCGGGGCGACGCGGCCGAGCCCGCGCTCGGCGGTGAGGTATGCGGCGATCATGGCCGTGGCCTCGGCCAGGACCGGGACGCCGGACGGCAGGACCTGGCGCAGCCGGGCGCGCAGCTCGTCCCTGGAGGTGATGAGGCCGACGATCGCCACGGCGACCGTGCCGAACAGGTCCGTCAGCGCGCCGGCGAGGTTGCCCGCGACGGTGCCCGTCCCCGCGGCGTCGCGCAGGGCGGCGGCTTGGGCGTCGATCCGGGCGATGCGGTCCAGCACGAGCTCGGTGAGGAAGGCGTCGAAGTCGGCGAAGTGCCGGTGCAGGACCCCCTTGGCGCAGCCCGCCTCCGTGGTCACCGCCCGGCTGGTCAGCGCGCTCGGGCCGTCCCGGAGCAGGACGCGCTCGGCGGCGGCGAAAAGCTGCTCGCGCACGTCGCGGATGGCCACCCCTGTCGGCACCCTGGATTCCTTCCGCCGGATGGACGAGTGGGCACTTGCCCACTAGGGTGGGCATATGCCCACTCTACCGGGAACGCCCCCACAGGAACCGCACCAGGCCCGGGAGGTCGCCGAGTCGTTCGGCTTGGACGCCGAACGCTACGACCGGGCACGCCCCAGCTACCCCGGCGCCCTGGTGGACCGGATCGTCGCCGCCGCCCCCGGTCCCGACGTGCTGGACGTCGGCTGCGGGACCGGCATCGCC
The DNA here is from genome assembly GCF_039871875.1 of Sphaerisporangium sp. B11E5. Classification (NCBI taxonomy): domain Bacteria; kingdom Bacillati; phylum Actinomycetota; class Actinomycetes; order Streptosporangiales; family Streptosporangiaceae; genus Sphaerisporangium; species Sphaerisporangium sp. B11E5. The sequence goes on along the minus strand of NZ_JBDPMD010000031.1, from coordinate 1,760 downwards.
GCCCGGCAGTTCCAGGCGGCCGGCTGCCGGGTGCTCGGCGTCGACCCCGACGCGCGGATGGCGGGCCTGGCCCGGCGCGGCGGCATCGAGACCGAGGTGGCGACGTTCGAAGCCTGGGACCCGGCCGGCCGCACCTTCGACGCCGTCGTCGCCGCGCAAGCCTGGCACTGGGTGGACCCGGTCGCCGGAGCGGAGCAGGCGGCGCGGGTGCTGCGCCCCGGCGGGCCGCTCGCGGTGTTCTGGAACGCCCCCGAGCCCCCGCCGGACCTGAATGAGGCCTTCGGCGCGGTCTACCGCCGGGTGCTGCCCGACTTGCCGATGATCCAGGGCGCGAATCCCGGCCCGGACGGGTACTCGGCGCTGTGCGCCAAGGCCGCCGGCGGCGTCCGTCAGGCGGGTGCGTTCGGTGAGCCGCAGGAGTGGCGTTTCACCTGGGAGCGGCCCTACACCCGCGACGAGTGGCTCGACCTGATCCCCACCACCGGCCTGCACACCCGGCTCCCGAAGGACACCCTGCGGGAGGTGCTCGCGGGTGTCGGCGCGGCCGTCGACGCGGCGGGAGGAGGCTTCACGATGCGCTACACCACCCTGGCGCTCACCGCGACGCGCATCGGTGACCCCGAGTGACCGGCGCCTCGCGCGTACCGCCCGGCGAGGGGACGCCACGTCCCCGGCCGGTGTTCGGCCGGGTGTATCCGTTGATGGCACGGGCCATGGACCGTGCCGGCCTGGCCGGGCGGCGGCGGGCCCTGCTGGCGGGCCTGCGCGGGCGGGTGCTGGAGGTCGGGGCCGGTGACGGCGCCGACTTCGCCCACTACCCGCCGGCCGTCGAGCAGGTGCTGGCGATCGAACCGGAGCCGCACCTGCGTGCCCGCGCGCTGGTCGCCGCGGCCGGTGCGCCGGTGCCGGTCGAGGTGCGCGCCGGGACGGCCGAGCGGTTGCCGGCCGGCGACGCGAGCGTGGACACCGTGGTGTTCGCGCTGGTGTTGTGCTCGGTGGCCGACCAGGCGGCCGCGCTGGCGGAGGCGGTCCGGGTGCTCAAGCCCGAGGGCGAGGTCCGCTTCCTGGAACACGTCCGCGCCGGCACCCCCGGCATGGCCCGCCTGCAGAAGGTGCTGGACGCCACCGTCTGGCCGCACCTGGCGGGCGGCTGCCACACCGGCCGCGACACCGTGGCCGCCCTGGAACGGGCCGGACTGCGCCCGCGGCGCCTGGAGCGCTTCGTGTTCCCCGGCGTCTGCTCCCCGGCGTCGTTCTTCGTGCTCGGCTCGGCCGTCAGGGACGGCCGCTGAGACGCGGCAGCGGCACCCCCACTCGTGAGGGGGTGCCGCTGGTTCTCCACCGGCGCGTCGCCGCGCCGTTCACCCGGTCAGGAAGCGCTGCAGGTGAGCGCCGGCGTCGCCGCGGTGCCGCCAGCGGTGAAGCCGAACGTGGTGGTGCCGTTCGCGGCGAGCCTGCCGTTGTAGGACTCGTTGCGTACGCTCACGTTGGCTCCGGAGCCGGAACGGATGCCGCTCCACAACTGGGTGATGGCCTGCGATCCCGGCCACGTCCAGTTGACCGTCCAGCCGGTGATGGCGCTGGTGCCGGCGCGGACGGTGACGGTGGACTGGAAGCCACCGGACCAGGAGTTCACCGTCTGGATCGCCGCCGTGCAACCACCGGGGCCCGTCGTCGGGGTGACGGTCGGCGTGACGGTGGGAGTCACTGTGGGGGTGGCGGTCGGCGTGACCGTGGGGGTGACGGTGGGGGTGGTGGTG
>NZ_JBDPMD010000030.1:0-103705 GCF_039871875.1 Sphaerisporangium sp. B11E5 | reverse complement strand
CCCCGACACCCACCCCCACCCCGACGCCCACCCCGACCGCCGGTGGCTGCACCGCGACGATCGAGACGGTGAACTCCTGGAGCGGCGGATTCCAGTCCAGCGTCACGGTGCGCGCCGGCGCCGGCGCGATCAGCGGCTGGACGGTGAGCTGGACGTGGCCCGGCTCCCAGGCCATCACCCAGCTCTGGGGAGGCGTGCGCTCCGGCTCCGGCGCGAACGTCACCGTGCGGAACGAGTCCTGGAACGGCGGTCTCGCCGCCGGTGCCACCACCACGTTCGGCTTCACCGCCGGCGGCACCGCCGCCACGCCGGCGCTGACCTGCGGCGTCTCCTGACACCTGCGACGGCCCTGACGACGGCCCACCGGCACGCGACCGTCACCGGTCGCGTGCCGGTCCCGTCGACTCCCTGAGGACGAGGCCGACGGCGAGGTCCAGCCGTACCGGCGCGAGGCCCGGGTCCGCGGTGACGGCGTCGAGCACCCGGATGCTCTCCGCCGCCATCGCCTCGAACGGCTGGCGGATCGTCGTCAGCGCGGGGGCCGCGGTCACGGCGGCGTCGACGTCGTCGAACCCCACCACGGAGACGTCCTCGGGCACCCGCAGGCCGCGCTCGACGCACGCCTCGATGACGCCGAACGCCTGGAGGTCGTTGCCCGCCACGAACGCGGTCGGCGGGGAGGGCAGGTCGAGCATGGCGTGGGCCACGCGTCTCGCCGGCGCGGACTGGAAGCGCAGCGAACGGCAGAACGCGCGCTCGGGGCGGATACCCGCGTCGCGCAGCGCGGCCAGGTAGCCGCCGAGGCGTGCGCGGCAGCAGGTCAGGTGGAGCGGCCCCGACAGCAGCGCGATCCGCCGGTGGCCGAGCCCGGTGAGGTGCGCGGTCGCCGTCTCGCCGCCCCGCCACTGGGTCGCCCCGACCGCGTTCATCCCACCCGGCGCGTCCCCGACGGTGTCGACGACCACGGTGGGGATGCCGGCGCGCGCCAGCCGCTCGGCCGCGATCGGCGGGACGGGGCTGACCACCAGGACGACGCCCCTCGGCCGGTGCGCGAGGAGGTCGCCGATCCACTCGCCGTCGGCGTCGACGTGGCTCACCACGAGCGAGTACGCGGATTCCCGGATCACGCTCCAGAACCCGCGCAGGAACGGCGCGTTGAGGGCGTTCACGACGGTGCCGAACACCACCTCGATCGTCTCCGTGCGCGATCTGCGCCGGCGCCATTCGTACCCTGTCGCCCGCACCGCCTCCATGACACGCGACCGGACCGCGTCCGACACCCCCGGCCGTTCGTTGAGCACCTTCGACACGACGCTCTGGGAGACGTTCGCGACCTGCGCGACCGTCGTCATCCGCACCCCCACCCGCCCGTGTCCGCCGCCGCTCATGGCGTGCCACCGCCGGCCGGCGGGGCGGTGCTCTCCCGCACGACGAGCGACGTCGCGATCTCCACCCTGCGCCCGCTCGCCGAGCCCCGCCGTGACTGCTCCTGCACGATGAGACGCACGGCCTCCGCGGCCATCTCCGCGAGCGGCTGGCGGACCGTCGTCAGCGGAGGGGCGAGCATCGCGCAGATCGGCACGTCGTCGAACCCGACGACCGAGACGTCCTCCGGCACGCGGAGCCCTCGCTTGAGAGCGGCCTGGTACACCCCCGCCGCCTGGATGTCGGAGCAGGCGAGGACGGCGGTGGGCGGGGCCGGGAGGTCGAGCAGCGCCCCGCCGTGCTCGGCGCCCGCCGTGACCGTGAAGTCGCCGTACCGGCTGTGCGACGGGTCGGGGGCGACGCGGAACTCCCGGTGCGCGGCGAGGTATCCCTCGTACCGCTCTCGCGTGCACCGCATCGCGCGCGGCCCGCCGATGAAGCCCACGCGCCGGTGACCGATGTCGAGCAGATGGCGGGCCCCCGCCTCGCCGCCGGACCAGTTGGTCGCGCCGACCGTCGGGACCTCCGACTCCCGGGTGCCCACGGGGTCGACCAGGACGAGCGGCCCCGGCACCTGCGCCAGCGCGGCGATCTCGTCGTCGTGGCGGGCATCGGAGAGGACGAGCAGAACACCGTCCGACGGGCGGGAGCGCCGTGCCTGCGTCCACTCCGCGAGCTCGAACCGCGGATGGCTCGTCACGGTGAGCGCCAGCGTGTACCCGGAGGAGTAGGCGGCACGCTCGGCACCGGCGACCAGCTCTCCCGCCCACGCCGGTGCGGTGCTCGTGATGAGAAGGTCGACCATCCTGCCGCGGCCCCGCCGGAACTCCTTCGGGACCACGTAGCCGATGGCACGCGCCGCCTCCCGCACGCGCTCGCGGGTCTCCTCGGAGATGTTCGGCTTGCCGGCGAGGACGCGTGACACGGTGGGCACCGAGACGCCGGCGACCTTCGCGACGGTCGCCATGGTCGGTCCGGTGGACATCCCTCTCCTTTCCCGCGGCCAGTCGCGACGTTATCCCGGTAATGCAACTCTGTGCAATGAAACAACGAATATTCCTTGCGAATTCTCCGCAACAGCCGTCTGAGCGGCAGTTTCTCGGCCTTTTCATTGACGCGTGTTTTAGGCCGTGCCACCATCCGATGCAGAAAAACGAGGTAATCAATTGCGTCAGCCATCGTCGGCCGCGGGCGCGGCCTCCGGCGATCGGCCGGCACAGGCACGGCTCCTCCTCCGGCACGGCCGGCCCGCATCACCACGGGAGCTCTCAGATGACCGATCACCGCATGCACGCCTTCAGGAGGCGGATCGGCGGCCTGGCGTACGGCGGCGACTACAACCCCGAGCAGTGGCGACCGGAGATCTGGCGGGAGGACGTCCGGCTCATGCGCGAGGCCGGCGTGAACCTCGTCTCGCTCGGCGTCTTCGCGTGGGCGTCACTGGAACCCGAGCCCGGCAAGTACGAGTTCGGCTGGCTCGACGAGGTCATGGACCTCCTCCACAAGAACGGCATCGGCGTCAACCTGGCCACCCCCACCGCGGCGCCGCCGGTCTGGCTGACGCACAAGCACCCCGAGGTCTTCCCCGTCATGGCGGACGGCCGCAGGTTCGGCTTCGGGAACCGCCTGCACTACGACCCCTCGTCCCCGATCTACCGGGAGTACGCCGCCGCCATCACCACCCGACTGGCCGAGCGCTACTCCTACCACCCGGCGCTGGTGATGTGGCACATCAGCAACGAGTACGGCCCGACGGCCTACAACGAGGCCGCCTCGGTCAACTTCCGGCTCTGGCTCAGGAGAAGGTACGGCGACCTGCAGGCCCTGAACGACGCCTGGAGCACCCGGTTCTGGGGGCAGGTCTACACCGGCTGGGACCAGATCGCGGTGCCCGAGCACCCGCGCACGTGGATGAACCCCAGCCGCATCCTCGACTTCAAGCGCTTCACCTCCGACGCCCTGCTGGAGTGCTACATCGCCGAACGGGACATCGTCCGCTCCTACCGCACCGACATCCCGGTCCTGACCAACTTCATGCGCTTCTACCGCAACGCCGACTACTGGAGGTGGGCCGAGGAGGAGGACGCGGCGGCGCTCGACATCTATCCCGACCCGGCCGATCCCGGCTCCCACGTCCCGGCGGCCTTCCAGTTCGACCTGTTCCGCTCGCTCAAGGGAGGTCGCCCGTGGTTGCTGATGGAGCAGGCCGCCAGTGCGGTCAGCCAGTGGAAGCTCAACGTCGTCAAGGAGCCCGGACGGATGCGCCTCGGCTCGCTCCAGGCGGTGTCACGCGGCGCCGACTCGGTGATGTTCTTCCAGTGGCGGGCCGGCCGCGGCGGGCAGGAGCGTTTCCACTCGGCGATGTTGCCGCACTCCGGCCCGGACTCGCGGACCTTCCGCGAGGTCGCCGATCTCGGCCGCGAGGTGCGCCTGCTGTCCCCCGTGGCCGGGACGACCAGCCGCGCCGGCATCGCCGTCCTGTTCGACTGGAACGGCTGGTGGGGGCTGGAGGAGGTCGCCGGGCTGCCGAGGAACGACTTCAGCTACCCCGAGACCGTCATGCGGCACTACACCCCGCTGTGGGAGCACCACCACGCCGTCGACGTCGTGTCCCCGCGCAGTGACCTGAACCCCTACAAGGTGCTGGTCGTCCCCAACGCCTACCTCATCGACGACGAGGGGGCGGAGGCCGTCACCGCGTTCGCCCGCGCGGGCGGCACGGTCCTGATGTCCTTCTTCTCCGGCGTGGTGGACGCGTGCAACCGCGTGCGCCCCGACGGTTACCCCGGGGCGTTCCGCCGGCTCATCGGCGCCAAGATCGACGAGTACTGGCCGGCGCGTCCCGGCGAGGAGTTCGCCGTCCGGTTCTCCGGCGGCCGCACGGCGACCGCGAGCTGGTGGCGGGAGGACATCCACCTGGAGACCGGGACGGCGCTCGCCACGTACACCGACGGGCTGCTGGCGGGCAGGGCCGCGGTCGTGGCGAACTCCTTCGGCTCCGGCCGGGTCGTCTACTTCGCCACCCTCCTGAACGACGACGCCTTCGCCGCCACGGTGCTGGAGGAGGTGCGGGCCGCGGGCGTGCGCAGCCGTTTCGAAGGGCTTCCGGCCCACCTCGAATGCACGGTGCGCGAGGACGAACGACACGAATACCTCTTCCTCCTCAACCACAGCGCCGACCTCACCGCCACCGTCCCCCTCACCGGTGAGGGGACGGACCTCCTCACCGGGACACCCGTCACCGGCGAGGTCACCGTGGCCCCCCTCGGCGCCGCGGTGATCCAGAGAGCGCGCTGATCCGGCGGCGGCACCGCCGCCACCCCCGCACTGAACTGCACCGCCTCCTGAGCCAGGAGGGCATGGTGACACGCCCCTGAGGGACACCGACGGAGGCGGGCCCCGCCGGGGGCCCGCCTCCCAGGTGTCACGGGATGGGGCGGCCGCGCGCGTCCGGCACGCCGGACTTGCGGAAGAAATACGCGTTCACCTGGTCGCGCCACTCGGTCGCGCAGCGGAACTGCTCGTCGAACAGGGCCGTCACGCGGGCGTGCAGGTCCGGGTCCACCACTCCGGCGAGCCCCTCCCACCGCGACCGCGCCGCCGCCACCTCCTCGACACCGGCGAAATGGGTGTCGTAGATGTGCTGGACGACGGTGGACCCGCCGCGCAGCACGTGCCCGTACGGGACGTGGTGGAAGAACAGCAGCAGCTCGTCGGGGCACCGTTCGAGGGACTCGTACACCTCCGACCAGGGCGGCGGGTACTGGCCGGTGAACCCGGTGCCGGTGGCGCGGGTGCGGTCCACGCCGACGCCGTCGCGGTCGGCGTGGTGGTAGGTGCCCCAGGGGGAGTACTCGTAGCCGTCCACGTGGGGGCCGTAGTGGTGGCCGGGACTGACCATGAACCCGACGCCGAGCGGCGCGGTGTACCGCTCGTAGGTGCGCCAGGAGCCGTCCATGATCGCGTGCAGGGTACGGCGCAGCCGCTCCAGGTCACCGGCCGCCGCGAAGGTCAGGCCGATCCACTCGTCGAGGATCGCGCCCGGGTCCGCCCCCGGCGCCCAGGCGAGCCGGCCGAACGCGTAGAGGTTGGCCTGGGCGAGCGGGTGGCCGGTCCAGTAGGCGTCGTCGCCCACGTTGGACACACCCGCCAGCCCGCCGTCCGCGCCCGCGACGATGCCGGCGACGTCCGGCCCGCCCGGCCCGGAGGGACGGAAACCGAGCACCTCGCTCCACATGGGGGCGAGGTGGCACACGTGCCGCTGCTGGCCGGTGTACTCCTGCGTCACCTGGAACTCCACGGCGAGGCGGGTGGCCGGCATGGCCGCGATGAGGGGCGACACCGGCTCGCGTGCCTGGAAGTCCATCGGGCCGTGCTTCACCTGGAGGATCACGTTGTCCCTGAACCGGCCGTCCAGCGGGACGAAGTGGTCGTAGGCCGCGCGGGCCCGGTCGGTGGACCGGTCGCGCCAGTCCTGCCGGTGGTCGTACACGAAGGCGCGCCAGCGCACGACGCCGCCGAACGGCTCCAGCGCCTCGGCCAGCATGTTCGCCCCCTCGGCGTGGCCGCGCCCGTACGCGAAGGGGCCGGGCCGCCCCTCGGAGTCGGCTTTCACCAGATAGCCGCCGAAGTCAGGGATCATCCCGTAGACCCGTTCGGTGGCTCCGGCCCACCATTCGCGCACGTCGTCGTCGAGCGGGTCGGCGGTCGGCAGCCCGCCGGGGTCGACGGGCGAGGAGAACCCGACCGCCAGATGCACCCTGACGCCGTACGGCCGCAGCGTGTCCGCGATCGCGGCGACGTCGCCGAGCCGCTCGGTCAGCAGGCGCGCCTCGGTGGCGTGCACGTTCACGTTGTTCACCGTGACCGCGTTGACCCCGCACGCGGCAAGCAGCCGCCCGTAGGCCCGCACCCGTGCGAGGTCGCCGCGCGGGGCGCCGTCCCGCCAGAAGATCGAGCCGCCCGCGTAGCCGCGCTCGACCTGGCCCATCACCGGGTGCACGTCCACGTTGTCCCAGTGGTCGAGCACCCGCAGGCGCGTCGCGGGCCGGTGGTGCTCGGCCGGGAACGCGGCCCCGAACGCCCGCTCGCCGAGCCGCACCACGTGGAACAGGCCGTACAGCAGGCCGGCCGGGCCGCCCGCGAGCAGCACCGTGACGCCGTCGCGGCGGGCGAGCACGAACCCCTCGTCCCCGATCGGGCCGCCGGACCGCCGCGCGGACTCGGCCAGGACCGCCTCGGCGGCGGCGGGCAGGGGCCTGGTCGCGGCGAGCGCGAGCACGAGGTCGTACGGCGGGCCGCCGGCGCCGCCGTACCGGGCGCGGGCCTCGGCCACCTCGTCCCGTACGGTGCCGGCCAGAGGGCCGTCGCCGAGCACGATCGTGCGGCGCGATCCGATCGCCCGGAACGCCTCCGGCGGCAGCCACGCGGGGTGGACGCCTTGCCTCGCGGTCATGAGGCAGTGAACCTGTCCCGGACCTCGGCGATCATCGTGCGGCCGTTCGACAGCAGCACCGCCGCGAACACCGAGACCAGCAGCGCCGGCACCGCCTCGGACGCGGCCAGCGTGAGGACGGCCGCCACCACGAGCAGGCCCGCGTTGCCGAGCGCCGCCCGGGGGGAACGGGTGAGGAAGTACGCCGACAGCCGGGCCACGTCCCGTGCGCGGAACGTGAACAACGACGTGATCACCAGCGCGTTGGCGCCCCACAGGGCCGCCGCCACCGCGACGACGACCGACACCACGGCCCACCAGTCGGGGACGCCGCTCGCGGCGAAGTTCGCGAGGTTGGTCCCGAGGATCGTCATCCACGCCAGCCAGGGCACCCAGAGCTTCAGGACACCGCGGACGTTGGCCTTGTAGCCGCGCCGGAACGCCGCCGCGGGCTGGAGGTCGGTGAGGTCCAGGCGGCGGTGGCGCACCGCGTACACCGCGGCCGACAGCGCGGGGCCGACCGGCAGCAGGCACACCGCGGCGAGCGGCAGGTTGGCCGCGTGCCGGTCGAGCAGCATCAGCCCCACGAGGCCCGGCAGCGTGGCGGCGAGGAACAGGAGCTCGACCACGAGCAGGGTGTAGACGTACGCGGAGACGCGGGAAAGAGGTCCTCGGCCGAACGCCGGCGCGCCGGCCGCGCCGGCCGTTCCGGTCCCGCCGGTCCCGCCGATCACACCGGTCGTGTCGGTCCTGCCGGTCGTCTCGGTCCTGCCGGTCGTCTCGGTCCTGCCGGTCGTGTCGGTCCTGCCGGTCGTGTCGGTCATCCAGAAGACTCCAGGCGTCATGGTCCTTCGCTCGCGCGCCGGCCGGCCGCGCCCGGTGCGGGCGCGGCCGGCCTGGCGGTCAGCCGTGTTCCTTCTTGTACCGCTCGTAGGCGCCGTTCACCAGGTTGACGTAGGCCCCCATGCTCTTGCCCTCCAGCTCGGCGACGTAGGCGGCCCAGTCGCCGAAGTCGCGTTTGCCGAGGATGAACTTCAGCGAGTTCTGGGTGACGTGGTCCTTCAGCGGCGACTCCCACAACGTCGCCTGCTCGCGCTCCTCGTCGGTGAGCGGGTGCGGCGGCTCCACCGGCAGGGCCTTACGGGCGTTCATCACCTTCTGGAACGCCACCTCCTCGTCGGAGAAGGTCGACTGGAGCAGCTCGGTGGTCCCGCCGTAAGCGAACACGCCGTTGTGGAAGCCGAAGTCCTTCTGCAGGTGCTTGGCCCCCTTGGGGTTGAGGCCGACGAAATCGACGTCAGGCGCCGGCTTGAACTTGCCGGAGCCGTCCTTGGTGTAGGTGGTGCCTTCGACGCCCCACTTGGCGAACACCTGGCCTTCGTCGGAGTACCAGAGCCAGTCGATGAACTGCATCATGGCGACGAAGTTCTTGCTGTCGCGGGCCTTCTTGGAGATCATGATGCCGTTCTCCAGGCGGGTCTCGTGCGGGGCCGCCTTGATCGGCCCGAGCGGCCCGTACGGCCGCGGGATCTTCACGAGCCTGGCGTCCGGGTTCGCCTTCAACAGCGGCGGCCGGTACTCGTTGACCAGCGTCTGCGCGTTGGTGCTGATCACGAAGGACTTGCCCGACACCAGCTTCTGGATCGCCTGCTCGTCGGTCTGGGTGAAGGTCTCGGGGTCGAGCAGCTTCTCCTGCGCCAGCTTGTTGAGGTACTGGAGCACCTGCTTGTACTGCTCGGTGGCGCCGGTGAACGCGAACTTCTGGGCGGCCGAGTCCCAGATCACGCCGTTGCGGTAGCCCCAGCCGCCGGGTGCCCCGTAGGACGCGCCGAGGATGTTCAGCAGGTTGCCGCCGACCGTGGGGATGCTCCAGCGGTCGGACAGGGGGTAGGAGTCGGGGTACTCCGCCTTCATCGCCTTCAGCATGGTGTACACGTCGTCCCAGGTCTCCGGGACCTTGAGCCCGAGCTTCTCCATGATGTCCTCGCGGACGGCCAGCGTGTAGTCCACCCAGTAGTCCTGGTGGAGGCCGGGGAGCAGGTAGAAGCGGCCGTCCGCCTGGCGCAGGGTGTCGACGTCCCCCTGGAGGTTCCACTTGGCGATCTTGTCCTTGAAGTTCGGCATCAGGTCCATGTAGTCGCTGACCGGGAGGATGGCACCGGAGGCGACGAAAGGGGTCTCCTGGGCGGGGTAGGTCTTCGGGATGATGAGCGGGGCGTCACCGGCGCCGATCAGCAGGCTGCGCTTGTTCTCGTAGTCGCTGAGCGGCACCACGCTCGGCTGCAGCGTCACGTTGGTCCGCTTGGTGAGCTCCGACCAGAACAACCAGTCGTTCTTGATCGGATAGAACGGGTGGTTGTTGTAGAGGACGCTGAACGTGAGCGGCACGGCGGCCTTGAACTGGGTGCCGGGGCCGTAGCTAGACATCGCGCCGTCCCGGTTGCCCGTGAAGTCGTCACCGGCCGGTTTCTTGGGCTGCTCGTCGCCGCCGCAGCCGGCGAGCGCGAGGAACGCGCCGATGGCGACGATCGCCTGACGCCGGTTCATCTCGTACATGGGGGTCCTTTCTCGGGGGGGTGGGCAGCGTCCGGGCCGGAGCCGATGTCCTCATCCCTTGACCGCGCCGAGCATGACCCCGCGGACGAAGTACCGCTGGACGAAGGGGTAGATCCCGATGATGGGGAGGATCGTGAGCACGATCGTCACCGCCTTGATGTTGGCGGCCACCGTCAGGTCGCCGGCGTCGGCGCCGATCGACGTCGCGGTGGTGGCGCCGGCGATCAGGTTGCGCAGGTAGACGGTCACCGGGAAGAGGTCGGCCTGGCTCATGTAGAGGAAGGCGGCGAACCACGAGTTCCAGAAGGCGACGGCGTAGAAGAGCGTCATCGTGGCGATCACCGCCTTCGACAGCGGCAGCACGATCCGCAGCAGGATGCCGTACGTGCTCATGCCGTCGATCGCGGCGGCCTCCTCCAGCTCGACCGGCAGCCCCTCGAAGAACGTCTTCATGATCAGGAGGTTGAAGACGTTGACGGCGTTGGGCAGCACGATCGCCCAGATGCTGTCCTTGAGCCCGAGGCTGGTGATCAGGACGTAGTTGGGGATGAGGCCGCCGGAGAAGAACATGGTGAAGACGGCGATCCCGATCAGGGCCGTGCGGCCTTTCAGATGCCTCTTGGACAGCACATAGGCGTAGCAGGTGGTCATGACCATCGCGATCACCGTGGCGACGACCGTGTACACCACGGTGTTGCGGTAGTTCGTCCAGAACGTCGGGTCGGAGATCATGTACTCGTACGTCTTGAGCGTGAACCCGCGGGGGATGAGGTTCACCTGGCCCGACCTGATGGCGTACTCGTCGCTGAGCGAGCGGGCGACGATGTTGACGAACGGGTACAGGGTCACGATCACGACGAGCGTCAGGACGACGCCGTTGACGACCCGGAAGACCCGCTGGCCCCGGCTCGTGTGCATGGTCACCACAGGCTCGTCCCCACCGATCGACGGGAGATCAGGTTCGCCGAGAAGACCAGGATCAGCCCGATCAGCGCCTCGAACAGGCCGATCGCCGCGGCGTAGCTGAAGCTGTTGGAGAACAGGCCGATCCGGTACAGGTACGTGGTGATCACGTCGGCCGTCGGGTACGTCAGCGGGTTGTACAGCAGCAGGACCTTCTCGAACCCGACCGCCATGAACGCGCCGATGTTGAGGATCAGCAGGGTGACCGCCGTCGGCCGGATCCCGGGCAGGGTCACGTGCCAGATCTGGCGCCAGCGGCCGGCGCCGTCGATGCGGGCCGCCTCGTACAACTGGTCGTCGATCGTCGTGAGCGCGGCCAGGTAGAGGATCGTCCCCCAGCCGACGGTCTGCCACATCTCCGAGGAGACGTAGATCGTGCGGAACCACTCCGGCTCCTGCAGGAACGCGATGGGGTCGTCCCCCACCGCGCGCAGGAGCTGGTTCACCGGGCCGTCCACCGACAGCAGCTCGTAGATGAGGCCGGCCACGACCACCATCGAGAGGAAGTGCGGCAGGTAGGACACCGACTGGACGAACCGCTTGAGGCGCTGGTGCCGCACCTCGTTGATCAGCAGCGCGAGCACGATCGGCATGGGGAAGCAGAACAGCAGCGTCAGCCCGCCGATGATCAGCGTGTTGGTGAACACGTGCCAGAACGTCGGATCGTTGAGGAACATGCGCACGTAGCGCAGGCCCGCCCACTCCTCGCCGAGCACGCTGCCGCCGGGCTCGAACTTCCGGAACGCGATCACGTTGCCGATCATCGGCAGGTACCGGAAGACCAGGAAGAACACGAGCGGGAGGATCGCCAGCGAGTACAACCGCCAGTCGCGGCGCAACGCCTGGCGCCAGGTGCGGTCCGGAGGGCGTTTGCGACGGGACGGGGGCGGCTCGGGCTCGCGCGGCTCCCGGACGCCAGGGGAGGCGTCGACCGTCCCGGCTGTGCTCATCCTCGCGCCTCCGTGTCATCGGTCATCGTGCGTCCGCGGCGCCCGGCGAGGCACGGAGTCGTCCCGCCGGGGGCGGGAAAACTACGCGGCGATGCGAGCCGAAAGTTTCAGAAAGCATTGTTAATAACGCGGAAATATAGGCGCCGGGTAGAGCCAAGTCAAGACCCCGGTCAACGCCCGGGACAGCGGTCATCCCAGGTCCTGGTAAAGCCGCTGACCGGAGTCTCCCGGCAACACGGACCCGGAAATTTTCGGAATACGGACCCGCCCCGCGGCGGCGGGAGTCCGGCGGCCTCTCCTGCGATCACGCCTGCCAGAGCGGCCTGCGCCCGCCGTCGTCGAGACTCCCGGCCGGAGACCGGAGCCGGGGGTCCCGCGGCATGAGAACGCCGTCACGCCGATACAGGCGTGGCCGGAGAATTCGGGCCGACATTCACCGCGATTTCTCGAACGGCCATTCTCTGCGGCACCTGACTAGAGGTTTTACACGGATGCCGCTCTGTCGTTTCCGCGCGCGTTTCCGGGGCCGCCGGGACGGCCGGCGTTCCGCCGGCACAGGCTCCGGATCCCGGGTGGACGGCAGGCCGGACCTCGGTGGACGGCGGCCCGGCGCACCGCCGGGACGCTCCGGGCCGGGCGTGCGCGCAGCCCGCGGCATTTACGAGATATCAGATATCAGTGGAGTGGGAGCGGTCACATGCGAACGATTTTATGGATCTAGTACCTGACACTCCGCCCAGCGAGAACAGCACCTCTCTGGCGTCTGGTAAGAGAAATCCCCGAATGAGAGCGCTAACATCACCATGGTGCGAGCACCACGCCGTGGCACCCCGGCGGATGGGGCCGCCGTGGCGGCCGAGCACGCCCGTCACCGATCCGCTACCGCGTGGAAACGCGGAGGAAACAGCGCGGCGCTGTCATGAAGGGGACTCACCCGTCAACGGGTGAGGCGCATCTAGGGTTCCGTCCTCGGCCCGCGGGGCGAGGGGCTGGTCCGAGAGATGCAGGCGCTCGTCCGGTGGGACGGGCGTTCCACGGCGGGACAAAAACCCGGGAGACAGTCTTGTCGGCTGCCTCCTGTGTGAGGCATTTTCCGAGAGGGAGTGCCATGGGTCACCTTCACGATCACTATGGACCCGAGGCCCGGTACGCCGTGGAGCGCGAGGCGGAGCTGCCGCTCACCATGCACCGGCGCGAGATCGAGCGCGGGCTGGAGCTGGGGCTCCCGGGAGCGGACTCCATCGTCGACCGGACCATCCCGACCTTCTCCCGCGGCGAGCTGCCGCACTTCGCGGGCATCAACACCTTCCTCAAGGCGCCGTACCTGGAGGACGTGCGCCGGTGCGGCGAGTACGACGTGGCGGTGCTCGGGGCGCCGTTCGACGGCGGCACCACCTACCGGTCGGGCACGCGGTTCGGGCCGCAGGGCATCCGCAAGATCTCGGCGCTGTACGGGCCGTACAGCTTCGAGCTCGGGGTGGACCTGCGGGAGTCCATCACCATCGCGGACCTCGGGGACGTGTTCACCATCCCGGCCAACATCGAGAAGACGTTCGACCAGATCAGCAAGGCGGTCTCCCACGTCTACGCCAGCGGCGCGTTCCCCGTGGTGCTCGGCGGCGACCACTCCATCGGCTACCCCACGGTGCGCGGGATCGCCGAGCACGTCCAGGGCAACGTCGGGATCATCCACTTCGACCGGCACGTGGACACCCAGGAGACCGACCTGGACGAGCGGATGCACACCACGCCGTGGTTCCACGCGACCGACATCCCGAACGTGCCGCCGAAGAACCTCGTGCAGATCGGCATCGGCGGCTGGCAGGCCCCCCGCCCCGGCGTGAAGGTGGGCCGCGAGCGCGGCACCACCATCATGACGGTCACCGACTGCGTCGAGATGGGCATCGAGGCCGCCGCCGAACGTGCCCTGGAGGTCGCCTGGGACGGCGCGGAGGCGGTCTGGTTGTCGTTCGACGTGGACTGCCTGGACGCGGCGTTCGTCCCGGGCACCGGCTGGCCCGAGCCCGGCGGGTTCCTGCCGCGCGAGGTGCTGAAGTTCATCCAGCTCATCGCGGACGCCCGCCCGCTCGCGGGCATCGAGGTCGTCGAGTGCGCCCCGCCGTACGACAACGCCGAGATCACCGCCCTCATCGCCACCCGGGTCATCTGCGACACCCTCGGGTGCCTGGTCCGGTCCGGCCACCTGCCGAAGCGCCCGGCGCAGCCCTCCACGCACGACACTCCCGAAAGGGGAGCTGAGTGATGTTCCGTCGCCTCGTCCTCCCGGTCGCCGTCCTGCTCGCCCTCACCACGGGCTGCGGCGGCGCCGGGCAGGATCCCGCCGAGCCGTCCGGCGGCGCCACCCCCAAGATCACGCTGGGTTTCAGCGCCTGGCCCGGCTGGTTCCCCTGGCAGGTCGCGCAGGAACAGGGGCTGTTCGCCAAGAACGGCGTGCAGGTGGAGCTGAAGTACTTCGACAGCTACACCGACAGCCTGAACGCCCTGGCCACCGGCAACATCGACGCCAACAGCCAGACGCTCAACGACACCCTCGCGTCGGTGGCGGGCGGCGCCAAGGAGACCGTCGTGCTGGTCAACGACAACTCCACCGGCAACGACCAGATCATCGCCAAGGAGGGCGTGACGTCCGTCGCCGGCCTCAAGGGCATGACGGTGGCCGCCGAGCAGGGCACCGTGGACCACTACCTGCTGCTGCTCGCGCTGGAGAAGGCCGGGCTGACCGAGGCGGACGTGACGTTCCAGCCACTGCCCACCGACGCGGCCGCCGCCGCGTTCGTGGCCGGGCGGGTGGACGCGGTCGGGGTGTTCGCGCCGTTCACCACGACCGCGCTGAAGCGGCCGGGCAGCGCGGCCATCGCGACGTCCGCCGACTTCCCCGGCGCGATCCCCGACCACCTGGTGGTGACCAAGGACCTGCTCGACCGGGACGCCAAGAGTGTGCAGGCCCTGGTGAAGACGTGGTTCGACACGCTGGCGTGGATCTCCGCCAACCGGGACAAGGCCCTGGAGATCATGGCCAAGCGCGCCGGGGTGAGCGTCGCGGACTACCAGACCTACGACAAGGGCACCACGATCTTCACGCTGGAGCAGAACCGCGCGGCGTTCACCGGCGAACTGCCCGCGCGGGCCAAGCAGATCTCCGACTTCCTGGTCGCGAGCAAGCTGGTGGACACCGCCCCCACGCTGGACGGGCTGCTGGAACCGAAGTTCGTCATGGCGATACAGCCGTGAGCACGGGAACCGTCATGGACGCCCCGCCGGCCGCCGCGCCCCGGGCGCGGCGGGTGCGGCTGCTGCACGGCGGCGTGTCCGCGCCGGTCGCCTGGACGCTGCGCGCGGCGTCCGTGCTCGTCCCGCTGGCCGCCTGGACCGCCCTCAGCGCGAGCGGGGCGATGGACCCGGCGTTCCTGCCCTCCCCCGCCGCCGTGTGGTCCGCGGGGGCGGAGATGGCGGCGAGCGGGGAGCTGTGGTCGGACCTCGCCGCGAGCCTCGGCAGGATCGGCCTCGGCTTCGTGCTCGCGGTGCTCGTCTCGGTGCCGCTGGGCTTCACCATGGGGGCGCTGCCCGCGGCGCAGGCCCTGCTGGAGCCGATGATCGGGCTGCTGCGCTACCTGCCCGCCTCGGCGTTCATCCCGCTGCTGATCATCTGGCTCGGCATCGGCGAGGCGTCCAAGGTGGCGCTGCTGGTGCTCGGCGTGGTGTTCTTCAACACCCTGATGACCGCGGACGCGGTGCGGCAGGTGCCCCGGCGGCTCCTGGAGGTGTCGGCGACGCTCGGCGCGGGACGGGCGCGGGTGGCCGCCCGGGTCGTGTTCCCGTACGCGCTGCCCGGCATGATCGACGCGATGCGGGTGAACGCGGCGGCCGCGTGGAACTTCGTGGTGGTGGCCGAGCTGATCGCGGCCACCTCCGGGCTCGGCTACCGCATCACGCGGGCCCAGCGGTTCCTGCAGACCGACAAGATCTTCGCGATCCTCGTGGTGATCGGGCTGATCGGCCTCACCATCGACGTGACGCTGCGCCTGGTGCGCGTCCGCGTGGGGCGGTGGTCGGCGTGACACTGCGCCTTTCGTCGGTGGGCAAGGAGTTCGTCCAGGGACGCCCGGTGCTGGCGGACCTGGACCTCACCGTCGCCGCCGGGGAGTTCGTCTGCGTGGTGGGCGCCAGCGGCTCGGGCAAGTCCACCCTGCTCTCGCTGATCGCCGGGCTGACCCGCCCCACCACCGGGCGGGTGCTGCTGGACGGCCAGGAGGTCACCGGGCCGGGCCCGGAGCGCGGCCTGGTGTTCCAGACGGCCTCGCTGTACCCGTGGCGCAGCGTCGCGCGCAACGTCGCGTTCGGCCTTGAGGCCCTCGGCGTGCCGCGCCGTGAGCGGGACGCGCGGGTGGCCCGGCTGCTGGACGAGGTGGGGCTGCGGGACATGGCCGCGGCGCTGCCCGGCCGGCTGTCCGGCGGCCAGCAGCAGCGGGTGGCGATCGCGCGGGCGCTGGCCTGCTCGCCGCGGGTGCTGCTGCTCGACGAGCCGTTCGGCGCCCTGGACGTGCAGACCAAGGAGGACATGCAGGTCTTCGTGCGCCAGGTGTGGCGGGACGAGCCCACCACCGTGATCATGGTCACGCACGACGTGGAGGAGGCCGTGTTCCTCGGCGGCCGGGTGCTGGTGCTGTCCTGCGACCCCGGCCGGGTGGCCCGCGACATGATCGTGGACCTGCCGGCCGAACGGGCGCTCGAGCTGAAGCGCTCCCCCGGTTTCCTCGGGCAGCGGGCGGAGGTGGAGGATCTGGTCCGTGCCGAGCACCGGGCGCACCAGGCGCGCGTGTAGGTTCGGCTTGTAACAGATCCAGCATCGGAAGGATGGTCGCGATGGCGACGACTCGTACCGCCACCACGCAGTGGAAGGGCGCGCTGCTCCAGGGCTACGGCGTGGTCGAGCTCAACAGCTCCGGGGTCGGCACGTTCGACGTGTCCTGGCCCTCGCGCGCCGAGCAGGCCAACGGCAAGACCAGCCCCGAGGAGCTCATCGCGGCGGCGCACTCCTCGTGTTTCTCCATGGCGCTGTCCCACGGCCTCGCCCAGGCGGGCACGCCGCCGCAGTCGGTGGAGACCCGGGCGGACGTGACGTTCCAGCCGGGTGAGGGCATCACCGGCATCGTGCTCTCGGTCCGCGCCCAGGTGCCCGGCATCTCGGCCGAGGACTTCCAGACGGCCGCCGAGACCGCCAAGACCAACTGCCCGGTCAGCAAGGCCCTCACCGGCACCACGATCACGTTGAACGCCGAACTGGTCTGACCCGTCCGGCGAGGCCGGTTCGACGGCCCCCGTGTGGCATCCCGCCGCCGGGGGCCATTCTATGTCCGGATTTATCAGTATTCAGGTAGCTTGACGTGTCGTGACCAGCGGACCACCGGCAGCGAAAGATCTGGTAAATCGAGCGACCGGCCCTACCATCGACAGTAGCGCCAGGACGCGGACGTCCCGGTCCACGGCAACGGAGCCTCACGTCGGACCACTGGAAGGAGCGGCCGGGCGCCGGGTCACGAAAGGGACACATGCCACGGGATCGGGCGGCACCGCGGACCGTTCCACGACCACGATGAGGCTACATGCGTGAGGTATGGCCGGGAGAGCCGTATCCCCTCGGCGCCACCTGGGACGGCAGGGGGACGAGCTTCGCGCTCTTCTCCGAGGTCGCCGAACGGATCGAGCTCTGTCTCTTCGACGACGCCGGGAACGAGACTCGCATCGACCTGCCGGAGGTCGACGGCTTCGTCTGGCACGGCTACCTCCCCGGCGTCGGCCCCGGCCAGCGGTACGGCTACCGCGTGCACGGGCCGGACGACCCGGCGCGGGGCCACCGTTGCGACCCCGGCAAGCTGCTGCTCGACCCCTACGCCAAGGCCGTCGAGGGCGAGGTCCAGTGGGACCGCTCGCTGTTCTCCTACCAGTTCACCGACCCGGCCCGGCCGAACCCCGCCGACAGCGCGCCGTTCATGCCGAAGAACGTCGTGGTCAACCCGTTCTTCGACTGGGGCGACGACCGGCCGCCGCGCACGCCGTACCACCAGACCGTCATCTACGAGGCGCACGTGCGCGGGCTCACCATGCGCCACCCCGACGTGCCCGAGCACCAGCGCGGCACCTACGCCGGCCTCGCCCACCCGGCGGTCGTCGACCACCTGCTCGGCCTCGGTGTGACCGCCGTGGAGCTGATGCCGGTGCACCAGTTCGTGCCCGAGCACGCCCTGGTGGCCCGCGGGCTCACCAACTACTGGGGTTACAACACCATCGCCTTCCTCGCGCCGCACAACACCTACTCCAGCTCGGGGCAGCGCGGCGAGCAGGTGCCGGAGTTCAAGGCCATGGTGCGGGCCCTGCACGAGGCGGGCATCGAGGTGATCCTCGACGTGGTGTACAACCACACCGCCGAGGGCGACCACATGGGCCCCACGCTGGCGTACCGCGGCATCGACAACGCCTCGTACTACCGGCTGCTGGACGCCGACCGCCGCCTGCTGCTCGACTACACCGGCTGCGGCAACTCCCTCAACGTCCGCTCCCCCCACGCCCTTCAGTTGATCATGGACTCGCTGCGGTACTGGGTGCTGGAGATGCACGTGGACGGCTTCCGGTTCGACCTCGCCGCCGCGCTGGCCCGCGAGCTTCACGACGTGGACCGGCTGTCGTCGTTCTTCGACCTCATCCAGCAGGACCCGGTGATCTCGCAGGTCAAGCTCATCGCCGAGCCGTGGGACGTCGGGCCGGGCGGCTACCAGGTGGGCAACTTCCCGCCGCTGTGGACCGAGTGGAACGGCAAGTACCGCGACAGCGTGCGCGACTTCTGGCGCGGCGGCCCCTCGGTGCTGCCGGAGTTCGCCTCGCGCATCACCGGCTCCTCCGACCTGTACGCCAACAGCGGGCGCCGTCCCGTCGCGTCCATCAACTTCCCGACCTGCCACGACGGCTTCACCCTCACCGACCTCGTGTCCTACGACCACAAGCACAACGAGGCCAACGGCGAGGACAACCGCGACGGCACCGACGACAACCGCTCGTGGAACTGCGGGGCCGAGGGCCCGGTGGAGGACCCCGCCATCGTCACGCTGCGCCGCCGTCAGCGCCGCAACTTCCTGACCACGCTGTTCGTGTCGCAGGGCGTGCCGATGTTGCTGCACGGCGACGAGATCGGCCGCACCCAGGGCGGCAACAACAACGCCTACTGCCAGGACAACGAGGTGTCCTGGGTGGACTGGTCCGGCCTGCGGACCGAGGCCGGCCTGCTGTCGTTCGTGCGGGGCCTCGCCCGGTTCCGCAGTCAGCACCCGGTGTTCCGGCGGCGCCGGTTCTTCCAGGGGCGGGTCCGCGAGGGCGACCTGCGGGACATCGTGTGGCTCACCCCGTCCGGCAAGGAGATGACCTCCAGCGACTGGCACAGCGGCTTCGGCAAGGCGATGGCGGTGTTCCTCAACGGTGAGGCGATCATCGAGCCCGGCCCGCGCGGCGAGCGCATCGCGGACGACTCCTTCCTGCTGCTGGTCAACGCCCACCACGAGCCCATCACGTTCACCCTGCCCGGCGCCGAGTTCGCCCCCGGATGGCAACAGGTGCTCGACACCGCCGACGACGAGTCCTGGCCCGCACGCCCGCCCGAGCACACCACCCCTCCAGGCGGCGCCGTCCAGATCACCAACCGCTCCATGCGCATCCTGCGCTCCACCGCCCGCTCCTGACCGGCCCGCCCCTCGCCGGCGCCCCCGGCTGGGGCTCCCGGTGCGTCTGTGCCAAGGTAGAGGGCGTGCGACGCATCCATCCCGGCCCGGCGGGCGATGTGGACCTGGCCGCCGCCTACGCCTACCCGCGCGAGCGGTGGGTGCGCCTCAACATGGTCGCGAGCGCCGACGGCGGCATCTCTGTCGGCGGCCTCTCCGAGGGGCTGTCGAGCAAGGGCGACCGGCGGCTGTTCGGGGTGCTGCGCGGCCTGGCCGACGTGGTGCTGGCGGGCGCCGCCACCGTGCGCGCCGAGGGGTACGGCCCGGCCCGGCCCCGCGCCTCGTGGGAGCCGCTGCGCGCGGGCCGCCCGCCCGCGCCGCCGATCGCGGTCATCACCGGCCGGCTGGACCTCGACCTCACCTCTCCCCTGTTCACCGAGGCCCTGGCCCGCACCGTCGTGATCACCGCCGAGACCGCCCCCGCCGAGCTCAGGAGCCGCGCCGCGAAGGTCGCCGACGTCATCGTGGCGGGCGGCGACCGCGTGGACATGGCGCTCGCCGTCGCCGCGCTGGGCGAACGCGGCCTCGGGCGGGTGCTGTGCGAGGGCGGCCCCCGGATCAACGCCCAGCTCGCGGCCGCCGGGCTCGTGGACGAGCTGTGCCTGACCGTCAGCCCCCTGCTGATCGGCGGCGACGCGGCCCGCATCCTCGACGGCCCGCCGTCGCACACCCCGACGACCCTCTCCCACGTCCTGGAAGAGGACGGTTTCCTGTTCTGCAAGTACACCCGGGAGCCCCGATGAGCCGTCCCGCTCCGCCGCTGGAGCCGCCGCCCGAGATGAACCTGCCCGTCCGGCCGCCGGTGGCGCCGATGCTGGCCAAGCCGATCAAGGCACTGCCGCCGCAGGACGGGAACCTGCTGTACGAGCCCAAGTGGGACGGCTTCCGGTGCGTCGTGTTCCGCGACGGCGACGAGGTGTACCTCGGCAGCCGCAACGAACGCCCGTTCACCCGCTACTTCCCCGAGCTGGTCGAGGCGGTGCGGCGCGAGCTGCCCGAACGTTGCGTGGTGGACGGCGAGATCGTCGTGCGCAAGGGCCAGGCACTCGACTTCGACACCCTGCAGAACCGCATCCACCCGGCGAAGTCCCGCGTGCTCCTGCTGTCCGAGCAGACCCCCGCCTCGTTCATCGGCTTCGACCTGCTCGCCACCGGAGACCTCAACCTGATGGACGCCCCCTTCAGCGAGCGCCGCGCCCGCCTGGTGGACGTCATGGCCGCGGCCGGTGACCGGGTGCGCCTCACCCCCGTCACCGACATCGACGAGCGCGCCCACGAGTGGTTCGAGATGTTCGAGGGCGCCGGCCTGGACGGCATCATCGTCAAGCCCACCGACAAGCCGTACGAGCCGGACAAGCGCACGATGTTCAAGGTCAAGCACGAACGCACCGCCGACGTCGTGGTCTGCGGCTACCGCGAGCACAAGACCGGCCCGATCGTGGGCTCCCTGCTCCTCGGCCTCTACGACGACGCGGGCGTCCTCCACCACGTGGGCGTCTCGGCGTCCTTCCCGATGAAGCGCCGCGCCGAGCTGGTGGAGGAACTGAAGCCGTACCTCCTGGAGGACCTCTCCGCCCACCCCTGGGCCGGCTGGATGTCCCAGACGGAGGGCACCACCCAGCGCATGCCCGGCGCCATCTCCCGCTGGAACGCCGCCAAGGACCTCTCCTTCATCCCCCTGCGCCCCGAACTGGTGATCGAGGTCGCCTACGACCACATGGAAGGCAACCGCTTCCGCCACACCGCCCAGTTCCGCCACTACCGCCCGGACCGCACCCCGGAGTCCTGCACCTACGCCCAACTGGAAAGCCCGGTGGACTACAACCTGGACGACATCCTGGCCCGCTGATCACCCGGACCAATGTGTCAGCTCGTGCTGACACGGGCGGGCATGTCAGCTTATGCTGACAGACATGAACACCGCATCGGAACTCGCCGAGGCCGCCGACGGGCAGGACCCGAGGGTCGGGCTGGCCGCGGTCGCGGCGCTGCGCCGCCTCCTCGAGGAGCTGGAGGCGGTGCACGTCAGCGCCGCACGGGCCCAGGGGTGGTCCTGGGAGGAGATCGCCGCCGCCCTCGGCGTGCGGCGGCAGTCGGCGCACCGCAAACATGCCCGCCGCGTCGACAGCGGACACCACGACAGCCAGAGGAGCCCGCAGTGACCATCTTCCGGCGTTACACCCCGGCCGCCCGCCACACCATGATCCGCGCGGCGCTGCTGAGCCTGGACGGCGGCCGCCGTGTCCTGGACGAGGACGCCGTGCTGCTGGCGCTCGCCGAGACCCGCCCGTTCGCCGGCCAACTGGACGCCTTCACGCTGGAGCCCGAGGCGATCCGCCCCGGGATCGTCGCCGCCGGCGACCGGGAGTTGCTCGCCGGGCTCGGCATCGACCTGGACGGGGTGCGGCGCCGCATGTCGGCCCTGGTCCCGATGGACGACCCGTCCCGCTGGCACCTGCGCCGCTCCCCCGCCCGCCCCCTGCGCGTCACCCTCTCCGGGCCGCCCGGCGACCTCCCCCTCACCTCCCGGGCCCGCAAGGTCATCGAGGTGGCCGCCCACTACGGCGGCACCGCCGTCACCGGCGAGGACCTCCTCCGCGGCCTCCTCGCCGACGCCCGCAACCGCTCGGTCTCCCTGATGCGCCGCAACGGCGTCCCCCTGCGCCCCCTCGCCGCGGCCCTCGGCCTCCTGCCCCAGGCGGCCTGACCCCGCCACGCCTCAAGCCGACAATCTTTTTTGTCTTGACAGACTGAATTGTCGGCGGCTAACGTTGCGGCATGTTCGAAGTGGGAGTCATTGAAGAGGCCGCGGCGGCCGAGGTCGCGCTCGACCCGATACGCGCCCGGCTGCTCGGGCTGCTGGCCGAGCCCCACTCGGCGACGAGTCTCGCGGCGATCGTCGGGCTGCCTCGGCAGAAGGTGAACTATCACCTCAAGACCCTGGAGGCCCACGGTCTGGTCGAGCTGGTCGAGGAGCGGCGCAAGGGCAACGTCAACGAGCGGGTGATGCGGGCCACCGCCGCCTCGTTCGTGATCTCGCCGACGGCGCTGGCCGCGGTGCAGCCCGATCCCGAGCGGTTTCCCGACCGGCTGTCGGCGCGCTGGCTGCTGGCCGTCGCGGCGCGCATGGTCAAGGAGGTCGGGCAGCTCATCACCGGGGCGACGATGGCCGGCAAGCCGGTCGCGACGTTCGCGCTGGACGGCACGGTGCGGTTCGCCTCGGCGGCGGACCGGGCCGCGTTCGCCCGGGAACTGACCGCGGCGGTCACCGCGCTGGTGAGCCGCTACCACGACGAGAACAGCCCCGGCGGCCGCGACCACCGGGTCGTCGTCGCCATTCACCCGAGCATCCCCCCGAAGGCGGAGTCCACCGCCACCGAGACCGAGGAGTCCTGACATGTCGCACGAGTTCCAGCTCACCCATGACATCGAGCTCGACGCCACCCCCGAGCAGGTCTGGGCGGCCATCGCCACCGGCCCCGGCATCGACTCCTGGTTCATGGGGCGCAACGAGGTCGAGCCCCGCGTGGGCGGCGCCGGCCGCATGGTGATGCCCGGTTTCGCCGCCGAGTCCACGGTCACCGCCTGGGAGCCCCACCACCGCTTCGCCTACAAGGGCACCCCCGCCGAGGACGGCACGTTCATGGCGTTCGAGTACCTCATCGAGGGCCGCGAGGGCGCCGCGACCGCGCTGCGCCTCGTGCACAGCGGCATCCTGGGTGACGACTGGGAGGAGCAGTACGACGCGCTCAAGAAGGGCAACCCGCTCTACCTGCGCACGCTGGCCCTGTACCTGAAGCACTTCCCGGGCCGCACCGCCGTGCCGGTCGCCGCGTTCGCCCCGCACCAGCCCGACCATGACGCCGCCTGGACCGCCCTCACCGCCGCGCTCGGGCTGAGCAAGGACCCCGTCGAGGGCGACCCGGTGACGTTCACCATCGACGGCCGCACGGTCACCGGCGTGGTCGACACCGCGGTGGACCAGGGCTTCCTCGGCGTGCGCACCGACGACGCCCTGCTGCGGTTCGTCGGCGGCGGCGGGATGCTCATGACCGGCCACCACATCTTCGCCGACACCGAGCAGGCCCCCGCCGAGCAGTCCTGGACCACGTGGCTCGCCACCGCCATGGCCTGACCCGCCCTCACCGGCCGCCGCGGACGCCGAAAGGCGACCGCGGCGGCCGGCTGCGCGGCTAGGCCTGTTTTCCGCACGAGCCCGAATGTCCCTGGTCAGGTGTTCTGTGTTGTTCGGTACGGTGAGTGATCCGTCCAGGTCGTCGAGGGCGATGTGCGGAAAACGGGGCTAGGACCAGCCCTGGAGGCCGGCCCCGTAGGGGTAGAGGGGGCTGCCGTAGGTGGTGGGAACGGCCTGGCCCGCGTCGATGCGGGCACGGATCTCGGCGCGCTGGGCGGCGGTCGCGCCGAGGTCGTAGGGGATGTTCCAGTCCTCGACGGCGTCGGCCAGGACGTCGCCGCCGCCGGGCACGAGGATCTGGTCGAGGCTCCGCGGCATCTGCCACGGGAGCCGGCCGCTCGGCGTGTAGTCGCCGAACAGCAGGGAGGCGGTGGCCGGGCCGACCTCCTCGCCACCGCGGTAGGTCACCACGATGGCGTCGGCGAGGCCGTTCCACTCGGTGATCACAGTGGGCCGCGGGAGGGTCAGGACCACGACCACCGGGATGCCCTGGTTCTTGAAGTTCTGGATGATCGCGAGCTGGTCGGGCGGCAACTGGGGCCGTTCCTTCACCCAGGCGGTGCCGTGCGTGTAGGTCGGCTCGCCGACGGCCACGACGGCGAGCCTCGGGGACGGCCCGGTGTCCTGGTGGACGTTGACGCCGGCGGTGGCCGCCCGCGCCCTGACCGCCTCCAGCAGGGTCCGCGACCCGTGCTCCTGGTGGAAGTAGCTGGTCCAGATGCAGCAGGCCGAGCCGTCGGTGGCCCGCGGGCCGGCGACGACGATGTTGTCGCCCGCCCTGAGCCGGAGCGGCAGCACGCCGTTGTTCTTCAGCAGCGTGGTGGACTCGCGGGCCGCCTGGTTGGCGAGCGCCACGTAGGACGGCTGGTGGAACCGGTAGGGGCCGTTCACCGGGTCGCCGTACGGCCGCTCGAACACCCCCAGGGTGAACTTCAGGCGCAGGACCCGGGTCACCGCGTCGTTGATCCGCGCGATCGGGACACCCGCCAGGAAGCCCGCCATGGTGAAACCGGCCGCGCCGGGATCGGCGCCGCCCATCACGTCGGAGCCGGCGTTGGCCGCCTTGATCCACACCCCGGACGGCAGCCAGTCGGTGGTGATGAGACCGGTGTAGCCGAGGTTGTTACGCAGGTAGGCGAGGATCGGGGCGCTGTCGCCCGCGCCGGAGCCGCCCGGGTCCAAATAGGAGCTCCCGGCGTAGCCCGGCATGATGTTCACCGCGCCGGCGTCCATCGCCGCCCGGAACGGGATCATGTGGTACTTGATCGTGACGGCGTCGTAGGTGATCCCGGCCTCGCCGCCCGCGCCCTCGCCCGGCCAGTGCTTGACGGTGGCCAGCACCGAGGCGGGGTTGAGCTCGGGCCCGCCCTGGAGCCCGGCCACGAGCGCGCGCACCTGCGCGGCCGCGACGTCGGCGTTCTCGCCGTTGCCCTCCTGGATGCGCGGGTAGAGAACCTTGGTGCCGACCTCGGCGAGCGGGCCGAGGACGCCGCGCGCCCCGACCTCCAGTTCCTCGCGGCGCTGCATGTCGCCGAGCTTGTGGTCGAGCGCGTAGTTCTTGGCCGCGGCGAGCGCGCTCTGCAGCGGGAAGGTGGTCTGGTACCCGGCGATGGTGTCGCCGGCCGAGACCGGCGGGATGCCGAGCCGGGTCCCCGAGGCGGCCAGCAGCACGTTGTGCAGGTCGCCGGGCAACGCCGGGCCGAAGTGCCAGCCCGACCGCGGGTAGGCCTGGGCGTTGTAGAAGAGCTGGTAGGCCTTCTCCTCGGCGGTCATCCGGCCGAGCAGGTCGCTCACCCGGGTCTCGACGGGCAGCCGCCAGTTCTCGTACGGCTCGATCGTCCCGCTCCTGTTCAGGTCGCGGGCGCCGCCGATGACGTCGACACCGTCGGCGACCTGCTCGATCTCGGGCAGGTACAGGCTGAAGGTGCGGATGCCGGAGGTGGTCCTGGTGCCCGAGCCGCTCACCGCGACGACATACCACCGGTAGGTCCACCGGTCGGCGATGTCCCAGGTCGGCGTGTAGCCGGTGCCGGTCGGCTCGGCCACCTTGGTGTAGAGGTCGAGCAGCCTGCCCGGGGCGGCGAAGTCGTAGTCGGCGCGGCTGACGTTCAGCCAGACCTCGTACCGGGCCGCGCCCGAGACGGCCGCCCACGAGAAGGCGGGCCGCCGGGTGTCGGTGATCATGGCCCGGTCGGCGGGGGCGGACAGCGCGAACTGGCCGGTCGTCGCCGGGGCCCTGGTGGGCGGGGACAGCAGCGGCGGGCTCGTCGCCGCCGTGTCGACGGTGCCGAAGACCTGGAACTCCCACAGCGAGTAGCCGTAGCCGGTCGCCCGGGTCGTCCCGACGAAGCGGACGTAACGGCCGTTGCCCGTGGCGTTCAGGTTCTCGACGCCGCCTCTGCCGGTGGTCGTGGAGTAGATGGTCGTCCAGGAGGTGCCGTCGGCCGACACCTCGATGCGGTAAGCCGTGGCGTAGGCGGACTCCCAGTTGAGGGTGAGGCCGGTGATCCGCCCCGCGCCGCCGAGGTCGACGCGCAGCCACTGGCCGGCGGAGAACTGGCTCGACCAGCGGGTGGTCGTCCGGCCGTCGAGCGCCGCCGCCGGGGCGTTCCCGCCCTCGAAGGAGGACGCCGTCACCTGCTTGTAGGCCGAGATCGGCGTCCCGCCCGGCGGGGGCGGCGGGTCGGTGGACGTGGTGCCGTAGACCTGGAACTCCCAGAGGGAGTAGCCGTACCCGTTGGCCCGGACGGTGCCGTACATGCGCACGTACCGCCCGGTCCCGGTCACGGTCAGGCTCTGCGTGCCGCCGGTCCCGGCCGTGGTGCCGTAGACGTCGGTCCAGGACGAGGCGTCACCCGAGACCTGGATCCTGAACGAGGTGGCGTACGCGGCCTCCCAGTTCAAGGTGACCTGGCTGAGCGTCGCGGTGGCCCCGAGGTCGACCTGGAGCCACTGCGGGTCGCTGAACGCGCTCGACCAGCGCGTCCCGGTGTTGCCGTCCACCGCCGCCGAGGCGGGGGTGCCGGCGTTCTCGGTGGAGGAGGCGGTGGCGGGCCTGCCCTGCGAGAGTAGGACCGGCGCGGCGTACGCGGCCCGCGGGGGCACCGCGAGGACGCTCGCGACCATCGCCAGCATCACCGTCAGCGCGGTGAGCGGGAGGCGACGCCGCGAAGGGACGTGTGTCATGGGTTCTCCCGTGCGTCCGGCCGGCTACCGGCCGACGGCGACCAGCAGGCGGGATGGGGCGTCGAACGGACTTCCATTGGGGGAGCTCCTCGTCGAGGAAGGCGGACCGTGTGCTGCGCCGGTCCGCCGCGGGAGGGCTGCCGGCGTGTCCTGACCGGCGTGGAGAGGGCCGGGGCGGGCGGACCGCTGCCGCGGCCCGCCCGCGCCGGTGGGGACGCGCCGGCGTCATGAGGCTCCGCCGGCGCGCCGTGCCCGTGTCACGCCGTGCCCGGGATCAGGGGTAGTTGACGATGTTGACCGGGACGGTCGCGGTGCCCTGGGCGGGGCCCCCGGTGTCGTTGATCACGTGCGCGATGGTCCCGTTGCCGCCGAGGGAGACGGTGAGCAGGTCGTGGAACCGCACGCCGGACGTGACGGGTGCCTCGAAGCCGCGTTCCGCCACGACCGAGGGGTCGACGTTGAAGTAGCAGTAGGCGCCGAGGCCCCACGCCTCATGGCTGGTCACCGAGTTCGCCACCTTGTAGGCGGCGTAGCCCCGCGTGCTGCCGTTCATCCACGCCGCCTGGTTCGGCGGGTCGTAGGGCATCTCGTTCTGGAAGAAGATCGTGCGGCCGCCCTGGCCGTTCCAGATGACCTGGTACTTCTGGTAGTGCTCGACGAACAGGCCGTACGCCGTCACGTTGTCGCCGTTGACGATCAGGCCGGTGTCGGCGGGGTTGGTGGTCCAGCCCACGCCGGCGCCGTGGTCGCCGCGCCAGGCCCAGATGTGGTCGATCAGCGTGTTGTGGCTGTTCACGACCAGGCTCGTGGTCGCCCGCCCGGCGCCCGCGCCGCCGATCCTGAAGAACACGTCCTGCAGGGAGATCGGGTTGGACGCGTGCCCGGCGGAGGAGCCGTCGGGGCCCACCCGCAGCAGCACCGGCGAGTTGACCGGCCCGGCGTCGAAGAGCACGCCGGCGATCCGGATGCCGTCGACGTCGGAGGTCGCCATCGGGATCACGCCGTTGTCCGGGATCAGCGTCGGGTAGCCGATGCCGAGGACGACGGTGTCCGGCCGGGTGATGTTGATCGTCTGGTTGACGCGGTAGATGCCGGGGGTGAACAGCAGGTTCAGGCCCGAGGCGAGCGCCGCGTTGATGGTGGCCGCGCTGTCGGACGGCTTGGCGACGTAGAACCTGCTCAGCGGGAGCGACGCGCCGGGGGTCGAACCGCCCGACCAGCTCGCGCCGCTGGTGTTCTGCCGCAGCGAGGGGACGAAGACGTTGTAGGCGCCGGCGGAGTCGACGTAGAGGTACGGCTTCTCCCTGGTCACCGGGCTCTGGGCGAGGGTGGTGTAGGGCGGGTTCGGGAAGCTCTGCGCGGGCGCGCCCACGACGCCGGAGAACACCATGTTCCACACGCCGTTGGTCCAGCCGCCGATCTGGCTGTCCCGGGTGAGCCACTGCTGCTGGGAGTACGGGCCCACCGTGCCGTCGATCTTGCTGTCGGCGATGTAGCCGCCGCTGGCCCAGCCGTACCCGGTGGGCGCGAGGTTGAGGCCGCCGCGCACGTGGATCCGCCGGAACGGCGCCGCCTGCGACACGGCCCAGCGGTTCTCGCCGCCCGCCGGCGTGATCGACAGGTTCTCCGCCGAACGCCAGAAGTTCTGCGTGGCGTTGCCGTTGAACCAGCCCGCGTCCACGGTGACGCCGTTGACGGTGACGTCGTCGGGGTTGCGGCCGAGGCCGATGATCGAGGTGTAGAAGCCGATGTTGGCGTTGACGTTGTAGCTGCCGGGCTTGAACAGCAGGGCGTAGCGCTGGCTGCCGAACTGGTTGGACTCCTGGGTGGTGAAGACGGAGTTCAGCCTGCTCTGGATGGTGGAGCTCGCCATGGACGGGTCGAAGACGATCACGTTGGGGCCGAGGTCACCGCCGCCGGGGGGCGGGTCGGTCGGGCCGCCGCCGATGGTGCCGTACACCTGGAACTCCCACAGCGAGTAGCCGTAGCCGGTGGCGCGGGTGGTGCCGTACATGCGGACGTAACGGCCGGTTCCCGAGACGGTGAGGGTCTGCGTGCCGCCGGTGCCGGTGGTGGTGGAGTGGACGTCGGTCCAGCCGGCCGCGTCGGCGGAGACCTGGATCTTGAAGGCCCTGCCGTAGGCCGCCTCCCAGCGGAGCACGACCTGGCCGATGGTGGCGCTCGCGCCGAGGTCGACCTGGATCCACTGCGGGTCGCTGAACGCGCTGGACCAGCGGGTGCCGGTGTTGCCGTCCACGGCGGCCGAGGCGGGGGTGCCCGCGTTCTCGGTGGACGACGCGGTGACCGGCTTCCCCTGCGACAGCAGCACGTCGGCCGCCGCCACGGGCCCGGCGACCAGTAACGATGCGAGTAACGCGAAGAGGGCGAGGAACATCCCTGACAGGACGAGCCTGCCGGGACGCCGGGACAGGTGCACTGCTTCTCCTCACGACGGGGGGTGCGCCACGGGGAGTGGCGGAGGTGTGGAGAGCGCTCTCTCGCACGAGAGTGCACATGTGCGAGCGGTAGTGTCAATGCTTAATTTAACTTTTATGACATAGTGCCGACAGAAGTGGGAAACCTGGCGTCCCGGAGGAACTGCTCGATCACCAAGGTCGCCGCACCCATGGCGACCGCGTCGGGGCCGAGACGGCCCAGCATGATGGAGGCGGTCCGGTACGGCTGCAGGAGGGTGTTGGCCGCCGTCGCCGCGCGGATCTCCACCAGCCGGCTCTCCCCCAGCATCAGGCCCGCCCACCCGCCGATCACGATGCGCTCGGGATTGAACAGGTGGATCAGGTTCGACAAGCCCACGCCGAGCAGCTCGACGGTCTCGTCCAGGACGGGAGAACCCGCCGCGAGCAGGCGGGCCAGCGCCGCCTCCTCCTCCGCCGAGTCGGCCACGACGCCGGCGCGGTCCAGGATCGCCTCGGCCCCGACGTACGCCTCCAGGCAGCCGCGCCCGCCGCACTTGCACGGCCGCCCGCCCGTGACGATCTTCAGGTGCCCGATCTCGCCCGCGGCGTGCCCGGCGCCGCGGTAGATGCCGCCGTCGGTGACGATCGTGCCGCCGACGCGCGAGCCGATCAGCATGACGACGGTGTCGCTGGTGCCGCGGCCCGCGCCGAACCACAGCTCGGCCTGGCCCATCGTCTTGGCGCCGTTGTCCACGTACAGCGGCAGCGGCGTGCCGGCCCGCAGCAGGGTGCCCAGCGGGACCGCCTCCCAGCCGAACGTCTTGGCCCGCACGAGCGCGTCCGGCCCCGGCTCCACGATGCCGGGGACGCCGACGCCGACGCCCAGCACCTGGCCCGGCGAGACGCCGCCCTCGGCGATCACCGTGTCGATGCCCTCCAGGATGTGCCGCGCGACGAGCCCGGGGTCGTGGCGGGCGGAGTGGACCGCGTACAGCGCACGGGCGCGCTCGGTCATGCCCAGGTCGAACAGCTCGACCCGCACCTGCGTCTCGCCCACGTCGACGCCGACCACGTAGCCGTAGCCGGGGTTCACGCGCAGCAGGACCCGGGGACGGCCGCCGTCGGAGTCGACGTGGCCCGCCTCGACCAGCACGGTGTCGCCGAGCAGCTCCCCGGTCATGGTGCTGACCGTGGCGCTGCTCAGCCCGGTCGCCTCGCACAGGTCGTTGCGGCTGGCGGGGCCGCCGAAGTACAGGGCCCGCAGCAGCATGGCCTGGTTCCCGCGCCGTACGTCACGCACTGTCCTGCGCTCAGGCCTGCTCATGCGTCGCCCTCCACTGGGGTTTTCCGGCCATGTTAAATCAAGGTGCGAAAGATGATCATATGGAGGAGCGGGCCGGTGCGGGGTCAGTGGCGGGTGGGGAGAAGGGCGGCCAGGGCGGGGAGGCGGGTGCGGTAGTTGTCGAGCAGGTGGCGGGCGGTGGAGACCGAGTCCACCAGGGGGTGGGTCGCGAAGGCGTGCACGGCCAGGTCGGCGGAGCCGGTCACGGCGGCTTCTATGGTCAGTTCTTCGGCGGCTTTCACCTGCTGGGTGAGGCCCAGGAAGCGGCCGGGCAGGGGGCGGGTGGCCAGGGGGCGGACACCGCCGGCGTTCACCACGCAGGGCACCTCCACCACGGAGTCGGGAGGGAGGCCGGGGACGGCGGAGCCGTTGCGGACGTTGAGGATCATGGTGGTGGGGGCGCCGCCGGGGGCCAGGGCGGTCATCAGGGACAGGGCCACGCCCTCGTAGCCGTCGGCCTCCAGGTCGGCGCTGTCGCGCTCGCCGGCCCGGGCGTTGTCGCGGGTCTCGGCCATGTACGACGCGTCCCGCTCCCTGCGGGTGCGGCGCCACTCCTCCAGCGCGCGGGCGGGGTCGCGCCGCACGGTGGCGTAGAAACGCTCCTGCTGACGGAGCAGGGCCTCGCCGCGGGTCTCCGCGGCGCCGCCGATGGCGGCCACGGCCTCGCGGGTGAAGTCGTAGTAGTACAGGTACTCGTTGGGCAGGGCACCGAGGGACCGCACCCAGCCGGGGCCGAACAGGCGGGCCTCCTCGACCCGCTTGAGCGCGGCCTCGTCGGCCAGCAGGTCGGGCAGGACGTCCCGGCCGTCGTGGGTCAGACCGCGTAACCAGCCGAGGTGGTTGAGGCCGACGTAGTCCGGGGCCACCTGGGTGGGGTCGAGGCCGAGGGCGTGTGCCGCGCGGCGGATCAGGGCCACCGGCGAGTCGCAGATGCCGATCACGCGGTCGCCGAGCACCCGGCGCATCGCCTCGGTGATCATGCCGGCCGGGTTGGTGAAGTTGATCACCCAGGCCCGGGGGGCCACCGCGGCGATCCGCACCGCGATACGCAGGGCCACCGGCACGGTGCGCAGGCCGTACGCGATGCCGCCGGGGCCGACGGTCTCCTGGCCGAGGAGGCCGCACTCCAGCGCCACGCGCTCGTCGGCGGTGCGGCCGCGCAGCCCGCCGACCCGGATCGCGGAGAACACGAACGCGGCGTCACGCAGCGCGTCGTCCAAATCGGTGATGACGCGCACCCGGGGCGGCGTGCGGTGGCCGGCCGCGAGCTGCTCCAGCACGTGCCCCACGGCGGTCAGCCGCTCGGCGGAGACGTCGTAGAGCACCACCTCGTCGACCGGCGCGGACGTGCCGCGCAGCAGCGCGCCGTACACCAGCGGCACGCGGAACCCGCCGCCGCCGAGAATGGTCAGCCGCATGGCCGTCCCCCCTCCCACAACGCGATCACGCCGTCACCACCGAGACGCCCGCGCCGGTGAGGGCGGCCAGGGTCGCGGGGTCGGCACCCTGGTTGGTGACGAGCACGTCGAGGTCCTCGGCGCCGCAGACGCGCAGGGCGCCGGTGCCGGGGAACTTGTTGCGGTCCACCAGGAGGACCACCTGGCGGGCCGCGGCGATCATGGCACGCTTCAGCGGCACCTCGGCGACCGTGGTGTCGGTCACCTGGCCGTCCGGGCGCACGCCGCCCGCGCCGAGGAACAGGCGGTCGGCGCAGACCTGGCGCAGCGCCTCCTCGGTGAGCATGCCCACCAGCGAGTGGTACGCGCGGCGCAGCCGGCCGCCGAGCAGCAGCAGTTCCACCGCGGAGTCGTCGCGCAGCACGTCGAGCACGGCGAGGCTGGAGGTGACCACGGTGACGCGGCGCCCGGCCAGGTGGCGGGCGAGGCGCACGGTGGTGGTGCCGATGTCCAGCAGCAGCACCTCGCCGTCCTCGACCATGGCCGCCGCGCCGGCCGCCACCGCCTCCTTGTCCTGCTCGTCCACGCCGAGCACCTCGGCGAACGGGCGCTCCACGTCGGCGTCGGGGCTGGCGAGCGCGCCGCCGCGCACGCGGGTGAGCGTGCCGTCCCTGCCGAGGAGCTCGAGATCGCGCCGGATCGTGGAGGGACTGACCCCCAACTGGGCGGCCAGATCGCGGACGCTCGTCGCGCCCGCGCGGCGCACCCGGCGCGTGATCTCGGCATGCCGGAGGTGCTGGAGCACGAATGGATCGTACCAGTCACATGCGCGCACAACTGAGCAGATCCGAGCACTCACCCGAGGTGACCTCTTGATATGGGTGACCGTAACGTGCGAGAGTGCGCACATCGCACCGCCGAGCGGAGGACCCGTCGTCTGTGTCTCTCCAGGTCTACGATCCGCTAGCCGACCAGCGCGGCCCCGACGCGCCGGAGTTCGACGTGTTCACCGCGGGCACCGTCTTCCTGGACATCATCTTCACCGGCCTGCAGTCGATGCCCGCCGCGGGCACCGAGGTGTGGGCGGACGGCATGGGCTCGTGCCCCGGCGGCATCGCCAACCTCGCCATCGCCTCCAGCCGCCTCGGGCTGCGCACCTCGATGGCCGCGGCGTTCGGCGACGACGACTACGCCGACTTCAACTGGCGCATCCTGCGTGACCAGGAGTCGGTGGACCTGTCCCGGTCCCGCCGTTTCCAGCACTGGCACTCCCCCGTGACGGTCTCGATGGCCGTGAACCGCGACCGCAGCATGGTCACCCACGGCCACCCCGCCCCCATGACGGCCACCGAGATGATCGGCCGGCCGCCGCGCTGCCGCGCCGTGATCGCGCCGCTGTCGGTGGAGGAGCCGCTCGGGGACCGCAACTCCCCCACGTGGGCCGACCTGGCGCACCGGGACGGGGCGCTGGTGTTCGCCGACGTCGGCTGGGACCCGTCCGAGGCGTGGTCGCCCGCGCTGCTCGACCAGTTGTCCGTCTGCCACGCGTTCATGCCGAACGGCGTGGAGGCGATGGCGTACACCGGCACCGACACCCCGCGTGAGGCGCTGTACGAACTGGCCGACCGGGTGCCGCTGG
This sequence comes from Sphaerisporangium sp. B11E5, assembly GCF_039871875.1. NCBI lineage: Bacteria > Bacillati > Actinomycetota > Actinomycetes > Streptosporangiales > Streptosporangiaceae > Sphaerisporangium > Sphaerisporangium sp. B11E5. The sequence goes on along the minus strand of NZ_JBDPMD010000030.1, from coordinate 70,414 downwards.
CGGTGGTGACCGACGGCGCCAACGGCGCGATGGCCATCGACTCGACCACCGGCGAGGAGGCCTACGTCCCCGCGCTGCGGGTCACCGCGCTCGACCCCACGGGCGCCGGGGACGTGTTCGGCGCGGGCCTGGTGCTCGGCACCTTGTCCGGATGGCCGCTCGCGGACCGGCTGGCGTTCGCCGGGGTGTGCTCGGCGCTGGCCGTCCAGCAGTTCGGCGGCTCGCTCGCCGCGCCCGGGTGGGGGGACATCGCCGACTGGTGGCACGGGGTGCGGGCCGCCGCCGGGCACAGCGGGGCGTACATGGACTCGGTGGCCCGCAGGTACGCGTTCCTGGACCGGCTGGTGCCCACGGTGCCGGTCGGCGCGGTGCGCCGGGCGGCGGCCACCATGTCGCTGCAGGCCGACGTCGGGGCGGGAGCCGTGGGGCTCATGGGGCGGGACGGCACCAAATAGCCGCCCGCGCGGCGCCGTTGCCCTCGGCGGGCGCCGGATGGCAGGCTCGGCAGTAACGGTTACATAACGGCCTTGGGCGACGGTTCCGTGCGCGGGCCGCGTACTGGGAAAGGACGGGCGACGATGACCAGTCCGGCACTCGGGGAGATCGGGGTGTGGCGTGTCGGAGCCGCACTGGATGATCCCGGCCTCGCCGCATCACTGGAACGGCTCGGGTACGGCGCGCTCTGGATCGGCGGCTCCCCCTCCGGCGATCTGGAGGTCCCGGAGCGGATGCTGGAGGCCACCTCCAAGCTCACCGTGGCCACCGGCATCGTGAACATATGGACGGCCGGCGCGCGGGAGGTGGCCACCTCCTTCCACCGCATCGAGCGCGCCGCGCCGGGGCGTTTCCTGCTCGGCGTCGGGGCCGGCCACCCGGAGGCCACCAAGGAGTTCGCCGCGCCCTACACGGCGCTGCGGCGCTACCTCGACACCCTGGACGAATGCGGGGTGGCACGCGAGCGGCGGGTGCTGGCCGCCCTAGGGCCCAAGGTGCTGCGGCTCGCCGGGGAGCGCTCCGCGGGCGCGCACCCGTACCTGACGACACCCGAGCACACCCGCTGGGCCCGCGAGACCCTCGGCTCAGGGCCGCTGCTCGCGCCCGAGCAGAAGGTGGTGCTGTCGGAGGACCCCGTCGCGGCCAGGGAACTGGCCAGGCGCACGCTGCGGCCGTACCTCGGGCTGCGCAACTACCTCGCCAACCTGCGCAGGCTCGGCTTCACCGACGAGGACACCACCCCGCCCGGCAGCGACCGCCTCGTGGACGCGCTGGTGCTGCACGGCCCGCCCGCGGCGGTGAAACGCGGCGTGCGGGCCCACCTGGAGGCCGGCGCCGACCACGTGGCCGTGCAGGTGCTGCACGCCCCCGACGCCGACCCCACCACCGACTACCGCACGCTGGCGGACATCTTGTTCGGCTAGTCCTCCGGGCGGGCCTTGCTGGGCTGCACCCGCTTCGGCTCGCCCGGCATCTTCGGATAGTTGGGAGGGTACGGCATGTCGCCCTCGCCGCCGTCGGCGTAGAGGTCGAGGAGGGGGGCGATGGAGTAGGACTCGTCGTCGATCTCGCGGTGCACGTCGCCGAGCTCGGCGAAGCGGCCGGGGACGGTGCGGATGTCGAAGGCCGCGGGGTCCACCGCGGGGAGCTCCTCCCAGGTCACCGGGGTGGACACCGGGGCCTCGGGCTTGGCGCGCACCGAGTAGGCGCTGGCGACGGTGCGGTCGCGGGCGTTCTGGTTGTAGTCGATGAAGACCTTCTCGCCGCGTTCCTCCTTCCACCACGCCGTGGTGGCGAGGGCGGGGACGCGGCGCTCCACCTCGCGGGCGAACGCGATGGCGGCGTAGCGGACCTCGGTGAAGGTCCAGCGGCGCTCGATGCGCACGTTGACGTGGATGCCGCGGTTGCCGGACGTCTTCGGGAAGCCGCGCATGCCGAGCTCGCCGAGCAGGTCGCGCACGGCGTACGCCACCTCGCGGGCCTGGTCGAACCCGGTGCCGGGCTGCGGGTCGATGTCGATGCGCAGCTCGTCGGGGTGCTCGACGTCGTCGGAGCGGGTGGGCCAGGGGTGGAAGTCGATGGTGGCGAGGTTGGCGCAGTAAGCGATGGCGGCCACCTCGGTCACCCGCAGGGCGTCGGCGCTGCGGCCGCTCGGGAACCGGATGGTGACGGTCTGGAGCCAGTCGGGGTGTTTCGGCGGGATGCGCTTCTGGTAGATGGCGTCGGTCTGCACGCCGTCCGGGTGGCGCTTGAGGTAGGTGGGCCGGTCGCGCAGGGCCCGCAGGGCGCCCTCGCCGACGGCGATGTAGTACTCGACAAGCTCGCGCTTGGTGGCCCCGATGGCGGGGAAATAGATCTTGTCAGGGTTGGTGACCTTGACGGCCCTTCCCCCGGCGTCCAGCTCGATGTACGGCGACGGCATGCCAACGACGGTACCCCCCGCCACCGACACGGACACGGGTGGGCCGCATAGGGTTAGGGGTATGGAGAAGGTGGTCAAGAGCGACGCCGAGTGGCGCGTGGAGTTGTCGCCGGAGGAGTTCCGGGTGCTGCGCCAGGCGGGCACCGAGCGGGCGTTCACCGGGGAGTACGTCGACACCAAGACGACCGGCGTGTACTGCTGCCGGGCCTGCGGCGCCGAGTTGTTCCGGTCCGACACGAAGTTCGACTCGCACTGCGGGTGGCCGTCGTTCTTCGAGCCGTCGGAGTCGGACGCGGTGACCCTGCTGGAGGACCGCTCGCACGGCATGGCGCGCGTCGAGGTGCGCTGTGCCCGGTGCGACTCCCACCTCGGTCACGTCTTCCACGGCGAGGGCTACCCGACGCCGACCGACGACCGTTACTGCATCAACTCGGTCTCCCTGCGCCTCATCCCCTCCTGAGCCCGCCGCATGCCCGGCACAGGGCCTGACACGCGCGACGCGACGCATGCGTGCCCCCCGCACGGGGTAGGGAGGTCGGCGAGCGCCGCACCCGCCGTCCGCACCATGATCGTCCTGTACGGGGGACGCGTGCATCTACGGCACAGGTGGGAGACCATCGAGGCCATCGGCCGGGTGGTCACGCAACGTTGCGAGGTGTGCGGCAAGACCCGGGTCCGCGTCCGCCGCCAGGACCCGCAGGCACGCCCCGCACCGCGCCTCGGCCTCACGGACCTGCCGGGCCCGGACCGGCCCGCCACGGCCCCCGAGCCGGAGGGCGACTGACCGGCGCCGCGGGCGGAACGCCGCGGGCCGGGGTCACTTGCCGGGATCCGGGGACGTGAAGCGGCAGGAGTGGTCGCCGCCGCCGAGGATGTTGGCGAGCACCGGGTTGCCGTTCTGGCCGAACTCCGCCTGCACGAACACCACCGGGTGCTCGTCGCCGATCTCCTGCACGAGGTACTCCATGCCGCGCTTGCACAGGTCGATCGCGGCCTTGGAGTTGCGCTTGGAGGCGGGCAGGTCCGTGTAGATGCGGAGGTATTTGCCGACGGTACGGATATCGGTGATGCGTTTCACCGACTTGTCGGCGGTCCACCGGCGTTTGAAATAGTCCACCGCTTCGGTGTCGGTGTGCTTCGACGGGCCGGACGCGGTGGCGTCGTTGTCCTTCTTCTTGGCCTTGGCGCCTCCGGCGTCCGCGGCGGTCACCCCGGGGCCGCCCCCGGGGCCGTCGCCCTCGGACACGCCGGGAGCCGCCGTCGCGGTGGCCGCCGGCGCCGCGGCGGACGCCGGCGGGTCTCCCGCGGGCCGCACCATCATGATCACTGCCAGGGCGGCCACCGTCAGTGCGGTCAGCCCTGTCACGACCTGCAAGACCGCCGCCGGCCGCGCCCGGCGGCGCCGATGCCGTCCCCCGTGCTTGGAACGCGCCACCTCTATGTCCCTGCTCACCCCGTGCCTCACCTCGACCTGGGAATCTCACCGAGTATCGCAAACCTTGAGGCGCGACAGAGGTTATTCCAGAAAAGTAGAGATGTGACGGTTTTAGTGACCCATGTGAAATAGCTCAACCTATGCCCGATTTTTCGAGGTATTCCGGTTTCTACGGGAGGCCGGCGACCAGTTCGTGCAGCGGCTTGCGGGTGCCGGCGTAGAACGGGATCTCGACGCGGGTGTGGCGGCGCGCGTCCGAGGCGCGCAGGTGGCGCATCAGGTCGACGATGCGGTGCAGCTCGTCGGCCTCGAAGGCCAGGATCCACTCGAAGTCGTTCAGGGCGAACGACGCCACCGTGTTGGCCCGCACGTCGGGGTAGTCACGGGCCAGCCTGCCGTGCTCGGCCAGCATGGCGCGCCGCTCGGCGTCGTCCAGCAGGTACCACTCCAGGGACCGCACGAACGGGTAGACGCTGACGAACCCGCGGGGCTCCTCCTCGGCGAGGAACGCCGGGATGTGGGACTTGTTGAACTCGGCGGGCCGGTGCAGCGCCATGACCGACCAGACCGGCTCGCAGGCCCGCCCGAGCGCCGTACGCCGGAAGCGCCCGTAGACCTCCTGCAGGTCCTCAGGGGCCGGCGCGTGCCACCAGAACATGTAGTCGGCGTCCGCCCGGAACCCGGCCACCTCGTACACCCCGCGGGTGACCACGTCCTTCTGCGCCGCCTGGGCCAGCACGCTCTCGACCTCGTGGCTCACGGTCTCCCGGTCCGCGGGCAGCGCCTCGCGCACCCGGAACACCGACCACATGGTGTACCGGATCACCTGGTTGAGGTCCCGCGCCTTGGGCCGCCCCCTCCGCGCGTCCTCCGTCAGCTCCGCCGCCGCTCCGCTCACCGCTGCCTCCTCGACCGCCCCGCTCACCACAGTTTCCCCCGCTGCCCCGCTCACCGCTGTTTCCCCGGCTCCCCCGCGCACTGCTGCCTCCTCGGCGGCGCCGCGCACCGCTGCCTCCTCGGCCGCCCCGCTCACCGCTCCGCCCTCGCTCACCGCGCCGCTCCCTGCTCGCCCGTCCGCGTTCCGTCGTGTCCCATCATCCAATCGCCCCCGCCCGCCCCGCCGCCCGGGTGCCCGGCGCGGGGTCAGCGGCTGGCCGCGTGGTCCTCGTGGCGGCCGCCGGGCTCCTCGTCGCCGAGGTCGCGCAGGTGGGCGAGCACCGTGGCGGCGGCGGTGCGGGCGGTGGAGACGCAGGCGGGGATGCCCACGCCGTCGTAAGCCGCGCCGCAGACCGCGAGACCGGGCTGGACGGCGACCGCGGCGCGCACACGGGCGACGCGGTCGAGGTGGCCCACGTTGTACTGCGGCAGCGCGCCGCCCCAGCGGGTCACCCGGGTCTCCAGCGGCAGGCCGCGCACTCCGGTGATCTCGGCCATCTCGGCCATCGCCAGCGCCACCAGCTCGTCGTCGTCCCGCTGGAGGAGGAACTCCTCGCCGAGACGGCCGATCGAGCAGCGCACCACGAACACCCCGGGGTCGGCCTCGGCCAGATGGGGCCACTTGGCCGTGCTGAACGTCACCGCCTTCACCGGGCGGCCCTCGACCGGCGGCACGAGGTAGCCGCTGCCGGACGGCGGCTCGGGGAACGCGTCCCTGGGGTAGGCCAGCGTCACGATCGCCATGCTGGCGCACTCGACGCGGGACAACTCGGCGGCGGCCTTCGGCACCTCGGCCGCCAGCAGCTTGGCCGCGGCGGGCGCGGGCAGCGCGACGACCACGGCGTCCGCCTCGATGACCTCGGGGTCACGCGCCGGCCCGGCCACCAGGCGCCAGCCCGTGGGCGTGCGGGCCAGCTCGCGCACCATCACGCCGGTGCGCACCTCGGCGCCGGACGACGACGCGACCGCCTCGGCCAGGCGGCCCATGCCGCCGCGCAGGGTGGTGAACACCGGCCCCCCGTCGGCGGGCGCCTGCGCCGCGATGGCGCGGGCGGCGCGCAGCAGCGAGCGCTCGGTGCGGGCCGCGGTGGCGATGTGGGGCAGCGTGGCGTCCAGCGAGAGCTGGTCGGCGCGGCCGGCGTACACCCCGCCGAGCAGCGGCTCCACCAGCCGGTCGACGACCTCGCTCCCCACCCGGGCCCGGATGTAGGCGGCCACCGAGACGTCCGAGGTGATCAGCGTGGCGGGCAGCACCAGGTCGAGCGGCACCCGGGCGAGGCCCGCAGGGGACAACACACCCGAGCGGCCGAGGGCGCCGAGGTCGGACGGCACGCCCATGACCTGGCCCTTCGGCATGGGCCGCAGCGCACCCCTGCTGAGGACGGACGCGGGCACCCGCGCGGGGTGCACGAGATCGTCGCCGAGGCCGGCCATGCGGGCCAGCTCCTTGCCCTCGGGGCGGCGGGCGATCATGGCCTCGGCGCCCTCGTCCACGGGCAGCCCCGCGATCGGGGAGACACGGAGCTTGCCGCCGACCTGGGGCGCGCCGTCCAGCACGGTGACCCGGACGCCGCCGCGACGGCCGCGCTCACTGTGCCCGCCGCGCTCGCCCTGCTGACCGCGCTCTGCCCGGTCGGTGTGGTCGCCCTGGCCGATGTGCCACGCCGCGGCCAGCCCGGAGATTCCCCCGCCCACGACCACGACATGACGCCAAGTGCCTTCCATATCCCCAGACGTTACCCGGCCGGGCCCGCGCCCCGCGCCCGGCCGTGGCGTGCCTGTGAACGGCGGCGGGGATACCGTGACGCCATTGTGACGCGGCCCGCCAAACCGGAGCCGGGCCCGAGTCGTCAAGAGGGCATGAGCAGATTACGAGGCCGCCGCCCGCTGGCCGCGGCCCTCGCGGCCGTGACCCTCGCCCTCGCCCTCGCCGGATGCGGAGGCGGTTCGGCGGGCGCACCCGAATCCGCGGCTGCGGGCGGAGCGGCGGACGGGCCCGCCGCGGCACCGGCCCCCGCAGTGGACCAGTTCAGTCCCGCCGGTGAGGCCCAGCGGCGTCCGGCCGCCGGCGCCGACGCCAGGGACGCCGGCGAGGCCCCCCAGGACAAGGACGGCGCGCCCAAGCTCGCCCCCACCGACCGGGCGATCATCTACACCGGCGAGATGACGGTACGCGCCACCGACGTCGCCGGCGCCGCCGACAAGGCCAAGCAGATCGTCACCGGCGCCGGCGGCCGCCTGGACCGCGAGGACTCCACGTCGTTCGGCCGGGAGGCCGGCGCCACCCTGGTCTTCAAGGTCCCGCCCGCCGCGTACCCCGGCGTCCTCGACCGCCTCGGCAAGGAACTCGGCAAGCGCCAGTCCCTGAGCCAGAGCACCGAGGACGTCACCGAGCAGGTGGCCGACGTGGAGAGCCGCCTGGCGTCCACCAAGGCCGCCCTGGAGCAGCTCAGGACGCTGCTGGGCCGCGCCAAGACCATCGGCGAGGTCCTGCAGGTGGAACGCCAGATCAGCGACCGTGAGGCCGACCTGGAGTCCCTGCAGGCCCGCCAGAAGGTGCTGGCCGCCCAGACGAGCGCCGCCACCCTGACCCTGCGCCTGGTGGGCCCCGCCGCCGTCGTCGCGGCCAAGCCCGACCCCGGGCCCGCGGGTTTCCTCGGCGGGCTCAAGTCCGGCTGGCGTGCCCTGGTGAGCACCACCAAGGTCGGCCTGACCGTGCTCGGCGCCGTGCTGCCCTGGCTGATCCCGCTGGCCCTGCTCTGGCTGGTCTACCGCGCGGTCCGCCGTCTCCGCCCGATCCGCACGCCCGCTCCCGCCCTGGCCGCCCCCGAGTCCCCGAAAGCGGCCGCCTCCCCCGACGAGTAGGCGGGGCGGGTCAGGCGGTCGTCTCGTGCACGAGGCGGGTCAGGCCGTGGTCTCGTGCACGAGGCGGGTCAGGCGCGTGAGCGTCTCGGGGTCGGTGGCGGGGAGCACGCCGTGGCCCAGGTTGAAGATGTGCCCCTCGGCGGCGCGTCCCTCCGCGAGCACGGCGCGGGCCCGCCGTTCCACGACCTCCCAGGGGGCCAGCAGGACGGCCGGGTCGAGGTTGCCCTGGAGCGCCTTGCCCGGCCCCACCCTGCGGGCGGCCTCGCTCAGGGGGACCCGCCAGTCGACCCCGACGACGTCGGCGCCGGCCTCGGCCATCAGGGGAAGCAGCTCGCCGGTGCCCACGCCGAAGTGGACGCGGGGCACGTCAAGATCGGCGAGCCCCGCGAAGATCCGGCCGGTGTAGGGCAGGACGAACTCGCGGTAGTCGGCCGGGGCCACGGCCCCCACCCAGGAGTCGAAGAGCTGCAGCGCCGAGGCGCCCGCCTCGGCCTGCAGCCGCAGGTACGCCAGGGTGATCACGGTGAGCCGCTCCATGAGGGCGTGCCACAGCGCCGGCTCGCCGTACATCATGGCCTTGGTGTGGTCGTGGTTCTTGGACGGCCCGCCCTCGATCAGGTAGGACGCCAGGGTGAACGGCGCGCCCGCGAAGCCGATCAGGGGCGTCGGGCCGAGCTCCTTGACCAACGACTGCACGGCCTCGGTGACGTAGGGCACGTCCCCCGGCTCCAGGGGCCGCAGCACGTCCAGCGCCGCGGCGTCCCGGATCGGCGACGCCACGACCGGCCCGATCCCCGGCGCGATGTCGAGGTCCACCCCGATGGCCTTCAGCGGGACCACGATGTCGCTGAAGAAGATCGCCGCGTCCACCCCGTGCCGGCGCACCGGCTGCATCGTGACCTCCACGATGAGGTCCGGCGTGGCGCACGCGGTGAGCATCGGCACGTCGGCGCGCACGGCGCGGTACTCGGGCAGCGAACGGCCCGCCTGGCGCATGAACCACACCGGGGTGCGGGGCACGGGCAGCCTGCGGCAGGCACGGATGAACGGCGAGTCGGCGGTGTCACGATGCACCGTCCAAGGGTCCCACGTGAGCCCTCCGGTCCGCGCACCGCGCACACCCCGGTCCGCGCGCCCCCGCCCCCTCACCGCCACGGGATCAGCCCCGCCGGCGGCACGGGCTCCCGTCGTGGGGCGGCGCGGGTGTTGCGGTAAAAGATATTTACTCCGGGTCTTGTCCGTTAATGACAATAGACAGGGCTATGCGTACACTTTGTCGGGTTTGGTGGCGTCAAGGACGGGCCGGACGAGCAGGTCGCCGGGGCAACGAATCTTCTGGCGGAGGTACAGTACGACTCACACAAGGTTCGCGATCATGGTGCGGGTGCGTCAAAAGTTCGTCAAATCAGCGTGCGGTGCCGAATCGGTGACCACTTTCGGGACACGCCGAGCGCGTTGCGGGGAAATGTCGCCGTGACGTGCCAACGTCGGACGAGCCCTGGAGTTCGCGGACCAGGCGCGCGGGGGAGCGCCGGGCGACGCGCCGCGCCGTCCACGCGAGCTCCCGACATAGGGGACGACCCGATGAAAGGCCCGCGATGACCGCGATATGGAGTTCCTCCGAGCACCGCACGGTGACCGTGCACCGCGCGCTCCGTGCCGCCGGGCGGCAGGCCTGGCGGCTCTTCCGCTTCGACGCCCATGACGAGGCGCGGGCGGGGCGTGACGACGCCCCGGTGATGGCGGGTTGATCACCGGTCATGTACCCAGCGCGCACCCCACTGCTTCCGGCACCGCCCGCTCCCGCCTACGCTGCCATCATGACCATCGGTGACGCGCCACCGGCTCCCGCCGCTTTCAGGCGGGCGCTGGCGAGCCTGCGTCCCGCCCAGGTCAGGCCCGAGATCGAGCTGGAGGACATCCCCGCTCCGCAGCGCCTGGCCCCGTACTCGGGGGCGGTCGGCGCGTCGGTGCTGCGCGGCGACGACGAGCTGGCCGTCGGCCGGCTGATCATGCTGTTCGACCCCGACGGCCAGCGCGGCTGGGACGGCCCGTTCCGGCTGGTCGCGTACGTGCGTGCCGACATGGAGCCCGAGATCACCTCCGACCCCATGCTCGGCCCCGTCGCGTGGAGCTGGCTGACCGAGGCGCTGGACGCTCACCAGGCGCGGTACGCCGCCGCGGGCGGCACGGTCACCAGGGCCGTGTCCGAGGGTTTCGGCAACAAGGCCGGCGACCCGGTCACCACCGAGCTGGAGCTGCGCGCGTCGTGGTCCCCCCTGGAGGAGGACCTCTCGGCGCACGTGGCCGCCTGGTGCGACCTGATGTGCCTCGCGGCGGGCATCCCGCCGCTGCCACCCGACGTCGCGAGCCTCCCGCCACGGCCCGCCCGTCGCGAAGATCCGGAGCCCTTCAGGACGTGACCGACGAAACCATCCCCGCATCCGACGCCGTACCGCTGCTGGAGCCCCGTGAGGGCATCCCGCCGGTGGTCGAGGACCCCGCCGCGCTGGCCGCGGCGGTCCGGGCGTTCGCCGACGGCGACGGCCCGGTCGCCGTCGACGCCGAGCGCGCCTCGGGTTACCGCTACAGCGGCCGGGCGTACCTTGTGCAGTTGCGCCGGGCCGGTGCCGGCACCGCGCTGATCGACCCGATCGCCTGCCCGGACCTGTCGGAGCTGAACGCGGCCGTGGCCGGCGCCGAGGTGGTGCTGCACGCCGCCACCCAGGACCTCGCGTGCCTCGCCGAGGTGGGTTTCGTGCCGCGGCGGCTGTTCGACACCGAGCTCGCCGGGCGGCTGCTCGGCTACGAGCGCGTGGGTCTCGGCACCATGGTCGAGAACGTCCTCGGGCTGCGCCTGGAGAAGGGGCACTCCGCCGCCGACTGGTCGCACCGCCCGCTGCCGGAGGACTGGCTCCGGTACGCCGCGCTCGACGTCGAGGTGCTGATCGAGCTGCGCGACGCGCTGCACGCCGAGCTGGAGGCGGGCGGCAAGCTGGAGTGGGCCCGCGAGGAGTTCGCCGCGATCCTCGCCGCCGCGCCCTCGCCACCGCGCTCGGACCCCTGGCGCCGCACGTCGGGCATCCACCGGGTGCGCACGCTGCGCGGGCTCGCGGTGGTGCGGGAGCTGTGGACGCTCCGCGACGAGCTGGCCCGCCGCGCCGACCTCGCACCGGGGCGGGTGCTCCCGGACTCGGCGATCGTGACGGCCGCGCTGGAGCAGCCGCGCACCACCAAGGCGCTCACCGACATCGCCCCCTTCACCGGCCGCAGCGCCCGCCGTCACCTGCGCGAGTGGCTCGGCGCCATCGGCAGGGCCCGGGTGCTGCCCGAGGCGCAGCTCCCCCACCCGAGCGCCCCCGGGGACGGCCCGCCGCCCGCCAACCGCTGGGCCGACCGCGACCCCGCCGCCGCCAAGCGCCTGGCCGCCGCCCGCGCCGCCGTCGCCGCGCTGGCCGACGCCCACCGCATGCCCACCGAGAACCTCCTGCAGCCCGACGCGATCCGCCGCCTCACATGGGAACCCCCGGACGACCTCGGCGACGACGCGCTCGCGGCCCGCCTGCGCGAGCTCGGCGCCCGCGAGTGGCAGATCGCCCTGACCGTCCACGCGATCTCCAAGGCGCTGATCCGGCTGGACGCGAAGGGCGAGCTGGACCCCTGATCGCTTGACTGCCGCACGGCACGCTTCTTACGGTGGAGCGGACTGGAAAGCGCTTTCCGCCTGCCGTGTGAGGAAGGGAGCCGCATGGGGACGTCCGTCGGCGTCGTGATGAACGGCGTCACCGGCCGCATGGGGTACCGCCAGCACCTGTTGCGCTCGGTGCTCGCGATCAACGCCGACGGGGGGCTCGCCCTGTCCGGCGGGCGCCGGGTGACGCTGCGCCCGGTGCTGGTGGGCCGCGACGCCGCCAAGCTCGCCGGGCTGGCCGCGCGCCACGGCGTCGCCGACCACACCACCGACCTCGGGACCGCGCTGGCCGACGACCGCAACCTCGTCTACTTCGACGCGCAGGTGACGAGCGCCCGCGCGGACGCCGTCCGCCAGGCCATCGCGGCCGGCAAGCACGTGTACGCCGAGAAGCCGGTCGCCGGCACGCTGAGCGACGCCGCCGCCCTCGCCGGCGCCGCCACCGCCGCGGGGGTGCGGAACGGCGTCGTGCAGGACAAGCTGTTCCTGCCGGGTCTGCGCAAGTTGCGCGGGCTGCTGGACTCGGGGTTCTTCGGCCGGGTGTTGTCGGTGCGCGGCGAGTTCGGCTACTGGGTGTTCGAAGGCGGATGGCGCGAGGCGCAGCGGCCGTCGTGGAACTACCGCGCGGCCGAGGGCGGCGGCATCGTGCTGGACATGTTCCCGCACTGGCACTACGTGCTGGAGAACCTGTTCGGCCGGGTCGAGGCCGTCACCGCCCGCGCCGTCACCCACATCGGCGAACGGGTGGACGAGCGGGGCGAGCCGTACCAGGCGGACGCCGACGACGCCGCGTACGGCATCTTCGAGCTCGCCGGCGGCGTGATCGCGCAGATCAACTCGTCCTGGGCCGTCCGGGTGCACCGCGACGAGCTGGTGGAGTTCCAGGTCGACGGCACCCACGGCAGCGCCGTCGCCGGCCTGCACTCCTGCCGCGCGCAGCACCGCGTCGCCACCCCCCGCCCGGTCTGGAACCCCGACGAGCCGTCCGGCGACCGCTTCCGTGACCAGTGGCAGGAGGTCCCGGCCGACGCCCCCTTCCCCAACGCCTTCCGCGCCCAGTGGGAACTGTTCCTGCGCCACGTCCTGGAGGACGCCCCGTTCCCGCACGACTTCGCCAGCGGCACCAGGGGCGTACAACTCGCCGAACTCGGCCTGCTCTCCTCCACCGAGGGCCGCCGCGTCCCCGTCCCCACGCTTGACCTCGGCGCCCCGGCCGCCCCGGGCACCCCAGCCCTCCCGGGCACGCCGGGCTCCCCGGACTCGCCGGGCAGGGCCGGGGAGGGCGGCAATCGCCCGGACAGGCAGGAGGGCCGGCGATGAGGATCGAGTTGCTCGACGGGCCGTACACGATGCGCGGTGCGGCGCCACCGCCGCCGGGCCCCGCGCCCGCCGGGCGGGTCGCGTACGCCGCGGCACACGTGGTGGCCGACCCGCTCGCCGGCCACTCCCCCGGCGCCCCGGCGGCCGTGGACTGGGAGGCCACCCTCGCCTACCGCCGCCACCTGTGGTCGTACGGCCTGCGCGTGGCGGACGCCATGGACACCGCGCAGCGTGGCGCGGGGCTGGACTGGACCGCCGCACGGGAACTGATCCGGCGCGGCGCGGAGGCCGCCCGCGACCACGGCGACCCGGCGGCGCTGCTGGCCTGCGGCGCCGGCACCGACCACGCGCCGGACGCGGCGACCCTGGCCGAGGTGGAGGCCGCCTATCTCGAACAGATCGAGACCGTGCTCGACACCGGCGCGGGTGTGATCATCATGGCCAGCCGCGCGCTGGCCCGCGTCGCCCGGGGACCGGACGACTACCACGCCGTCTACGGCAAGCTGATCGCGCACGCGGGCCGTCCCGTCGTGCTGCACTGGCTGGGCGAGATGTTCGACCCGGCGCTGTCCGGCTACTGGGGCTCCCGCGACGTCCCCACCGCCACGGCCCACCTGCTGGCGCTGATCCGCGAGCACGCCCCCCGCGTGGAGGGCGTGAAGGTCTCCCTGCTGGACGAGGACCACGAGCGGGGCCTGCGCGCCGCCCTCCCGCCCGGCGTCCGCCTCTACACCGGCGACGACTTCAACTACCCCTCACTCATCAGGTCGGGCTCCCACGCGCTGCTCGGAATCTTCGACGCCATCGCCCCCGTCGCCGCGGCGGCCCTGCGCTCCCTGGACGCCGCCGAGCAGGCCGCGGACCCCGGCGAGCGCGCCCGCCACCTCGCGGCCTACGACGACACCCTGGCCCCCACCGTGCCGCTGGCCCGCACCCTGTTCCAGGCCCCGACGTACCACTACAAGACCGGCATCGTCTTCCTCGCCTGGCTGGCGGGCCACCAGCGCGCCTTCAGCATGATCGGGGGCGCCCAGTCCGCCCGGCCGCTCCTCCACCTGGCCGCCCTGTTCCGCCTCGCCGACCAGGCGGGCCTGTTCCCCGACCCGGAGCTCGCCGCCCACCGCATGCGCTGCCTGCTCGCCGTGCACGGGATGCGGGCATGAGCGAGGACCGGCTCTCCCTCAACCAGTGGACCACCCAGCGGTGGTCGCTGCGCGAGGCGGTGGACGGCTGCGTGCGGCACGGCGTCCCGGCGATCGGGCTGTGGCGCCAGCAGGTCGGCGAGTACGGCGTCGCCGCGTCCGCGCGCGCGGTCCGCGCCGCCGGGCTTCGGGTGTCGTCGCTCTGCCGTGGCGGTTTCCTGACCTCCGGCGGCCCGCTCGACGACAACCGGCGGGCCATCGACGAGGCCGCCGAGCTGGGCGCCGAATGCCTGGTGCTGGTGGTCGGCGGCCTGCCGGGCGTGCCGCCGGGCGCCACTCCCCCGGCCTGGTTCTCCCGCGACCTGCCGGGCGCCCGCGCCCGGGTGGCCGAGGCCGTCGACGCGCTCGTGCCGTACGCCGCCAGGAGCAGGGTCCGGCTGGCCCTCGAGCCCCTGCACCCCATGTACTGCGCCGACCGCGCCGTGATCTCCACCCTCGGCCAGGCCCTCGACCTCGTCGAGCGCCATCCGCCCGAGTGGGCCGGCGTGGTGGTGGACGCCTTCCATGTCTGGTGGGACCCGGACCTGCCCGCCCAGATCGCCCGCGCGGGGGCGTCCGGCCGCATCGCCGCCTACCAGGTCTCCGACTGGCTGCACCCCCTGCCGCCGGAGATCCTGCTCGGCCGCGCCATGATGGGCGACGGCGTGATCGATCTGCGCGCCATGACGTCCGCCGTGCTCTCCGCCGGGTACACCGGCGACATCGAGGTGGAGATCTTCAACGCCGACGTCTGGGCCGCCGACCCCGACGAGGTGCTCACCACCATGAGGCGGCGCTACCGGCAGATGTTCGCCGACAGCTAGGTGACGAGGCCCGACGGCGCGGGCGCGGGCAGGGCCGCGACGCTGGCGCGCAGGATGACCTCGCCGGGCACGGACTCCGTGCGCTGGACGTCGCCGCTGGTCAGGGCGAGGTTCAGCGCCATGGCGCCCATCTTGGCCAGCGGGAGCCGCACGGTGGTCAGTGGCGGCACGGTGTCGCGCAGCGGCGCGATGTCGTCGAAGCCCGCGAGGGAGAGGTCGCCGGGGACGCGGACGCCACGCTCGCGGAACGCGGCCAGCGCGCCCACCGCCATGACGTCGTTGACGGCGTAGAGGCAGGTGACGTCGGAGCGCAGGTCGAGGAACTCCAGCGCGGTGGCGTGGCCGCCGTCGCGGTCGAAACCGCCGTGCAGGATCAGCGGCGGAGGGAGGCCGAGCCCGGTGAGGGCCCCGGTGAAGCCCTCGCAGCGGTCGACCGCGGTCAGCAGGTCGGGCGGCCCGGCCAGCACCGCGAACCGGCGGTGCCCGAGCCCGGCGAGGGCGTGGGCGAGCCGGGCGGCGCCCTCACGGTTCATGGGGGCCACGGTGTCCACCCCGCCGAAGCTCTGCCCGATGAGCGCGACGCGTCCGCCGGCGGACCGGTAGGCGTCCAGCTCGTCGCACAGGCGCCGCGCCATGCGCTCGTCCGACCGCCGGGAACCGGCGATCACCACGACGCGGGCACGCTGGGCGCGCATCGTCGCGATCTGGGCGATCTCCCGCTCGGGGTCGCGGTAGGTGGTGGTGATGGTCACCACCATGTCATGCAGGTCGGCGGAGCGGATGACGCCGTCGGCGATGGTGGCGAAGTAGTTGTCGGTGAGGTCCTGTACGACGAGGCCGACGATGTTGCTCGCCCCCCGGGCCAGCGTCTGGGCGGTCGCGTCGACGCGGTACCCGAGGCGGTTGGCGGTGGACTCCACCCGGGCGCGCAGGGCCGCGCCGACCCGGCGGGTGCTGCCGTTCAGCACCCGCGACGCCGTCGCCAGGGACACCCCGGCCTCTCTGGCGACGTCCTCCAGCGTGACCATGGCCGTCCTCCCTGTGCTCTCCTCCTATTGTGCTGCGGGAGGACGCGCGGTATGACCTCGGTGTCTCAGTCCGTGCCCACGCCGGCCCGCTCGGCCGCCGCGACCCGGCTGTGCCGCGCGCCGTAGGCGAAGTAGACGACGACGCCGAGCACCATCCACACCAGGAACCGCAGCCACGTCTCGATGGGGAGGTTCATCATCAGGTACAGGCACGCCAGCGCCGACAGCACGGGCACCAGAGGCACCAGCGGCGTGCGGAACGAGCGGGGCAGCTCGGGCCGGGTGCGCCGCAGGATGATCACGCTGATCGACACCAGCACGAACGCGAACAGCGTGCCGATGTTCACCAGCTCCGCGAGCGCCGACAGCGGGATGAACCCGGCGAGCAGCGCGGTGGCCGCCCCGATGATCAGCGTGATGCGGTAGGGCGTGCCGAAGCGCGGGTGCACCGCGGCCAGCGAGCGGGGCAGCAGGTTGTCCCGGCTCATCGCGAAGAACACCCGGCTCTGGCCCAGCATGAGGATCATCACCACGGTGGTCAGGCCGGCCAGCGCGCCGACGCTGATGATCGTGGCCAGCCAGCTCTGCCCGACCTCGCGGAACGCCGTGGCCAGCGGCGCCTCGGTGCTCAGCCGGTCGTAGGGCCGCATGCCGACCACCACGAGCGACACCGCGACGTACAGCACGGTGCACAGGACCAGGGAGGCGATGATGCCGATCGGCAGGTCGCGCTGCGGGTTGCGGGTCTCCTCGGCGGCGGTGGCCACCACGTCGAAGCCGATGAAGGCGAAGAAGACGATGGCGGCGCCCACGAAGATGCCGAACACCCCGAACGAGACGGGGGTCAGGCCGAACAGCACCTGGATCAGCGGCGCCTGGAGGCCGCCGACCTTCGGGGTGGCCTCGGCCGGGGGGATGAACGGGGTGTAGTTGGCCTTGGACACGAAGAACAGCCCGGCCACGATGACCAGCAGGATCACCGCCACCTTGATCGTCACCACGACGAGGTTGACCCGCGCGGACAGCTTGATGCCCGCGACCAGCACCCCGGTGAGGATCAGCACGATGACGACCGCCGGGACGTTGATCGTCGCGTTCTCCCCCGCGAACGTCTCCGGCAGCCTGATGCCCATGGTCGTGAGCAGCTCCGTGAAGTACCCCGACCATCCCACCGCCACGACGGCAGCCCCGAGGGCCATCTCCAGCATGAGGTCCCAGCCGACGATCCAGGCGGGGAACTCGCCGACCGCGGCGTACGAGAACGTGTACGCCGACCCGGCCACCGGCACGGTGGCGGCGAACTCCGCGTAGCAGAGCGCCGCGAGGCCGCACACGACGCCCGCCACGACGAACGACAGGGCGACCGCCGGGCCCGCGGTCTCCTTGGCGACCTCGCCGGTCAGCACGAAGATGCCCGTCCCGACGATCACACCGACCCCGAACACGGCGAGGTCGACCGCGCTGAGCCTGCGCTTCAGCCGATGTTCGGGCGCCTCGGTGTCCTCCAGCGACCTCTCTACGGACTTGGTGCGGAAAATCCCCATCTTCACACCACCCCAATCACACCGGCGATCCCCAGCGCCTGCCCGGGAAACCTCCCCTCATGCCGGTGACCAGTGGGGAAGTGCACCTCAGAGTGAGGTTTGCGGGGCGGTGGGGTCTTTCAAGGCCTTGGTGAGGTCGGTGGCGATGTGGTCGGGGGTGAGGCCGATCTCGGTGAGGATGACGGTGCGCTTGGCGTGGGAGAGGAAACGCTGGGGGATGCCGTAGGTGCGCACGGGGGTGAGCACGCCGGCGTCGCGCAACAGGCGGGCGACGGCGTCGCCCACGCCGCCCACGCGGCCGTTGTCCTCGGCCACGGCCACCAGGTCGTGCTCGGCGGCGGCGGTCACCAGGGCGGCGTCCAGCGGCTTCACCCAGCGGGGGTCCACGACGGTGGCCTGGACGCCGCCCTGGGCGAGCAGCCCGGCGGCCTCCACGCACACCTGGGCCATCGCCCCCGCGGCCACCAGCAGCACCCGCCCGGCCTTCTGCCCGGCGTCCCCGGCCGCCTCCTCGTCCCCGGAGGCCGGGTAGAGGACGTCCATGCCGCCGAGCCGCCCCGCGGACGGGATGTCGGCGGGGACGGCGCCCTTGGGGAAGCGCACCACGGTGGGGGCGTCGGTGACCTGGACGGCCTCGCCGAGCAGCTCGCGCAGGCGCGTGGCGTCGCGGGGCGCCGCGATGGACAGGCCGGGCACGACCTGGAGGATCGACATGTCCCACATGCCGTTGTGGCTGGCGCCGTCGTCGCCGGTGACGCCCGCGCGGTCGAGGACCACGGTGACGGGCAGGCGGTGCAGGGCGACGTCCATCAGGAGCTGGTCGAAGGCCCGGTTGAGGAACGTGGCGTAGACGGCGACCACGGGGTGCAGGCCGCCGAGGGCCAGCCCGGCCGCGCTGGTCACCGCGTGCTGCTCGGCGATGCCGACGTCGTAGGTGCGCTCGGGGAACGCCTCGGCGAACGCGGCGAGCCCGGTGGGGTGCAGCATGGCGGCGGTGATCGCCACGATGTCGGGGCGCTCGCCGCCGAGGCGCACCAGCTCGTTGCTGAAGACGTTGGTCCACCCGTGCGGCTTCGGCCGCTCCTCGCCGGTGGCGACGTCGAACGGCTGCGGCGAGTGGAAGCAGTCCTCGTCGTGGTTCTCGGCCGGGCTGTAGCCGCTGCCCTTGGTGGTGAGCACGTGCACGATCACCGGGCCGCCGAAGTCGCGGGCACGGGTGAGCGCGGCCTCGACGGCCTGCTCGTCGTGGCCGTCGATGGGGCCGACGTACTTGAGCCCGAGGTCCTCGAACATCACCTGGGGGGCGAGGACGTCCTTGATGCCCTTCTTGACCCCGTGCAGCGTCTCGTACAGCGGCCCGCCGACCACGGGCACCCGCCCGAGGTTGTGCTTGACGAACTCCAGCATGTGCTCGTAGTTCTGCGTCATGCGCAGCGAGGCGAGGTGGGAGGCCAGCCCGCCGATCGTCGGCGAGTAGGACCGCCCGTTGTCGTTGACGACGATCACCAGCGGCAGGTCGGGGTCCTTGGCGTACCCGGCGATGTTGTTGAGCGCCTCCCAGGCCATGCCGCCGGTGAGGGCGCCGTCGCCGATCACCGCGACCACCGTGCGGTCGTGCTCGCCGCGCAGCTTGAACGCCTTGGCGAGCCCGTCGGCGTACGACAGGGCCGTGGAGGCGTGGGAGTTCTCGATGACGTCGTGCGGGGACTCCGACTGGCTGGGGTAGCCGGACAGGCCGCCCTCCTGGCGCAGCGTCGCGAAGTCGCCCGCCCGACCGGTGAGGATCTTGTGGACGTACGCCTGGTGGCCGGTGTCCCACAGGATGCGGTCCTTCGGCGAGTCGAAGACCCGGTGCATCGCGATGGTCAGCTCGACGACGCCGAGGTTCGGCCCGAGGTGGCCGCCGGTGCGCGATGTGGTGTCCACCAGCAGCGCGCGGATCTCCGCGGCCAGCCGCGGAAGCTCGGCGGCCTCCAGGCGCTTGAGATCTCCCGGCCCCTTCACCGTCTCCAGCAGCCCGCCCGGATCGCCTGACCGGCTCCGCTCGCTCACGGAATCATCTCCTCCGCCTGTTCGTCGACCAGCCTGAGTCTATTTGCCTAAGCCTCGCACTCCTGCGGGGCTCCTGCTGTGCTTTGCGGCACAGGTCTGTCCGGTTGTGGACCGATCCCGGCGAGAGCTGGGTTGACATATCACTTCTTATTGAGTTTTACGGCACTGGTCGGGTTCGCGTACCCTCTCGGGACCATGGGCAAGTCCTCGGTCGTCCTTCTCCTCGCCGTCGTGGCGTCCCTCCTGGCAGGCGGCACCGCGAACGCGGCCCCGGCGTCCTCCGTGGTCCCGGCCGCCTACCCCGTCAAGAACGCGAGCACCCTCACCCGGAACACCCTGTACTCCACCGGGCCGCTCCCCGCGACCGTCTGCCCCGAGCGCCCGGTGCGCGCCGGCTCGGCGGCCTCGGCGCGCACCTACCTGAAGGCGCTCGTCAGGTGCCTGGACGTGACCTGGAGCGCGCAGTTCCTCAAGGCGCGGATGCCGTTCTCCATGCCGAAGGTGAAGTTCATCACAAAGCCGGAGACGGTGTGCGGCGAGAAGTGGCGCAAGAGCTTCGCGGGGCTGTACTGCAGCTCCAGCAAGCTGATCATCGTGATGCTGGACCGCGACGTGCTGTCCCGGCCCAGTGACCTGTTCCTCATGGACGTGATAGCGCACGAGTACGGCCACCACATCCAGAACATCTCCGGCATCTGGGGTGAGTACGTCCGCCTGCCGAACCGCGGCAAGGCCGAGTACTACGAGCAGACCCGCCGGCACGAGCTCCAGGCCGAGTGCCTCGCCGGGGCGTTCATCGGCAGCGTCTGGAAGTCTCTGGACCGCCCGGACGAGGACTGGCGGTACCTGCTGGACGCCAGCCGCCGCAGCGGCGACGAGAACTACAAGATCCGCGACCACGGCAAGGGCAAGAACATCGCCAACTGGCTGAACCGCGGCTTCAAGGCCGCCTCGCCGTCCGCCTGCAACACCTGGATCGCCAGGTCCGCGATGGTGGCCTGACCGCACGGTCAGCCGCCGCCCGCGGGCAGAGGCCCGGCCCCCGCCATTCCGGTGGGGGCCGCCGCGACCCGCGACAGCGTGTCCAGCGGGTCGGCGAGCACCTGGTCGAAGGCCAGCTCCGCCGCGCCGACCAGCGTGGTGTCGTCGCCGAGCAACGGGGTGCGCAGCCGCAGCTCCTCCCGCGAGGCGCTGAGCACGTCGGTGGCGATCCGGCTGCGCACCTGGGCCGCCGCGCCGAGGTAGATCTCGCGCAACGTCCCCCCGAAGATCACGATCTCGGGGTTGAAGATGTTGACGAGGTTGGCCACGCCGAGGCCGAGCCAGTCGCCCACCCGGTTGAGTGCCTCCTGCGCGAGCACGTCGCCGCGGTCGGCGGCGTCCACCACCGAGCGCACGGCGTCCCGGCCCACCTGGGACCCGAACCGACCGGCGGCCTCCAGCAGGGCCCGCTCCCCCACCTCGGACTCCAGGCAGCCGCGCGACCCGCAGCCGCACTCCCGCCCGCCCGTGTTGACCACCATGTGGCCGATCTCGCCGCCGTAGCCGCCGTGGCCCCCGAGCAGCCGCCCGGACGCGATCACGCCGCCGCCGACGCCGACGTCGCCGTGCAGGTAGACCAGGTCGCGGCTGTTGACCGCCACTCCCCTGGCCTGCTCGGCCAGCGCGCCGAGGTTGGCGTCGTTGCCGACCACCACCGGCACCCCGAGGGCCAGCCGCTCGTTCAGCTCCGCGCCGAGCGGCACGTCCGTGGCGCCGATGTTGGGGCTGTACCGCAGCACCCCGTCGGTGCTGCGCACGCCGCCTGAGACGGCCACGCCGACGCCCACGCAGACCGCGCCGCGCCGGGCGCGGCCGAGCATCTGCCGGGAGAAGCCGACGAGCGGCCCGACCACGTCCTCAAGGACGAACACCCCGCGGGGCCTGGCGGTCTCCCTGCGGTCCAGGATCACGCCGCCGAGCCCCACCCGGGCCGCGACCAGCCGGTCCACCCCGATGTCGAACGCCAGCACGTACACCATCGAGGACTCCGGCCGCACCACCAGGGAGGGGCGGCCGGCGCGGCGCTTCTCCCGCGGCAGTTCCTCGCGCACCAGGCCCGCCGCCGTCAGGTCGGCGGTGAGGGCCATGATGGTGCTGCGGTTGAGCCCCATCATGCTGGTGAGCTCGGCCCGGGAGGTCGGGCCGCCGAGGTGCACGTGCCGCAGGAGAGCACCCAGATTCTGGCGCCGGATCTCGTCCTGCGAGGGGCCCGCGCGCGTCATCGTCGTTGGTCCCTCTGTTCGGTTGTGCGGTCGTGGTGGGGGGGCCGCCGATCACCGAAGGCCGGAGGCGGCCGCCCGCTTCCGGGACAACGCGTCGACGCCGGCCGCGAGGAGCAGGACCAGCCCGGTGACGATGTACTTGACGCTGGAGCTGTATCCCATCAGGCCCATGCCGTTGTTGATCACGGCGACCACGGCGCCGCCGAGTATCGCGTCGAGCACGCGCCCCTTGCCGCCGAACAGGCTGGTGCCGCCGATGACGGCGGCGCCCACGGCGAACAGCAGCACGTCGCTGCCGCCGGTGTTGGGGTCGACCGAGCTCGCCTGGGACGCCGCGATGACACCGCCGACGGCGGCCATGCCGGAACAGATCATGAAGGCGCTGATCCGGATGCGGTCCACGTTGATGCCGGCGCGGCGGGCCGCCTCGGCGTTGCCGCCGACGGCGTAGATGTGCCGCCCGAACGCGGTGCGGCGCAGCACGAACGTCCAGAAGATGAGCAGCGCCACGACGATGGGCACCACGATCGGCACGCCCTTGAGCGACACGATCAGGGCGTTGCGGCTGCGCTCCAGGTTGAGGAAGTAGACCGCGAGCCCGCCGATCACCGCGAGCGCGCCCACGCGGACCGCGATCAGCGTGACCGGGTCGGCCGCGAGGCCGCGGCCCGCACGCCGCCTGGCCCGCACCACCTGCACGAGGGCGTAGCCCGCGACGCAGACGAGGTACAGGATCCACCCGAGCGCGGGAGTCATGTTGTTGTTCTCGATCGCGATGATCACCGGGTCGCGGACCGAGATGTTGGTGCCCTCGCGGACCAGCACCAGGAGCAGGCCCTGGAAGCCGAGGAACGCCGCCAGCGTCACCACGAAGGAGGGGATGCCGACCTTGGCGACCAGCGCCCCGAGCACCAGGCCGATCACCACGCCGGTGATCATCGCGGCGAACACGGCCACGTACCACGGCAGGCCGTGGGTGGCCAGCGTGACCGCGAGCACCGCCGCGCAGACGCCGCTGGTGTACCCGGCGGACAGGTCGATCTCGCCGAGCAACAGGACGAAGACCAGGCCCATGGCGATGACGGCGACCGCGGCGCCCTGGGTGAACAGGTTGGCGAAGTTGATCGCCGACAGGAACACCGGGCGCAGGGCGGCGAACACCACGCACAGCACGATGAGCCCGAAGATCGCCGGGAGGGCGCCCATGTCGCCGCCCCGCACACGCTCGAGGTAACCGCGGACGTTGCCGCCGATGCTGGGCGCCTGGGCGACCGGCTTCTCGGGAATCGTCGTCGTACTCATGCCGTGGCTCCGTTGAGGTTCTTCAGGCCGAGCTCTCCGCTGCGTCCCGAGGTGATGAGCTCGACGACCTGGGCGTGGGTGACGTCCGAGGTCCTCACCTGCGCGGCCATGCGCCCGAGGTACAACGCGGCGATCCGGTCCGAGACGGCGAAGACGTCGTTCATGTTGTGGGAGATGAGCACCACCGCGAGGCCCTGGTCGGCCAGCCGGCGCACCAGCTCGAGCACCTGCGCGGTCTGCGCGACGCCGAGGGCGGCGGTCGGCTCGTCCAGGATGACGACCTTGCTGTTCCACAGCACGGCCTTGGCGATGGCCACGGTCTGCCGCTGGCCGCCGGACAGGCTGGAGACGAGCTGCCTGATCGACTTCACCGTGCGGACCGACAGGCTCTCCAGGGTCCTGGCCGCCATCTCCTCCATGGTGGCCTCGTCCAGCACCAGGCCGCTGCGGCGCTCCCTGCCGAGGAACATGTTCTGGACGATGTCCAGGTTGTCGCAGAGCGCCAGGTCCTGGTAGACGATCTCGATGCCCAGCTCGGCCGCCTCGCGCGGGGAGTTCACCTGCACGGGCCTGCCGTCGAAGATGTACTCGCCCGAGTCGATCGGGTAGATGCCGCCGATGCACTTGACCAGGGTCGACTTGCCGGCGCCGTTGTCGCCCACGAGGGCGGTGACTTCTCCGGTGTGCGCGGAGAAGGCCACGTCGTGCAGCACCTGCACGGGGCCGAAGCTCTTGTCGAGCCCCCGGACCTCCAGAACGGGTTGGGATGACACGTTGCTCCTCAGACTGGCGGAACGGCCCGCGCGGGGATCGCGCGGGCCGTACCACTCATCGCTACTGGACTCCGGCCTCGGTGCACTTCTCGGCGAAGTCGCCCTTGCACAGGTCGTCCTTGCTCACGTAACCGTCCGCGACGACGTCCTTGACGCTGTCGAAGTAGATCGGCTGCGGGTCGAGCAGGACGGAGGGGACGTCCCGGTTGCCCTCGGGGTCCTTCACCGAGCCGCTGACGGTCGGCTTCTCCCCCTTGGCCAGCGCGATGGCCAGCTCGGCGGTGGCGTCGGCTTCCTTCTTGATGGCCTTGTAGACCGTCATGCACTGGTCGCCGGCGAGGATGTTCTGCAGGCCCTCGACGGTGGCGTCCTGGCCGGTGACCGGGACCTTGCCGTTGAGCTTCTGCTTCTTCAGCACCGTGATGGCGGCGTTGCCGAGGCCGTCGTTCGCGGCGAGCACGCCGGCGATCTTCGGCTCGGAGGTCAGCATCTGCTCGAAGATCTGACCGCCCTTGGCGTTGTCCCAGTCCGGCACGGACTGGTCCGGGCCCTTGACGTACTCGCCGGAGTCGTACTTCGGCTGGAGCACGCCGTCGTAGCCCTGCTTGAACAGGGTGGCGTTGTTGTCGGTCGGCGAGCCGTTCAGCTCGGCGACGATCGGCTTCTCGGCCTTCTTGTCGGTGAGGCACTTGACGAGGCCCTCACCCTGCAGGGTGCCGACCTTCACGTTGTCGAAGCTCACGTAGTAGGAGGCGCTGCCGCCGAGGGTGAGGCGGTCGTAGTCGATCGTGGCCACGCCCTGCGACTTGGCCTTGTCGAGCACGGCCTTGCCGGTGCCGCTGTCCAGGTTGACGATCACGAGGACGGTCGCGCCGTTGGTGATCATCTGGTCGGCGATGGTCTGGAAGGCCGTCTTGTCGCCCTGCGCGTTCTGGATGTCGTAAGCCACGCCGGCGGCCTCGAAGGCCTCCTGGAGGTACTTGCGGTCCGCGGTCTCCCAGCGGGCCGAGGACTTGCTGTCCGGCAGGATGACGCCGATCTTGCCCGGCTTGGCCTCCGCGGACGCCGAGGCGCTGCCGCTGGCAGAGGTGTCGCCGCCGGTGCCGCCATCGCCCCCGCAGGCGGTGATACCGAGAGAAAGCGCCGCAGCGGCGGCGGTCAGGCCGAGGATCCCCTTGCGCATGGGTGCACCGGGTCCTTTCTGCTTCGTCAGTTGCCACTGCCGCGTACGGCGTGGCGTTGGGGGTCGGGTCTTGGTGCCGGCCGAGCTCTGACCGGCGTGAACGGTGTGCGCCGGATCCCGGCTTGGCCGTTTCTTTGAATGTTGTTTGCGGCAACGTATTTCCTTGCGGGGCCGGCGCGCCAGCCCTGCAAGGGTCAAAGTTTGTTGTCTCCGGTAACAATCGGGAAACGTGCGATTTACCGGACAAGCTGCTGAGCGATCAGCACGAACGCCGACACCGCGGCGACGACCAGGATCCCGGCCCGCACCCGCCCCCCGTCCAGGTAGCGCCGCAGGGGGCCCGACACGGCGAACCCGGCGGCCATGAACGGGATCAGCAGCGCCCCGGTGAGCACCGACCGGCCGGGCAGGTGGTCCACCAGCGCCAGGATGGCCAGCGACTGCGCGGCCGACAGGAAGAAGAACATCGCGAGCGTGGCGCGGATCTGCCGCCCCTTGGCGTGCTGGTACACCAGCCCCATCGGCGGCCCGCCGATCCCTGTGGCGGTCCCCGTGACCCCGGAGACGAACCCGGCCGCCCCGAGCGTGGCCCCCGTGCGCGGCACCGCCACCGCCGTCGCCGTGACCGCCACCGCGACCAGCACCATCGTGCCGACGAACACTCCGAGCACCTGCGTGCTCACATGCACCACGATCACGGCCCCCAGCAGGCTCCCCGGCAACCGCCCGAGCAGCGCGAACCCGAGGCCCCGCCAGTCCACCCCCCGCCACTCGGCGGCCAGCGTGAACACCGGCAGGCTGAGGTTGACGATCTGCACCGCCCCCGGCATCACCGACGGATCCAGCACCGTGATCACCGGCGCCGCCATCAGCCCCAGCCCGAACCCCACACCGCCCTGCACCACCGCCCCGACGAAGACCGCGAAACCCGCGACAAACAACACAAACCACTCAGAAGTCATAAGCCGCACCGTACGGGCCCGCTCCCCACCACCCGCAACAGGATTCCCCACCGGACACCGGCCGGCGGCCACCACCGCACGGCGCGGCCCCCGCCGGGAAGCGGCGGGAACGGCGTCGTCAGGTTCCGAGCCCCAGGCGGGAACGGACCGCGGCGCGGTCGACGCCGAGCTCGGCCAGGAGCCCGGCGACCGGGTCGGGCGGCTCGCAGGAGAGCAGGGCGGCGAGCAGGTGTTCCGGGGCGGTGGCGCGGGTCTTCCTGGTGGTGGCGCGGACGGCGCGGTCGAGGACGGCACGGGCGGTGGACGTGGCGGCGGCGACGGTGAGCGGCGGGTGAGGGCGGGAGACGGCACCGGGAGGCGGGAACTCCCCCACGTCGACGCCGATGGCCCGGAGCGCGGCGCGGTCCAGGGCCTCCATGGCGGCCCTGGCCTCGTCCACCCCGACGCCGAGCGCCCGCGCGGCCGGCGTGCCTGGCACGCGCAGCAGGCCGAGGAGCAGATGTTCGGTGCCGAGCCGCCGCCCCCCGTGGCGCCGTGCCTCGTCCAGCGCCGCCTTCGTCACGGTGACGAAGGGGCTGCGTTCCCTGGTGGCCATGGGAGCCCTCACTTTCCGTACTTCGCGTGGACGGACTGGCGGGATATGCCGAGGGCGTCGCCGATCTGCTCCCAGGTCCAGCCCTGCTCCCTGGCGGAGGCCACCGTGAGGGCCTCGACACGCTCGGCGAGCCGGTGCAGGGCACCGACCGCGCGGAAGGCCACCGCGGGATCGGTGGATCTGATGCGTTGTCCCAGTTCCTCGACTTCCATGCGTGTCAGGCTAGATTGACAGCGCGTGTTTTGTCAATCTAGCCTGACAGGACCCGGCCGGGTACCGACCGGCCGGCGCACCGATCGGAGACGAAGTGATGGACGTCGATGTCGTCGTGGTGGGCGCCGGGCCGGCCGGCCTGATGCTGGCCTGCGAGCTGTGCCTCGCCGGAGCGCGCCCCCTGGTGCTGGAACGGCGGGACGAGCCTGGCACGATCCCGAAGGCGAACGGGTTCGGCGGGCAGATCGTCCGCACCCTCGGCCATCGCGGGCTGCTGGAGCGGCTCACCGCCGAGGCGGAGTTCGCGGGGCCCTTGCCGAGGTTCCCGTTCGGCTCGGTGCCGCTGGACTTCGCCGCCGTCGGCGGCGGGCCGTTCGCCCTCATGATCCCGCAGCCCCGCCTGGAGGCCGTGCTCGCCGCCCGGGCCCGTGAGCTCGGCGCCGACGTGCGGCGGGGCCACGAGGTCACCGGGATGGGGCTGGACGCCTCCGGGGTGACGCTCGAGGTACGCGGCCCGGACGGCGGGCACACGGTGCGCGCCGGTCACGTGGTGGGCTGCGACGGCGCCCGCAGCCGCGTGCGGGAGTGGGGCGGGATCGGCTTCCCGGGCACCACCGACGCCGAGGTGCTGCGCGTCGGCCGGTTCACCGCGCCGACGGACGGTACGGGGGTCTTCGACCAGCCGGAGCTCCCCGGCGCCGGGCGGCTCGGCCCCGGGTGGCACCGCACCGAGCGCGGCCGGGTGATCGTCGCCTCGTTCGAGCGCGGGGTGCACACCGTCGGGATACGCGAGCACGACGCGCGGGCGGCGGACAACAACGGCCCGCTGACGCTGGAGGAGTTCCGGGCCGCCCTGCGGCGCGTGCTCGGCGCGGACCTGCCGCTCGGCGACCCGGTCTGGCTGTCCCGCACGGTCGCGCAGGGCCGGCTGGCCGACCGCTACCGGGCGGGGCGGGTCATGCTCGCCGGGGACGCCGCGCACCTGTTCCCCGCGGGCGGGTCGGCCCTGGACGTCGGCATGACGGACGCGGTCAACCTGGGCTGGAAACTCGCCGCGGTGGCGCGGGGCCGGGCGGGCGAGCACCTGCTGGACTCCTACCACGCCGAGCGTCATCCCGTCGGCGCGCGTACGCTGGCCGCGACCCGCGCGCAGGCGGCGCTGGACCGCGCCCAGGGCGAGGAGGGCACGGCGCTGCGGGACCTGCTCACCGAGTTGTTCGCGTTCGAGGAGCCCCTGCGCAGGCTCCGTGACATCCTCCAGGGCTCCGGCACGTGCTACGCCATGCCCGGCGCGGCCCCGCACCCGCTGCTCGGCCGCCTGCTGCCCGACCTCGCGCCCGGCACGCCGGAGGGCCCCGCACGCCCCGTCCCCGGCATGGAGGACCTGGCCGCGGCGCTACGGGCCGCCCGGCCGGTGCTGGTGGACCTGACCGGCGGTGACGGACCGCGCGAGGAGGCGGCACCGTGGCTGGACCGCGTGGACCTCGTCACCGTGCGCCATCCCGAGCCCCCCGCGGCGGCGCTGCTGGTCCGCCCGGACGGGCACGTGGCCTGGGCGGGCACGGCGGAAGGCACGACGGCGGCGGACGCCCCGGGCGCGGCGGCGGGCACCCCGGGCGCGGCCGGTGCGGAGGGCACCGGCAGCGCGGAAGGCGGAGGTGGGCCGCGCCGGGCGCTCGCGTACTGGTTCGGCGCGGCGCGGCCCGGTCCGGTCAGCTCCGGGACAGCAGGGAGCGCAGGACGTACTGCATGATGCCGCCGTGCCGGTAGTAGTCGGCTTCGCCGGGGGTGTCGATGCGGACGACCGCCTGGAACTCGACGTCCCCGGCGCGGACGGTGACGGTGGCCGGGGTGGTGCCGGAGTTGAGCTCCTCGACGCCGGTGATGTCGAAGACCTCCTCGCCGGTGAGGCCGAGGGACGCCGCCGACTCGCCCTCGGGGAACTGCAGGGGCAGCACACCCATGCCGATCAGGTTGGAGCGGTGGATGCGCTCGTAGGACTCGGCGATGACGGCCCGCACGCCGAGCAGGGCCGTGCCCTTGGCGGCCCAGTCGCGCGAGGAGCCCGAGCCGTACTCCTTGCCCGCGAGCACCACCAGCGGGGTGCCGGCGGCCTGGTAGTTCACCGAGGCGTCGTAGATGAACGACACCGGGCCGCCGTCCTGCGTGAAGTCGCGGGTGTAGCCGCCCTCGGTGCCGGGCGCGATCTGGTTGCGCAGCCGGATGTTGGCGAACGTGCCGCGGATCATCACCTCGTGGTTGCCGCGCCGCGAGCCGTAGGAGTTGAAGTCGCGCACCTCGACCCCGTTGGACCGCAGGTACTCGGCGGCCGGGGTGCCCGCCTTGATGGACCCGGCGGGCGAGATGTGGTCGGTGGTGACCGAGTCGCCCACCTTGACCAGCACGCGGGCCCCGGCGATGTCGGTGACCGGCTCGGGCTTCTCCGGCATGCCGTCGAAGTACGGCGCCTTGCGGACGTACGTCGAGGCCGGGTCCCACTCGAAGGTGTCGCCGCTCGGGATCGGCAGCGAGCGCCAGGTGTCGTCGCCCTTGAACACGTCGGCGTAGTCGCGGGCGAACATCTCGCGGTCGATGGAGGAGCCGACGATCTCGGCCACCTCGTTCGGCGCGGGCCAGATGTCGCGCAGGTACACCGGCTGACCGTCCGCGCCGGTGCCGAGCGGCTCGTTGTCGAGGTCGATGTCCATCGTGCCCGCCAGCGCGTAGGCGACCACCAGCGGCGGGGAGGCCAGGTAGTTCATCTTCACGTCGGGGTTGATGCGGCCCTCGAAGTTGCGGTTGCCGGACAGCACGGCGGTGACCGCGAGGTCGTTGGCCTGGATCGCCTCGGAGATCTCCTCCGGCAGCGGGCCGGAGTTGCCGATGCAGGTGGTGCAGCCGTACCCGACGAGGTTGAACCCGATCTTGTCCAGGTACGTCTGGAGGCCCGACCGCTCGAAGTAGCCGGTGACGACCTGCGAGCCGGGGGCCAGGGAGGTCTTCACCCACGGCTTCCGGGTGAGGCCCTTCTCCACGGCGTTCCTGGCCAGCAGGGCGGCGCCGAGCATGACGTAGGGGTTGGAGGTGTTGGTGCACGAGGTGATGGCCGCGATGGTCACCACGCCGTGGTCCAGCTCGAACGAGGTGCCGTCGGCCAGCGTGACCGGCACCTTCTTGTGCGGGCGCGAGCCGTCGGCGCGGGCGTTGGACGCCGGGGCGTCGGAGGCCGGGAAGCTCTCGTCGATGGCCTCGTCGATGCCGTCGCCGTCGAGGTCGGCGACGTGCTCGCGCACGTCGTGGCGCCAGGTCTCCTTGGCGGCCGACAGCGCGATGCGGTCCTGCGGGCGCTTCGGGCCCGCGATGGACGGCACCACGGTGGACAGGTCCAGCTCCAGGTACTCGGAGAACTCCGGCTCGGGCGCCGAGGCGTCCGCCCACAGGCCCTGGGTCCTGGCGTACGCCTCTACCAGGGCGATCTGCTCCTCGGGACGGCCGGTGAGGCGCAGGTAGTCGATGGTCTGGCCGTCGATCGGGAAGATGGCGCAGGTGGAGCCGAACTCGGGGCTCATGTTGCCGATGGTGGCCCGGTTGGCCAGCGGCACCGAGGCGACGCCCTCGCCGTAGAACTCGACGAACTTGCCGACCACGCCGTGCTTGCGCAGCATCTGGGTGACGGTCAGCACCAGGTCGGTGGCGGTGGCCCCCGCGGGCAGCTCGCCGGTGAGCTTGAAGCCCACCACGCGCGGGATGAGCATGGAGATCGGCTGGCCGAGCATGGCGGCCTCGGCCTCGATGCCGCCGACGCCCCAGCCGAGCACGCCGATGCCGTTCTCCATCGTGGTGTGGGAGTCGGTGCCGACGCAGGTGTCGGGGTAGGCGGCGAGGGCGCCGTCCGCGCCGGGGCGGGTCATCACCACGCGGGCCAGGTGCTCGATGTTGACCTGGTGGACGATGCCGGTGCCGGGCGGCACGACCTTGAACTCGTCGAAGGCGGTCTGGCCCCAGCGCAGGAACTGGTAGCGCTCGCGGTTGCGCTCGTACTCGCGCTCGACGTTGCGCCGGAAGGAGTCGGGGTGGCCGAAGTAGTCGACGATGACCGAGTGGTCGATGACCAGCTCGGCGGGGGCCAGCGGGTTGATCTTGGCGGGGTCGCCGCCGAGGTCGCGCACCGCCTCCCGCATGGTGGCCAGGTCCACGACGCAGGGCACGCCGGTGAAGTCCTGCATGATCACGCGGGCCGGGGTGAACTGGATCTCCACGCTCGGCGCGGCGTTCGGGTCCCAGCCGCCGAGCGCGTTGATGTGGTCGGCGGTGATGTTCGCGCCGTCCTCGGTGCGCAGCAGGTTCTCCAGCAGGATCTTCAAGCTGTACGGGAGGCGCGCCGACCCCTCGACGGCGTCCAGCCGGTAGATCTCGTAGGCCGCGTCGCCGACGCGGAGTGTGTCACGGCTGCCGAAGCTGTTCGCGGACACGGAGACTCGCCTCCCTTGGATCACGCTCTCGTCCGTCTATGACGATCGGTCGCACTATGCCGGTTTTCGCCCCTAGATCCTGCCGCACCGGGGGGATGCCGCCACGAGTCAGGCTCACCTAACCCGCACTCCAACGACAGGTCTCTCGACATCAAGATATCGGGTCGCATATCTCGACATCAAATCAATCACCGGGGCATGCGGGGACCAGCCGGACCTCGCGGCGGGGTCTCCCCCGCCGGGACCACATGACGGGATCACATGACGGGCATCAGGCGGATGGCGAACAGGCCGAGCACGACGACCGACAACGCCGGCCCGAGGAACTTCACCTCGAAGGCGCGGCCCGTCTTCAGGCCCATCTTCCACGGCAGCAGCCACTTGTGCTTGAGCGGCCAGAGCACCGGGCAGCCGCGCTCGGTCATGCAATCGCCCGCGACGTGGGCGAGG
Source organism: Sphaerisporangium sp. B11E5 (assembly GCF_039871875.1). Classification (NCBI taxonomy): domain Bacteria; kingdom Bacillati; phylum Actinomycetota; class Actinomycetes; order Streptosporangiales; family Streptosporangiaceae; genus Sphaerisporangium; species Sphaerisporangium sp. B11E5. Next base: position 38,908 of record NZ_JBDPMD010000030.1, on the reverse strand, counting down.
CACCCGATGGCCACGGCGAGGCCGAGCCACAGGTAGCCGACGTCGCGGGAGTGGAAGAACAGGAACGTTCCCGCGGTGAGGCCGATGTTGACCAGCGCCGAGGTGACGGTCCGGTTGGGGACGCCGATGCCGACGGCGCGCAACGCCAGGCCGATCAGCAGCACGACCATGATGTCTCTGCCGATCGGGTAACGGTCGGCGAGCAGGTGGGTGCCCACGCCGGCGGCGACGATGAAGAACAGCGAGTGCGTCATGTGCCGGTGGCCGCCGCTCAGCCAGTTGACGACCTTGCTGAGCACCCAGGTCACCGGGCCGAACGTCTGGGCGATCGTGGAGTGGGGGTGGTCCAGGTCCGGCAACATCGCGGCGCCCGCGCAGACGACCGCCCCGGCGACCAGCTCGGCCGGGGAGAGCATGGTGGCCACCACCGGCGTCAGCTCGGCCGCCGGCCCCCCGAGCGACGGAAGCGCCGCGAGGCCCGGCGCGGCGAGCAGCCACAGCGCGGCCCCGCTGAGAGCGTGCGAGTGCCCCATCATTCGACCATCACGATCGGGCACGTTACGGCAAAAGCGAAGCAAGGTGGAGGAACGTGTCGGGCAAACCCCCGGCGTGTCGTCCCTGCCGCCCCGCCGCCCCCAGCCGCCTCTCCGGCCCACCCGCGGACCCCTTCCCGGCGCGACCGGAAGCCCGGTGCGCACCGGACCTGATCAGGGCCGGGAAATAGGAAGGGACCGTTCTACTCCAAGAGCACCCCCCAGCCCTCTCAAAGCAGAACGATCCCGTTCCGAAGGTGTTAACGCCCCCATCCCGGGTTCTGTTCCCATCCAGACGTGATGTGCGTCACGTATTTCCCCACGTCCCGGGCTCGCGGCGCCCCAACAGAACATTGGGGTTGTTCTAAGAACCCTAACGATATATCGTTGAGGCATCGAGAACGATCGACGGTCGATCGACTCGCGACGACTAGGGGGACCTATGACACACGCGTTCGCGATGGGCGGCCCGCCGTGGGCCCGCCCCGAGGCGCTCAGGAGCGTCGCCATGGCCGCGCTCGGCGCGATGGCCGACCGGCACAAGGCGCACCACGAATCCCACCACCACGACCACGACCACGAGGGGCGGGAGCACCGCCACCGCGGCCCGCGCGGGCCGCGTCCCTTCCCGTGGGACTTCGGCCGCGACTTCGGCCGCGTCTTCGGGCCCGGGTTCGGCGGCTTCGGGCCGCGTGGGCCGTTCGGCCGGGGCGGCCCGCGCAAGGCCAAGCGCGGCGACGTCCGCGCGGCCATCCTGGCGCTCCTCGCCGAGGAGCCCCGCAACGGCTACCAGATCATCCAGGAGATCGCCGAGCGCAGCCAGGGCGGCTGGAAGCCCAGCCCCGGCGCCGTGTACCCGGCGCTCCAGCAGCTCACCGACGAGGGACTGGTCCGCGCCGAGGAGACCGACGGCCGCAAGACCTTCCAGCTCACCGAGGCCGGCCTCACCTACGTCGCCGAGTACCCCGACGAGGTGCGCTCGCCGTGGGAGGACATGACGCCGAACGTCGACGAGAGCGTCTTCGAGCTGTTCGACCTGTCGCGCCAGGCCGCCGCGGCGCTGTTCCAGATCGCGCAGACTGGAAGCGACGGGCAGATCAAGCAGGCCAAGCAGACACTCGCCGAGACGCGCCGCAAGCTGTACCAGATCCTGGCCGACGGCGACACCTCCGAGGAGTGAGCGTCGATGACCCCGCGGGACGACGACCTGCGCATCGGTGACACCGAGCGCGACGAGGTGATGACCGCTCTGCGCGAGCACTTCGCGCAGGGCCGTCTCACCCACGACGAGCTCGACGAGCGGCTCGGCACCGCACTGGCGGCCCGCACGGCGGGCGAGCTGCGCCGGGTGCTGGCCGATCTGCCGGCCACGGCCGTGCCGCCCCCGGCGCACGACGGCGGGCCGTCCCACCGCCACGGCCGCGGCCCCTTCGCGCCGCCGCCCGCGCCGCCGCACGCCGACCTCGCCACATGGGGCTACCACCTGGCGGGGCGGCTCGGCCGCGACCACGACGTGGAGCACCACGAGTGGCACCGCCACCCGCGTGCCCCGCGGCCCCCGCGGCCCCCGCGCCCTCCGTGGCCCCCTCACCGTCACCACGGCCGCCCCCCGGTGCTCCTGTTCCTGGCCGGGGCCCTGCTGCTCGCCGGGCTGGCCACCGGCTGGGCCTGGCCGGTGTTCGGGCTGGTCAAGGTGCTGTTCGTCGCGTGGCTGGTGATCGCGTTGCTGAGGTTCGCGCACCGCCGCCACCAGCGCCCCACGCCGCACCACCACTACCCGCGCCCGCGGCGCGACCACTGATCCCCGGCGGGCCCGCGGGGCGCGCCTCACCCGGCCGGGTGGTCCTGACGGACCACCCGGCCTTCCTCATGCGGCGGGCCGGCGGCGATTTTGGGCCTTGACGCCCCCTGGCAGCCGTTTCATGATCGGCCTGTTCTGGATCGTCGCCATGCCCGGGTGCGGCGCACCCCGCCCCGGGAATGGCGGCGTTCGTCCTTCGCCGATCACGTGGCGTGATCGCACCGTCGCGTGGCGTGAGGCGACCGTCCCGACCCGAAGGAGGAATCGCCGTGGTCTCACTGACCGGCCATCTCGATCATCACGTCTTCCAGCAGGTAAGAGAGGCGGACGGCACACTGCTGCCCCAGGAGGCGTACAACAGGGAGTTCCGGGCCGCGTACGAGGGCGCGCGGGGCGTCGTGTGGAAACTGGAGCGGGCGCAGCACTTCCACGAGCCCTACGAGCCGAGCTGGGTGGCCATGACCGAAGGGGAATGGCACCGCTCCCTGCGTCTCATCGAGGACATGCGCCGCGCGTTCCCGGCCGAGTACGAGGGCTTCGCCGAGTTCCGGCGGATCCGGGTGGTCGATCCCCCGCTGACGCCGTACATGCAGTGGGAGTTGCACGTGCTCGCCGCACGGGCCGAGGCCGGCGAGCGGGCCCGGGTGGTGCGCGCCTCCGCCGTGCGGAGGTACGAGCCCTCCCGGCCGCTGCCCGAGCTGCTGATCCTCGACGACGACCTCATGTACGAGGTGCTGTACGACCACGCCGGCCGCCACCTCGGCGGCCGGCGGCTGACCGACCCGCGCGTCATCGGCCCCTGCCGTGCGGCGCTGGCCGACCTGTACGACCAGGGGGAGGACCTGCCGGCGTACCACCGGCGCGAGGTCGTGCCGCTCCCCCCGCCCGGTCGGTGAACGCGGTCTGAACACTGAGTAAAATGCCGGGGTACGGCGCCGCCGTCCCGGCACGATCCCGGCCGCACCCCGGGATCTCGCCGCGGCACGTCACACGTGCGGCATGATCTCCGCGGCGATGAGCTCCAGGTGGTCGAGGTCGGACAGGTCAAGCACCTGCAGGTACAACCGCTCGGCGCCGGCCGCCTTGAAGGTGCCGATCTTGTCGAGCACCTCGGCCGGGGTGCCCGCCAGCCCGTTCACACGCAGCTCGTCCTTCTGCCGCCCGATGGCGGCGGCCCGCCGCTCCACCTCGGCCTCATCGGCGCCGACGCACACCACCTGCGCGGCCGACATCAGGGTCGCCTCGCGGCCGGCCGCCTCGCACGCGGCGCGCACCCGCCCGTACGCGGCCTCGGTGTCCGCCAGGGAACTGAACGGCATGTTGAACTCGTCGGCGAACCGCGCGGCCAGCCGGGGCGTGCGCTTGGCGCCGCCGCCGCCGATGATGACCGGCGGGCGCGGGTCCTGCGCGGGCTTGGGCAGCGCCGGGGAGTCGACCACACGGTAGTAGGCGCCCTCGAAGGAGTAGGCGTCCCCCGGCTTGGTGGTCCACAGCCCCGTGATGATCTCCAGCTGCTCCTCGAAGCGGGCGAAACGCTCACCGAGTGGAGGGAACGGGATGCCGTACGCCTTGTGCTCGGCGTCGAACCACCCGGTGCCGAAGCCGAACTCGATGCGCCCCCCGCTCATCTGGTCGGCCTGGGCGACGCTGATCGCCAGCGGGCCGGGCAGGCGGAACGTGGCGGCCGTCACCAGGGTGCCGAGGCGGATGCGCTCGGTCTCGCGGGCGAGCGCGCCGAGCGTGACCCACGAGTCGGTGGGGCCGGGGTGGCCGTCGCCGCTCATGTGGAGGTAGTGGTCGGAACGGAAGAACGCGTCGAACCCCAGGCGCTCGGCGGCCTGGGCCACGCGGAGCTGATCCTCGTAGGACGCGCCCTGCTGCGGCTCGGTGAAGATCCTCAGTTTCATACGGCCATTATCCCGGCAGGCCGGACATCACCCTGTTGGCCCTCGGCCCTCCTGACCTGCGGCGCGGCCGGCCACGCTCGCAGGCACATAGGGGACCCCGTACCACGAACCCGGCGAAATTTGCCAACCATACGGATCTTCCCAACAGGGTAAGAAAACGCTCATGGGGGAACTTCCCACGTACACCCCGATGCTCGCCCAGCTCGGCGCGCCGCCACCGCCAGGAGAGGACGACGAGTGGGGGCACGAGATGAAATGGGACGGCGTACGGGTGCTCGCCTACGCCGAGGGCTCGGCGCTGCGGCTGATCTCCCGCAACGGCAGGGACGTGACCGCGACGTACCCCGAGCTGTACCCGCTCGCGGGCGCGACAGGCGGCCGTGACGTCGTGCTGGACGGGGAGATCGTCGCGTTCGACGAGGCCGGGCGGCCGAGCTTCTCCGTGCTGCAGCACCGCATGCACCAACGGCACGACGAGCGGATCCGGCACCTGGTGGCGTCCGTCCCTGTGACGCTTATGCTGTTCGACGTGCTGCACGTCGGCGCCGAGCCCGTCATCGGCGTGCCCTACACCGGGCGGCGCGAGCTCCTGGAGGACATCGTGGCGCCGGGGGCCCGCTGGCAGGTCCCCGTGTGGTTCCGCGACGACGGCCCGCACGCCCTGGAGCTGAGCCGCCGCCTCGGCATCGAGGGCGTCGTCTCCAAGCGGCTGCGCTCCGTGTACCGCCCCGGCCGCCGCTCCCCCGACTGGATCAAGGTCAAGAACGTCCGCACCCAGGAGGTCGTGGTGGGCGGCTGGTCCACCGGCCAGGGCCGCCGCGCCTCCACCATGGGCGCCCTCCTCGTCGGCGTCTACGAGTCCGGCCGCCTGGCCTACGTCGGCAACGTCGGCACCGGCTTCACCGACGAGACCCTCCGTGAGCTGGGTGCCCTCCTGGCCCCCCTGGAACGTCCCACCTCGCCCTTCGACCCGCCCGTCCCCCGGGAACAGGCCAGGACCGCCCACTGGGTGGACCCCGTGCTGGTCGGCGAGGTCCAGTACGCCGAATGGACCCCCGACGCCCGGCTGCGCCACCCGTCCTGGCGCGGCCTGCGCGACGACAAGCCCCCCACGGAGGTCACCCGCGAGTCCGAGCCCCCGCAACTGGCAGGGTGACCGGCTCGACGAGCCGGGCCCGGCACCGGCCGGGCGGGCGATCCTAGTGGGTCTCCCCGGCGGGAGGCGGTTCGTAGGCGGCGGCCAGGCGGTGCAACTGGGCGGGAGCGCGGGGGCCGAGGCGGGTCAGCAGGTCGTTCACGAAGATCGAGGCGCGGTAGCGGTGGGCCAGGACCATGTCTCCCTGGATCCATTCCGCCCACAGCGGCAGGTCGGCGGTGCGCAGAGGGCCGTGCTCCTCCAAGCGGTCCACCACGAGCGCCAGCAGGCCGGCGGCCGGCTCGTCGTCGCCCTGCAGGGCACGGGTGAAGGCCAGCGTGCCCAGGCACTGGTTCTGGTTGCCCGGCTCGATCATCTGCACGAGCGGGGCGAGCACGTCGTGGGCCTGCGCCGGCTCGCCGTGCCGGATCAGTTCGAGTGCCCAGTTGTAGGCGACCTCCACGTCCTTGGGGTAGGTGCGGTAGGCGGCGCGCATGAGCTCCACCGCCCGGTGCGGGTCGGCGGCCCGGGCCCGGTACGCCTCCGCGGTGAGGGCGTGGGCCTGCCGCCGCCGCTCGTCCTCGGCGGCGACACGGCGGGCGATCTCCTGCTCGTCCTCGCGGAACGACAGCCCGGCGGCGTGGTCGGGCCGGCCCATGAACAGGTACACCTCGGCGGCCAGGGCGTTCTGCCGGTTGTCCACCGGCCATTTGCTCCGGAAGTGCGCGAACCCGGCGGTGAACCCGTGCACCAGGCCGGCCGCCGCCGCGGACCGTAACCAGATCACCCGGAAGGGCCGCATGTTCGGCTCGACGGCGATGGCGTCGCTCTCGTACCGGATCGCCCGCATGAGGTCCCCGCGCGCCTCCGCGGCCATCGCCAGCAGGTGCATCGCCGTCACGTGGGCGTCGTTCGCGGCCAGCACCGGCACGCACAGCGCCTCGACCTGTTCCCAGTCGTCCCGCCCCACCGCCTCCCAGGCCTCCTTCATCACCCGCCCGTACGGGCCGTGCTCCGGTGACGCCGCCTCCTCCAGCTCGAACACTCCCCCGTGGCCGCGGACGAGCATCGCCTCCGGCACCGTCGGGAAGCCGAGGTCGCGGAGCTTGCTCTGGTTGGCGGCGGTGTTGCGGGACACCTCCTCCGCCTGCTCCTGGTTCTTGATTATCTTCAGCAGGTGGAGCGAGAGGCCCGAGCGCACGTTCGTCAGCCCGTGCACGATGCGCTCACCGCCCTCGCCGACCCACGGCCCGATGCGGTACTCCGCGCCGTCCACGACGACGTGGCTACCTTCGTACTCCTCCGGGTCGTCCGCCCCGAGGTCGAGGTACCGGGTCACCATGCCTCCCGGGGGGTGTCACAGGGCGGTGAGCCGGTCGCTCGCCGGCAGGGAGACGCGCAGGAACAGCGGGCTGCCCACCACGCGGTGCGGGCCGTGCTCCAGCAGCAGGAAGACGGTGGTCAGCGGAAGGGCGAGGTCCTTGGTGAAGAAGCGGGCGTTGGCCGAGTTGACCGAGAACGTGCCGTCGGGCAGCGGGCCCTCGCTGAAGTTGCGCAGCGAGCAGTCGAGCAGCAGCCTGCGACCGCCCGCCTTGCCGGTGATCGTGACCAGCCCGTCCACCGTGGGGTCGTCCAGCGGCTTGGCGACCTTGAACATGCCGCTGTGGTGGAAGTACGGCGCGCAGACACCGGCCGCCAGTGCCTCCAGCGGGGGGATCGGCCGCTCGTGCGCCAGCGCGACCAGCACCTTGCGCAGCTTCTCGGTGTACGACTGCTTGACCTTGACCTCACGCTGCACCCGGCCGGTGCGCCCGTACCCGGCACCGCCCTTGAACAGCGTGACGACCTGCGGCACACCCCAGTCGGCGACCGCGTCCGCCTTCACCGTGTTCTCGCGGCTCCTGGTCTCGACGACCTCGTTGAGCGCCCCCGGGTCGACCTGCTCGTACAACTGATCGATCTTGTTCCGGGAGATGTAGCAGAAGTAGGCGATGCGCCCCCCGTCGCCGTCCCCGGCTCTGCCCGCACCCGGCTCGCCGTCCCGCGAGAACATCCGCATCCATCTCGGCACAAGCCCAGCGTAGCGAGGACATCACGGGGACGAGCGGCCCTCTCGTCACGAACCCGCGGGGTTTACCCGGTGTCTCCAGCAGATCACATGGTTGGGGTAGCGACGAACAGTCACCCGCGAGTCCGAGCCCCCGCGACCGGCAGGGTGACCAGCTCGACGAGATCGTCCAGCCGCACGTACCTCGCCACCTCGGCGATCGACCGGCAGTACGCCACCAGGAAGCCGTACTGCCGCACCCGCAGCAAGGTGTGCCCGTCCAGCCGAATCGCCTCGACCTCGAACCCGTCGCCCCCGACCCATCGTGCCATGGCGGCAGCGTACGAAATCATTGGTCAAAGACGGGCAAAGCCACCGAACGATCTTCAGTGATCGGGGAAATCCCCGCCGATCCCACCGTGAGGTCATAGTGTGAAGGACGTGTCTTACCTCGAAGATCGCGTCGGCATCGTCGAAAAGGACATCGCCGAGATCAAGACCGATATCGCCGACATAAAGTCAGATATCAGTAAATTCAGAAGTGACGTGAATCATCGCTTCGACCTCATTGATGAGCGCTTCGACCTCATTGATGAGCGCTTCGGCACCATTGATGAGCGTTTCGGCACCATTGACGAGCGCTTCGCCGTCGTCAACCGGACGCTCGGCAACATGGAGCGGGGCAACGCCCTCATGCGTGACAGCATCGCCAACCTGGAGGCCGGCCAGATCGAGATGCGACAGCTCCTCGCCCGTGTGGTCGCACGTCTGGAAGGCGTCCCCCAATGATCGGATAACCGGGCGTGGACGAGGGCCGGCGTCGCTGGGTGGGACGCCGGCCCTCGGCGGGGCGTCACATGGCTGGTACGTGGACCTTCTCCAGCCAGGCCTCGTCCCAGGTCTTGCGGTCGATCTGGCCCGTCACCGGCAGGCCCTTGAACTTCTGCATCTGCTTGCAGATGTCCTCGGTCTGCTTGCCGAAGTCGCTGTCGACCTCCAGTTCGGGCCAGCCGCGGTTGTTGACCTGCCGCTGCCACTTGTAGACGTACTCGTTGTTCATGTCGCCCTTCTTCAAGGGAAGGTTAGGCGGCGGCGGCTGGGGCTGGGTGCTCCCGGCCTCCCAGGTCTGCTTCCAGGTGTCCGGGCCCACGATGCCGTCCACCGGGTTGATGCGGTGCTCCTGCTGGAAGTTGGCGCACAGGCGCTTGCTCTCCTTGCCGTAGTCACCGTCGACGACGATGTGCCAGCCACGATCCCGCAGGGCCTGCTGCCATGTCCTCACCCGGTCACCCGAGGTGATCGGCGGGTACTTCAGCGGCGGCGGCTGGTATGGCGGTGCCGTCATGCGTTACCTCCTCAGGTCGGATCGGTGGCCCGAGGGCACGCTTCTTCGCGCCGCCCGTGATCACCGGGCCGTCCGTTTCGAGCGATCCCCGTCAAACGAGGTCTCCCTTCCAGCAGAGCACAGGACAGGACGAAAGGTCTTCTGTCACCGGGCTTTTTGACCGCCGGCTTGAAGCACTGTGACCGGTTTCCTGGGCGAAATCTCGATTCAGGCCGCAACCGTCATTCCCTCTTTAATGCGGACTTCCGTAGAACCTAGAGACTTCTTCTACGGACAGCGCTGTCCACGGCGGCCCCCCTTGCGGCGGCGGCCGATGCGGGAAGACTCCCGGCAAGCCGGCGATCGACCACGAACCGACACCCCGCGACCGGGGCTGCAGCGGGCTAGATCGCCTCTTTGGCCAGGAGCGCCACCATCTCCACGTATGCGTCTGGACTTGATGCGGCCGCTCTCCCCTCTGCCCGGCGCCCGGCCGCAGCGAAGGCCATGGAGCACGGCCGAGCGCGCCGCGGTGCTCTCCGGCGGCGCGGTTGACTCGGCGTTATCCCGCCATGCAGGTGATGGGCGACGGAGTCTCGACGGCGCCGCCGTGCCAGCCGATCGCGAATCGCACCGTCACCGAATGACCCGGCAGCAGTACGCCGTTCTGGGTGACGGTCACCGTGGCTCCCGGCAGGTTGTAGCCGTTCAACTGCAGGTAGCTCAGCCCGTTGGGAACCTTGAAGATGACGGTCCACGAGGTGATGGGCGACGTTCCCGTGTTGCGCACCGTCAGTTCGCCCCAGGAGGCCGTCGTCCACTGGAGGAAGAACTGGATCGTCGCTTCGCAGGAGCGCGTACCCGTGGACGGCGACGGGCTGGGCGACGGCGATGGTGAGGGGCTGGGCGTTGGCGAGGGGCACGGGGAAGGGCTGGCCGACGGGGAAGGGCTGGCCGACGGGGAAGGGCTGGCCGACGGGGAAGGGCTGGGCGACGGGGAAGGGCTGGGCGAGGGGGAGACGCTGGGGGTCACCGACGGGCTGGGGGCCGGCGACGGGGAAGGGTCGACCGAAGGGGAGGGGCACGGCGAGGGGCCGCCCGGCGACGAGGGCGACGGGCCGGCCGACGGGGAGCCCCCCGGGCCGGATGGTGAGGCCGACGGGCCGACGGGCGGGATCCGAATGATCAAGTCGTCGCCGGGGCGCGCCGTCCCCCTGCCGTCGCGGTTGCTCGTCGTCACCCAGAGCCAGCCGTCCGGACCGACCGCCACAGTGCGCAGCCGGCCCAGATCTTCTCGCAGTTCGGCCACCGGAGTGCCCACCCTGTTGCCGCCGCCGACCGGCACCGTCCACAGACGCTTACCGGCGAGGGCCGCGGCGAAGAGCGTGCTGTTGGCGTACGCCAGGCCGCTGGGGGACGCCTCGGTACCGCTCCAGGTCACCAGGGGGTTCGTGTAGCTCGGGTTGCCGCACATGCCCTCGCAGGCGGGCCAGCCGTAGTTGTGACCCGGCCGGATGTAGTTGATCTCGTCTGTGGAGTTCTGACCGAATTCTGTGGCGTACAGCAGGCCGGCCTCGTCCCAGGCGAGCCCCTGGACATTGCTGTGGCCGTAACTGTAGACCGGTAAGCCGGAGAACGGGTTGCCCGTGGGGATCGCGCCGTCGCGGGTGATGCGCAGAATCTTGCCGGCGAGGCTCGAGCTCTGGGCGTACGCGGGGTAGCCCGCGTCGCCCGTGGCCACGTACAGCAAACCGTCGGGGCCGAACGCGATGCGCCCGCCGTTGCGGGACTGGCCCCGGGGGATGCCGGCGAGGATCACATGCTGGCTCTGCGGAGCGCTGAGCCGGAACCGGACCACCCGGTTGTCGGAGGCGGAGCTGATGTACGCGTAGACCAACTGGTCCTGCGCGAACGTGGGGGAGAGCGCGATGCCGAGCAGGCCCCCCTCACCTCCGGGGTACACGTTCGGGACCGTGGCCACCTGTACGGGCGAGGAGCCGGGACGCACCCGCGCGATGGTCGCGGTGTCGCGTTCGGAGACGAGGGCGCTGCCGTCGGGGAGGAAAGCCATGCCCCAGGGCACCCGCAGCCCCGCAGTGGCGACCTGTGCCCGGGTGAAGTCGAACCCGCCCGTCGCCGCGCCCACGGCGGCGGGCCGGGACACGACGAGCGCCGTGGCGGCGATCACGGCGCAAAGGACGATGGGGAGTGCCGAGGACAGGTGCTTGGGCATCACACGCTCCAGGGCGGGATGGGAGCCACCGGCTCGTCCCCCCATAGAAGGCGCCGGCCGCGCCCGGGGCAATCATCGGGCGGGCACCCGCTCGCCGATCTGCGCGTACGCCGCCGGCCACGCGCCGGGACGGGAAACTTTCACGCCCCGGCGCGAGGCGCCGTGGGTCGGCGGGCCGCCGGCGGCGGGGTCGGCGGGTCCCTGGGAAGGCCGGTGCGTCGCTCGACATAGCGCTCGGGTGTGATCTGGACGTGCAGCACCGCCGCGTCCGTCCGGTGTTCGGCCGCTCGCCGAGGTGGTGGAGTCGCCCGACGTCGGAAGCAGCGCGTCACCGAGGCCGGCGACGGTGGGCGAGCGCGAACTCTTCCCCGGCGGTGTTGCCGACCCTCTGCGGGCAGGGGATTCGCGGTCTGGTCGGTTGCGGCCTGCCCACCTGTCGGGGGTACGTCACACTCGGCTCACGGCGTGCGCTGAGGGGGCGATTTCATGATCGTGCGCATCTCATGCGCAGTGATCTTGGGACCCAGTCCCACGCTGACCCGTCCTGACCCATGACGTGTTGCATCGCTGCTGGTCAGAAGCTAGATCACCTCTTTGGCCAGGAGCGCCACCATCTCCACGTGGTGGGTCATCGGGAAGGCGTCGAAGGCCCGGATGTCGGCCAGGGGGTAGCCGAGGGCGGCGAACCAGGACAGGTCGCGGGCCAGGGTGGCGGGGTCGCAGGAGACGTAGACGACGCGGGCGGGGTCCAGGGCGGCGACCCGGGTCACCACGTCCTTGCCGAGGCCGGTGCGGGGCGGGTCGGCCACCACGATGTCGGCGCGTTCGACGCCGAGGCGGTCCATGGCGACCTCCACGCGGCCGCGCTCCACGCGGGCCTGGGGGAGGTCGCGCAGGTTGTGGCGGGCGTCCTGCACGGCGTGCGGGTCGGACTCGATGCCGAGCACGGCGCCCTGCGTGCCCACGGCGTCTGCCAGGGCGGCGGTGAACAGGCCTGCGCCGCAGTAGAGGTCCAGGGCCCAGTCGCCGGGGGCGGCGGCGGCGTACTCGGTCACGGCGTCGAGGAGCGCGGCCGTGGCGCCGGGGTGGACCTGCCAGAAGCCGCTGCCGGTGACGCGGTACTCCCGGTCGCCGGCCCGTTCGGTCAGGGCGGCGCGGCCCCGGGCGGCGCGGACGTGGCCGTGGCCCTCGTCCACGAGGACGGCGGCGTCGGCCCCGAGGTCGGGGACGGCGACACGGCGGCGGGGCATCGGGGTGACGACCACGGCGCGTTCGCGGGTGGAGGTCGCGATGGCCTCCACGCCGGTCGCGCCGTGCCAGTCGCCCCGCTCGACGCCGAGGCGCTCGACCTCGGGGTGGGCGATCAGGCAGGCGTCCACCGGCTCGATCTCGTGGGAGCGGTGGCGCCGCAGGCCGGGCACGCCGTCCTTGCCGACGGCGAACTGCACGCGGGTGCGCCAGCCGAGGCCGTCCGGCGCGCCGGGCACCTCCTCGACCTCGATCTTCGTCTCCAGGCCCGCCAGCCGCTGCAACTGCTCGGCGATCACCTCGGCCTTGAGCCGCCGCTGGGCCTCCAGCGAGGCGTGCTGCCAGTCGCAGCCGCCGCACCGCCCTGGCCCGGCGAACGGGCACGGCGGCGTGACGCGGTCCGGCGAGGGGTCGAGGATCTCGACGGCGTCGGCCCGCAGGAACCTCGTGGTCTCGTCGGTGACCTCGGCGAGCACCCGCTCCCCGGGCAGGGCGTGGCGGACGAAGACCACCCGGCCCTCGTGCCTGGCGACGCACCATCCGCCGTTGGCGACCCGCTCGACGTCGAGCTCGATCGGCACTGCCACTCCCCCGTTCACGTCTTCACCTGATCGTCCTTACCGGCCTCAGCGTACGGCCGGCGCACCATCCCGGGCGCGAAGGACTCGGGGCGCCCCTTCAACCGGTCGGACGAGTGGAGCTGCCAGGGCACGCTGGTGACCATGACGCCGGGCTGGAACAGCAGCCGGCCCTTCAGCCGCAGCGCGCTCTGGTTGTGCAACAGATGTTCCCACCAGTGGCCCACCACATACTCGGGGATGAAGACCGTCACCACGTCCCGCGGCGAGCGCCGGCGCAGGTGCTTGACGTACTCCAGCACGGGCCGGGTGATCTCGCGGTACGGCGAGTCGAGGATCTTCAGCGCCACCGGGATGCCCCGTTCCTCCCACTGGCGCTGCAACTGCGCGGCCTCCTCGGCGTCCACGCTGACCGTGATGGCCTCCAGCGTCGAGGGCCGGGTGGCCCGCGCGTACGCCAGGGCGCGCAGCGTCGGCTTGTGGATCTTGGAGAGCAGCACGATGGCGTGGTTGCGTGCCGGGAGCATCGACTCGTCGGCCTCGGCGTCCTCCGGCACGACCAGCTCGGTGGCCACGTTGTCGTAGTGGCGCCGGATGCCGCGCATCATCACGAACAGCACGGCCATCGCCGCGCAGGCGATCCACGCGCCGTGGGTGAACTTCGTGACCAGCACGACGACCAGCACCAGCCCGGTGATCAGCCCGCCGAAGGCGTTGATGGCCCGCGCCCTGATCATGCGGCCCCGGGCCCGGGGGTCGGCGGTGGTGCGCAGCAGGCGGTTCCAGTGGCGCACCATGCCGGTCTGGCTCACGGTGAACGACACGAACACGCCGACGATGTAGAGCTGCACCAGGCGGGTGGTCTCGGCCTGGAAGGCGTAGATCAGCAGCCCGGCCATGGTGGCGAGGATGACGATGCCGTTGCTGAAGGCCAGCCGGTCGCCGCGGGTGTGGAGCTGACGCGGCAGGTAGCGGTTCTGCGCGAGCACCGAGCCGAGCACAGGGAAGCCGTTGAAGGCGGTGTTGGCGGCCAGCACCAGGATCAGCGCCGTCATCGCGGCGATCAGGTAGAACGCCGGGGGGAAGTTGCTGAACACCGTCTGCGCCACCTGGGCGATCACCGGGGCGGGGTGCTCCACCTGGCGGCCGGCCTCGTCAAGCACCACGCTGCCCTGCGAGGGGTCGGCGAACTTGGCCCCGGTGACGTACGCCAGCGCCGTGATGCCGGCGAACATGGAGGCGGCGAGCAGGCCGAGCGCCAGCAGCGTGTTGGCGGCGTTCTTGCCCTTGGGCTTGCGGAACGCCGGCACGCCGTTGCTGATCGCCTCCACACCGGTGAGCGCGGCGCAGCCGGAGGAGAAGGCACGCAGCAACAGGAAGATCAGCGCGAACCCCTCGACGCCCAAACTCTCCCCGGTCACCGTGTACCCGGCGGTGGGCGCCCGCAGCTCCGCGCCGGACGCCAGGCGCAGCCCGCCCCAGAGCATCAGCCCGAAGATGCTGATCATGAAGGCGTACGTCGGGATCGCGAACGCGAGGCCCGACTCCCTGATGCCGCGCAGGTTCATCACCGTCAGCAGCGCGACGATCACCAGCGCCGCCGCCACCTTGCGGTCGGCGAGGAACGGCAGCGCCGCCGCGAGGTTCTCCACGCCCGAGGACACCGACACCGCGACGGTGAGCACGTAGTCGACCATCAGGGCGCTCGCCACGACCAGGCCGTAGTTGGAGCCGAGGTTGACGGTGGCGACCTCGAAATCGCCGCCGCCGCTCGTGTACGCGCGGACGTTCTGGCGGTACGACGCCACCACGGTGAGCAGGATGATCACGACGCCGGCCGCGATCCACGGGGTGAAGTGATAGGCGGCGAGGCCCGCGACACCCAGGGTGATCAGGATCTCCTGCGGGGCGTACGCGACCGACGACAGGGCGTCACTGGCGAAGACGGGCAGGGCGATGCGCTTGGGCAGCAACTGTTCGTGCGCCTGGGCACTGCGCAGGGCCCGGCCCACGAGCACCCGCTTGACCATGTCGGCTACTTTCGCCACGACTGACGATGCTAGTCGCCAACAGTCATGCGCCTCACACGGCGTTCACCCGACCGGCCATACTTGGGCTGATAGCTGTACAACGTCCGGGAAACCGCCGCATCGGAGCGAACCGCGGGGGAACATGCACATCGTCATCATGGGATGCGGCCGGGTCGGGTCGACCCTCGCCCACATCCTCGAAGACAACGGCCATTCGGTCGCCATCATCGACCGCGACCCTCAGGCCTTCCGGCGCCTTCGCGCCGGGTTCCGCGGGCGCCGGGTCACCGGCATCGGTTTCGACCGGGACGTGCTGGAGGAGGCCGGCATCGAGTCGGCGACGGCGTACGTCGCGGTGAGCAGCGGCGACAACTCCAACATCATCTCCGCCCGGGTGGCCCGCGAGACGTTCGGCGTGGACAACGTGGTGGCCCGCATCTACGACCCCCGGCGCGCGGAGGTCTACCAGCGGCTCGGCATCCCCACCGTGGCGACGGTGCGGTGGACGGCCGACCAGATCCTGCGGCGGGTGCTCCCCGAGGGCGCCGAGCCGCTGTGGCGTGACCCCACCGGCACGGTCACGCTGTCCGAGGTGGCCTACAACCCGGCCTGGATCGGCACCAGGACCGCCACCCTGGAGGTGCTGGCGGGCACCCGGGTGGCGTTCCTCAACCGCATGGGCGAGACCGTGCTGCCCCGCCACGACACGGTGCTCCAGGAGGGCGACATCCTGCACGTGATCTCCGCGGACAACGACATGGACCGGATCAACAAGGTGCTCGCCGCCCCGCCGGAAGAGGAGACAGGCTGATGCGCGTCACGATCGCCGGCGCCGGCGCGGTCGGCCGGTCCATCGCGGCCGAGCTGCTGGAGAACGGCCACGAGGTCCTGCTCATCGACATCGACCCCAAGGCCATCAAGATCGACAGCGTGCCCCGGGCCGAGTGGCTGCTCGCCGACGCGTGCGAGATCTCCTCGCTGGACGAGGCGGGGCTGAACAACTGCCACGTGGTGATCGCCGCCAGCGGGGACGACAAGGTCAACCTGGTGGTGTCGCTGCTCGCCAAGACCGAGTACGGCGTGCCGCGCGTGGTGGCCCGGATCAACCACCCGAAGAACGAGTGGCTGTTCAACGAGTCGTGGGGCGTGGACGTCGCCGTCTCCACGCCGCGCCTGCTGTCGGCCCTGGTCGAGGAGGCCGTCAGCGTGGGCGACCTGGTGCGGCTGATGACGTTCCGGCAGGGCCAGGCCAACCTGGTGGAGCTGACGCTGCCCGAGGACGCCCCGGTGGTCGGCCAGCGCGCCGGGTCGGTGCCGTGGCCGAGGGACGCGGCACTGGTGGCGATCCTGCGCGAGGGCCGGGTGCTGGTGCCGTCCGACGACGACCCCCTGGAAGCCGGCGACGAGCTGCTGTTCGTGGCCAGCCAGGAGGTCGAGCAGGAACTGGCCCACCTGCTCGCCCCGCAGCACCACTGATCCGCCCGGCGGCCCCGGACGGAGCCGGGCAGCGTGGCCGGAGAGACTCCCCGCAGCGGCGGGGTCAGGCCCCCGCGGCCGGCGGGGGCGGGGCTATCGGGGTGCGGCCGCGGGCGAGCACCCAGACCATGGCGGCGAGGGCGGCCACCTGGAACGGCCAGCCGAGCACGATCTTGGCCACGCCGAGCACGGCCACCTGGTCGGCCCAGTAGAGCGGGAGCTGCACGGCCACGCGCAGCAGGCACGGCAGGATCAGCAGCCAGGTGAGCCGCGAGCACAGCCGCACGATGCCGGGGTCGCTCCGCCAGCCGACCGGGTCGCCGGTCACCGAGCCGATCAGGAAACCCACCACGGGCCACCGGACCGCGATGGACACCATCATGGCGACGGCGTACGCGCCGTTGTACCAGATGCCGGGCAGGAAGACGTCCTTGGCCTCGCCGGAGCGGGAGGCCAGCAGCGCGCCGATGCCGATGCCGATCAGGCTGTTCAGCACGAACTGCGGCGTGCTGCGCTGCGCGATGCGGACGATCAGCAGCAGCACCGCCGCGCCGATGCCGATCATCAGCGAGGTCTTGAGCTGCTCGGTGCTGATCCACGACACGGTGAACGCGATGGTCGGCACCGCCGCCTCGACGATGCCGCGCACCCCGCCGAGCGCCTTGGCGAGCTGCGCCCTGATGGCCGACTCGACCGTGTCGTGCGCCCTGACCTCCTCGGCGGTCGTGTCGGGCCCGATCACCGGCGCACCGGGTCCCGGCTCGGCCTGTCCACTCATCGCACGCTCCCCGCCACGTCGTCTCGCACCGGCCACACTCTCTTGTCGTCCGCGACCCGCCCGGTCACTCGCCGCTCGCCGGGCGCAGTTCGTAGCGGGGATTGAAAATCACTTTGCGCCCGTCCTGAATGCTCACCAGGCCCTCGGCGCGCACCACACGTCCCGGCTCGATCCCGATGATCTTGCGGCGGCCGAGCCAGACCAGGTCGACCACGTCGGACCCGTCGTACAGCTCCGCCTCAAGGGACGGCACCCCGCCCCGCGGGCGCAGGGTGACGGTGCGGAGGGTGCCCGCGACGCAGAACCTGCGCCGCTGCCCGCACGACGCGATGGGTGTCGCGCCGTGACGGTCCAGATCCTCCTGGAGCTCCGCGGCCTCCAGCTCTGCCTGGCTCGTCGCCAGGCGGCGGAAGAACCCGCGCAGCCCGCGTTTGACGGGCTCCGCAGTACTCATCGTCGCTCACTCCTCAAGGCACGCCTGCTGCGGTCTTGCCCGCAGGATACGTCAGCGGACCTCGGTGATCTCAGGTCCCCGGTGGAACGGGTCGAGCGGCGGCCTGCCGTCCTTGGCGGCCTCCTGCTCAACGGCCTGCCGGGCCTCGGTGGGCAGCCGCAACTCGATGGGTTCTTTCGGGGCCATCGGCTGGTCGCCGCGCACCACGACGATGTCGCGCATGACGTCCTCGAGGACCTTGGCGGCCTCGGGGTCGGCGATGGCGCGCCCGCTGATCACCCCGCGCAGGAACCAGCGCGGGCCGTCCACGCCGACGAACCTGACGGGCTGGAGCTCGCCCTCCTGCTTGATCCTGGCGGCCAGTTCGGGGCCGAACGGGCCCTCCTGCTCCTCGCAGGAGCCCCCTGCGGCGGTGAGCTCGCGGGCGAGGTCGGCGCGGACCTCGCCCCAGATGCCGTTGCGCTTCGGCGCGGCGAACGCGTGCACCTGCAGCGCGCTCTCGTTCACCAGCACGACGGCGCCGACGATGCGGTCACCGGCGACGTTGAGCTGCACCTCGAACCCCGGGCCGATCGGCAGCCGCAGGCCGCCGAGATCGACACGCTCGGTCTCCGGATGCGCCTCGTCGGCGTCCCACGGTCCCGACTCGCGGGCGGGGACCGGCGCCTCCTCGGCGGCCGGAGCCGTCACCTCTTCTTCCGCTGCATGGCGGCGGCGTCGGAACACTGTCCTTCACACTCCTCTATTGCCTTATCGCCTTGTATCGCCTGTGTGGTCCGGTGTGGTCCGTACCGGCTCAGCGGCCCGTGGAGCCGAACCCGTCGGCGCCGCGCGCCGAGCCGGGCAGCCGCTCCACCTCGTAGAAGGCCGCCTTCTCCACCCGCTGCACGACGAGCTGGGCGACGCGGTCGCCGCGCCGGATCCGCAAGGAGTCCTTGCGGTCGGTGTTCAGCAGGGTGACCTTGATCTCGCCGCGGTAGCCCGCGTCGACCGTGCCGGGGGCGTTGACCAGTGTGACACCGTACTTGCTGGCGAGCCCCGACCGCGGGTGCACGAACGCGGCGTAGCCGTCGGGCAGCGCGATGGCGACCCCGGTGCCGACCACGGCGCGCTCGCCGGGCAGCAGCTCGACGTCCTGTGCGGCGTACAGATCGGCGCCCGCGTCGCCGGGATGGGCGTACGACGGCAGCGGGAGCTCCGGGTCGAGCCGCCGGATCAGCACCTCGATCATCTGTTCACCTTGTCATGGCGCAACGGGGTCACACGTCGAGACCTTACCCGCTGCGCTGCGCCGACACGTCCTCCCCCGTCCGCCTGGCCGGACCGGCGGCGGGCACCGCCCCGGACGGCTCCGGCGCCACGGCGTCCGCGAGCTCCGCGGGCTCCGCCGGCGCGGCGGCGCCCGCCCCGGGGGGTGGCGGCTGCGGCTCGTGCGGCGGCGGAGGCAGCAGTTCCGGCGGCGCGGCGCGCAACGCGGGCAACGCCCGGTAGAGCACCGCGGCGATCGGCACGGCGATGGCGGCACCCGCGATGCCGCCGAGAATGCCGCCCACCGCCAGCACCAGGATGATCGCCAGCGGGTGGAACTGCACCGCCCGCCCGACGATCAGCGGCTGGAGCACATGGTTCTCGAGCTGCTGCTCGATGACGAGGATGCCGACGAACACCAGGGCGTACACGATGCCCTTGGCGCCCAGGGTGACCAGCGCGGCCAGGCCGCCGGCGAAGAAGATGCCGACGATGGGGATGAAGCTCGCCAGGAAGATCAGCACGGCCAGCGGCGCCCACAGCGGCACGCCCATGCCGAACAGCACGATGCCGATGACCAGGCCGTGGATGGCCGCGACCACCACCGTGCCGTGGATGTACTGCGAGAGCGTGACCCAGGCGGCCCGTCCGGCGCGGTCCACCCGGGGCGCCGTGGAGCCGAACGCCCGCAGGAACCACGACCAGATCTTGTCGCCGTCCTTGAGCAGGAAGAACGTGACGAACAGCAGCAGCACGATGGCGGCGAGCGCCTCCACGAACCTCGCCGCGGTGGACAGCAGCGTGGTGGTGATGGCGGCGCGCTGGGCGTCCGCCTGGCGGGCCAGCTCGTCCACGAGGCCGGTGAGCTGAGCCTTCTGCAGGTGGAACGGCCCGGTGAGCAGCCAGGTCTCCACCTCGCGCGCGGTCTTCTGCACCTGGGTGACCAGGCGGGGGAACTCGTCGTTGGCGCGGGTGCCGATGATGACGCCGAGGCCGACGATCACGGCGAAGGCCAGCAGCATGGTGGACCACGTCGCCCAGATGGGGCGCATACCGAACCGCAGGAACTGCCGGGTGACCGGGTAGAGCAGGGCGGTGAGCAGCAGGGCGATGGCCAGGGGCAGGGCCACGAAACTGAGGTGGACGAGGATCTGCGCGGTGAAGTAGATCACCACGCCGATCACGATCAGCCGCCAGCTCCAGGAGGCCATCGCCGCCAGCACGGCCGGCACCCGCCGCTCGTCTGTTCCCTGTTCCGTGATCACGCCTCCAGACTGGCACGCCGGGCCTCGGAACGCGCGCGGATTACCGGCGCGTTCCGGGCCCGGTTCACGATTCACCGGCCTCGCTGCCTGGGCATATATCCAGATTAATCGGGATTAATGGTGGCGCGTCCGGCGGACGTCGGGGGCGTCAGCCGGCGAGAGTGACCTCGATGCGTGGCTCGGCGCCCTCGGGGTCAAGGAGGAACTCCTCGACCACGCCCGCCGCGCACAGGTCGTCGCGGGCCGAGCCGATCAGCCCGGCGTCCGGGCCCGCGACGTTCAGCAGCGCCACGCCGGCCCGCATGGACACCCGGGCGGTGGACTTGGCCCTGCGGATCTCCCTGAGCACCTCGGAGACCGCCGGGAGCAGGCCGGGGTCTCCCCCGGCGCCCGCCTCGGACGGGACCGGCCAGGGGGCGCGGTGCACCGTGCCGGGGCGCCACCACGACCAGACCTCCTCGGTCACGAACGGCAGGAACGGCGCGAACAGCCGCAGCAGCACGTCCAGCGCCCGCCGCAGCGCCGCCCGGGCCGAGCGGGCGCCGTCGTCGGAGCCGTAGGCCCGCGACTTCACCAGTTCCAGGTAGTCGTCGCAGAACTCCCAGAAGAACCGCTCGGTGCCCTCCAGCGCCCGCGTGTAGTCGTAGGACTCCAGGGCGGCGGTGGCGTCCTCGACGACCGCCGCCAGCCGGGCCAGCATCGACAGGTCCAGCGCCTCGGTGACCTCGCCGCCGTCCTCGCCCACGCCGAACCCCAGCGCGAACCGCGAGGCGTTCAGGATCTTGATGGCGAGGCGGCGCCCGACCTTGATCTGACCGGTCTCGAACGCCGTGTCCGTGCCGGGACGCCCCCCGGCGGCCCAGTAGCGCACCGCGTCGGAGCCGTACTCCTCCAGCAGGCCCATGGGCGTGGTGGCGTTGCCCTTGGACTTGGACATCTTCTTGCGGTCGGGGTCCAGGATCCAGCCGGAGATCGCGGCGTTGCGCCAGGGCAGCACGCCGTTCTCCAGGTGCGCCCGCACCACCGAGGCGAACAGCCACGTGCGGATGATCTCGTGGGCCTGCGGGCGCAGGTCCATCGGGAACACCCGCGCGAACAGGTCGGGGTCGCGCTCCCAGCCGGACACGATGAACGGCGACATCGACGAGGTGGCCCAGGTGTCCATCACGTCGGGGTCCCCGGCGAAGCCGTACGGCTTGCCGCGCCGGTCCTCGCTGTACCCGGGCGGCGCGTCGCTCGAGGGGTCCACCGGCAGCGCGTCCTCCGGCGGCACGATCGGCGCGTCGTGGATCGGCTCCCCGGTGGCGTCCAGCGGGTACCACACGGGGATCGGCACGCCGAAGAACCGCTGGCGGGAGATCAGCCAGTCGCCCGCGAGGCCCCGCACCCAGTTCTCGTAGCGCACCCGCATGTACGGCGGGTGCCAGCTCAGCTCGCGGCCCCGCTCAAGCAGCGCCTCGCGCAGGCCGGCGTCCCTGCCGCCGTTGCGGATGTACCACTGCCGGGTGGGGATGATCTCCAGCGGCCGGTCGCCCTTCTCGTAGAACTTCACCGGGCGGCTGACCGGCCGGGGGACGCCCTCCAAAGCGCCGCTCTCGCGGAGCATCTCGGCCACGCGCTCGCGTGCGCCGTGCACGGTGCGGCCGGCCAGCTCGGCGTACGGCCCGGCGGGCACGCCCTGCGGCGGGGTGGCGAGCACCCGGCCGTCCCAGCCGATGACGGGCCGGGTGGGCAGGTCCAGCTCGCGCCACCACACGACGTCGGCGACGTCGCCGAAGGTGCAGATCATCGCGATACCCGAGCCCTTGTCGCGCTCGGCCAGGGGGTGCGCCACCACGGGCACCTCGACGCCGAACACCGGTGTGGTCACCATGGCGCCGACCAAGGGCCGGTAACGCTCGTCGTCGGGGTGGGCGACCAGGGCCACGCACGCGGGCAGCAGCTCGGGCCGGGTGGTCTCGATGACCACGCCGTCGGCGTACGGCGTGCCGGGCACGCCGCCGAACCTGACGCGGTGGAACGCCCCCGGCCATTCGCGGTCCTCCAGCTCGGCCTGCGCGACGGCGGTGCGGAACCCGACGTCCCACAGCGTGGGGCCCTCGGCGGCGTACGCCTCGCCGCGGGCGAGGTTGCGCAGGAAGGCCCGCTGGGACGCGGCGCGCGAGGCCGCGTCGATGGTCGCGTACGTCATCGACCAGTCGACCGACAGGCCGAGCCGCCGCCACAGCTCCTCGTACGCCTTCTCGTCCTCGGCGGTGAGCCGCTCGCACAGCGCGATGAAGTTGCGCCGCGACACTCCCACGGGGCGCTTGGGGTCGGGCCGCTCCGGGGGCTCGAAAGCCGGGTCGTACGGCAGCGCGGGGTCGCAGCGCACGCCGAAGTTGATCTGCACGCGACGCTCGGTGGGCAGGCCGTTGTCGTCCCAGCCCATGGGATAGAACACCTCGCGCCCGCGCATGCGCTGGAAGCGGGCGACGACGTCGGTGTGGGTGTAGGAGAACACGTGCCCGACGTGCAGCGAGCCGGACACGGTGGGGGGCGGGGTGTCGATCGAGTAGACCTGCTCACGGGTCCTGGTGCGATCGAACCGATAGGTCCCGTCCGCCTCCCAGCGGTCCGCCCATACCTGCTCCAAGCCGTCGAGAGTCGGTTTCTCGGGAATGGCTGCAGGACGCGGTCGCTGTTCGGTCATGCCGCCTTATGGTATGGCGTCGCCCCACAGCGCGTCGTGGGGGTTTAGGGTTCTGCGTAGATCGACGAAGCGAGGGGAGACGGCGTGCCGAGGTCATCGGACGAGGAGAAGCAGGACATGGCCTGGCGCCTCATCGGCGCCGTGGTGGGGCTCGGCGTCGGGTTCGCCGCACGCAAGGCCATCGAGTTCGGCTGGCAGAAGACCACCGGCAAGAAGCCGCCGGCGGACCCCGACTCGCTGGAGACCAGCCTGGTCGAGGCGGTCGGCTTCGCCGTGGTGCTCGGCGTCGGCATGGAGGTCGCGCGCATCGTGGCCACCCGCTCGGCGCACAAGCGGTACCGGGCGTGGAAGTCCCTGCCCGCCAAGGCCGAGCGGCTCGCCAAGTCCTGAGGGTACTGCGAGCCCTGAGAGCGCCGAGCACGCTCAGGGCTCCGAGCCGACGCGCGTCAGCGCTCCAGCGCGGCCAGGAAGTCGCCGGCCCAGCGGTCGACGTCGTAGGTCGCGATACGCCTGCGCATGGAGCGCATGCGGCGCGACAGCTCGTGGGGGGTGGCCCGCATCGCGGCGAGCATCTGGCGTTTCAGGCCGTCGGTGTCCCAGGGGTTGACCAGGAAGGAGTGCTTGAGCTCGTCGGCGGCCCCGGCGAACTCGCTGAGCACCAGCGCGCCGCGCAGGTCGTGCCGGCAGGCGACGTACTCCTTGGCCACGAGGTTCATGCCGTCGCGCAGCGGCGTCACCACCATGACGTCGGCGGCGCAGTACAGCGCGGCCAGCTCGTCGCGGCCGTAGGACTGGTGGAAGTAGTTGATCGGCGGCACGCCGAGCATGCCGTACTGGCCGTTGATGCGGCCGACCCGCAGCTCGATCTCGTCGCGCAGGTTGCGGTACTCCTCGACCCGCTCACGGCTCGGGGTGGCGATCTGCACGAACACCGCCTCTCCCGGCTTTATGCTGCGGTCGGCGAGCAGCTCGCCGAACGCCTTCAGCCGCTGGCCGATGCCCTTGGTGTAGTCGAGCCGGTCCACCCCGAGCAGGACGTGCTCGGGCTCGCCGAGCTCGGCGCGGATCTCCTTGGCGCGGGCCAGGATGTGCGGCTCGCGCACCAGCGAGTCCAGCTCCCCGAAGTCGACGGAGATGGGGAACGCCTCGGCGCGCACGGTGCGGTCGCCGTAGGAGATCTCCTGGCGCTGGTTCTGCAGGCCGAGCTGGCGGCGGCACAGCCGGATGAAGTTGGACGCGCCGCCGGGCCGCTGGAAGCCGACCAGGTCGGCGCCGAGCAGGCCCTCCAGGATCTCGCGCCGCCACGGGAGCTGCCAGAACAGCTCGGCGGGCGGGAACGGGATGTGCAGGAAGAAGCCGATCTTCACGTCGGGGCGCAGCGCACGCAACATCGCCGGGACGAGCTGGAGCTGGTAGTCCTGCACCCAGACGACGGCGTTGTCGGCCGCGATGTCGGCGGCGGCGCGGGCGAAGCGCTCGTTGACCGCGCGGTAGGCGTCCCACAACACGCGGGAGTAGACGGGGGTGGCCACCACGTCGTGGTAGAGCGGCCACAGGGTGGCGTTGGAGAAGCCCTCGTAGTACAGCTCCACCTCGTTGGCCGACAGGGGGACCGGGATGAGGTTCATCCCGTCGTGCTCGAACGGCTTCAGCTCCTCGTTGGGGGCGCCGTGCCAGCCCAGCCACGCGCCGTCGCGGCGCTGCATCACCGGAGCGATGGCGGTGACCAGACCCCCGGGACTGCGCCGCCAGGAGGCGGTGCCGTCCGCGGTGATCGTCCGGTCGACGGCCAGCCGGTTCGCGACGATCAGGAATGAGCTGCGCACGCGTCCTCCCTCGTGATCGGTTTGTGACTACCTTACGAAACCGGTCGCAGCTCTCTGTGTGCGGGGCACCGGGATAGTGCGGGCTACATTCCCGGCTTACCTAACTTTCACCCCAGAGGCAGATAAAGACTCATTTACCGGTATCGGAACAGCCGACCGTAAACCAGGGGACACATCGGGCACACAACGGCATGGTGAAGGAAGCGGAAGGGACCGCTGGGACGGAGGAGAAGAAGAGGGGGTGGTGGTCCGGCTAAGGCGCGGGGGGCAGGGCGCGCTGGCGCCGCAGGTCGGCGCGAATGACTTCCGCCAGGCGGCGGGTGGCGATTCTGTTGAGGGCTCCGCCGGCGATGGCGCCGGTCAGGAAGGGTCCGAGAGTGGTCAGATGACGGCCGAGGGTGCGCAACAGACGTTTGCGTAACCCGGCCTTAGCCGCGGCGCCGAGCGCCAGCGTGACCGACGCGGGTGCCAGCGGGTCCACCCCGCGCTGCTTGGACCACGCGACGCTGAACGCCAGGGCCCGCTGGGTGCCGTTGCCCTGCACCTGCACGCCGTACACCGCGTGCAGCTCGGCGATGAGCTTCACCTCGATGGCGGCGACGACGAGCGTCTCCGCCACCAGTTGCGCCGGCGCGGACAGCAGCAGCGGCGGCGCGGCGAACTCGGCGGCGGCGACGGCCCCGCCGACCGCTCCGACGGCCATCGTCGCCTTGCTGGCCGTGCGCACGAGGTCGTCCGCCAGTTGTTCGCCGGTCAGGCCGTAGTGATGTTCCTGAAGCGCCTGGAGATCACGGATCGGCAGCCGCGGCACGATCGACGCGAACAGGTCCGCGAGCCATCGGCCTCCCACACCGCCGGAGGCCTTCGCCTTGCGGGCGGCGTCGGCAAGCGCGAGGCTGAGACGGCCGACCAGCCTGCGCCGCTCGGCGCCGTCCAGCCCCTCGGGCTCGGCGAGCTTGCCCACGATCTCGGCGACCTCCGCGTCGGCCGCCGTCTCGTGCTCCCGTACCGCCGGCACCGGCGCAGCGGGACGCTCCGCCTGCTCCGATGACGCTGACGGCGCCGCCGGCTCCCTCGGCCCCTCCGGCTCGGCGGGCAGGTCCTGCGACGGTCCATCTGCTCCCGATGTCACGGGCCCTCCTCGGAGATGGTCAGGCGGCGCACTCGCGGCAGATCTGCTGGCCGCCCTTGTCGGAGGCGAGCTGGCTGCGGTGGTGCACCAGGAAACACCGCGAGCAGGTGAACTCGTCCGCCTGCCGCGGGATCACGCGAAGCGAGAGCTCCTCGTTCGACAGGTCCGCACCGGGCAGCTCGAGCGACTCGGCGAGATCGGTCTCGTCGATGTCGATGCTCCCCGAGGACTTGTCGGTCCGCCGCGCCTGAAGCTCCTGAAGGCTGTCCTCGTTCAGGTCGTCATCAGTCTTGCGCGGGCTGTCGTAGTCGGTGGCCATTTGCGTACTCCATCCCCCTCATCTATGGCTTGCGCGTCACGCGTCGCGGGTCTGTAACGTCTGGGCGGTCCATCTTGTGCCCGATCTCCTCAGGGAATTTCGCTGTCGGTACCCCGTGGGAACGGTCGATGAACCTCCTAACACGTGAGTGCCTTG
The DNA here is from genome assembly GCF_039871875.1 of Sphaerisporangium sp. B11E5. Lineage (NCBI taxonomy): Bacteria > Bacillati > Actinomycetota > Actinomycetes > Streptosporangiales > Streptosporangiaceae > Sphaerisporangium > Sphaerisporangium sp. B11E5. Next base: position 12,726 of record NZ_JBDPMD010000030.1, on the reverse strand, counting down.
CCGCCCGTGCCGCTTGGTTAGCCAAATATGGCGAAATCCACAGCATTGGCGACAGGACCCATCGTGTTCGACGGCACATCCAACCACATGTCTGGCGTGAACGAGACGACCCCCGCCGTATCAGCCCGCCGGAAGTCGAACCGTCATCACCAGGCCGCCGCCGTCCCGGGGCACCGCCTTGATGATGCCCCGGTGCGCGCGCACGACCGCGCGCACGATGGACAGGCCGAGCCCGGCGCCGCGGGCCGATTCCACCCGGTCGGAGTTGAGCCGGCGGAACGGCTCGAACAGGTCGTCCACCTCGTACGCGGGCACATGCTGCCCGGTGTTGGCCACCTGAACAACGGGGGAGCCGTCCACCATTCCCGTGCGGAGCCAGACCTGTCCCCCCGCGGGGACGTTGTACTTGATCGCGTTCTCCACCAGGTTGGCCACCAGCCGCTCAAGCAGCACCGGGTCACCCAGAGTAGGCGATCCACGCAGGTCGGTCTGCACGGTCACCGAACTCTCCTCCGCGTACGCGGCGTGCTGCTCCACCACCGTGCGGCCCACCTCGCTGAGGTCGACGGGCTTGCGCACCGCCAGTTCGCGTTCGCTACGGGCGAGCAGCAGCAGGCCCTCGATGAGGTGCTCGTTCCTGGCGTTGGTGCCGAGCAGGGTGCGGCCGAGCACCCGCAGGTCCTCCGAGGCGTTCGGGTCGCCGAGCGCCACCTCCAGCACGGTGCGGTTGATCGCGAGCGGGGTGCGCAGCTCGTGGGAGGCGTTGTCGACGAAACGCCGCTGGGCGTCGAAGGCCCGGTGGAGGCGGGTGAGCATCTCGTCGAAGGTGTCGGCGAGCTCCTTCAGCTCGTCGTTGGGACCCTTCAGGTCGATGCGCTCGTGGGCCAGGGAGGTCTCCGACAGGCGCCGGGCGGTGGAGGTCATCTTCTGCACCGGACGCAGCGCGCGGTCCGTGACGACGTACCCGAAGATCAGCGCGAGGATGCCGACGCCGCCGAGCGCCAGCAGCGAGTTGGTGAGCAGGTGCGCGCGGGCGGCGACGATGGTCTCGGCGCGGAAGGAGGCCCAGCGTTCCTGCAGGGACAGCGCGAACTCCGGCGGCACGTCGTCCAGACGGAACGGGAACTCCGGCCAGGAGTCGTAGATCGCCTTGCTGACGAACGAGTAGATCACGAACAGCAGCAGCGCGCCGGCGGCGAAGAACAGGGCGCCGTACGTGAGGGTGAGCCGCGCCCGGATGCTCATGCGGCCGGGGAGCTGCCGGAGCTGGGCGAGCAGCTCCGGCTGCACGGGACGCGGGGCGATCGGCGGCGGGCCGTCCCAGACGGGCAGCCCGCCCGGCGCGGGCGGTGCGGACCTCGGGCGGCGGCGAGCGCGCGGGCTCTCCACCGTGAGCTGCTCGCTCTGCCACTGGCCCCCTTGGCCCGGGGCCTGCGGCGGGAGCGCGGGACGTTCGGGCGGGGCCACCGGGAGGCCGCCGATGACGGCCTTGCCGGCCGATCCCTGGCCGGCCGGACGCCCCCCGGTCTCCCCGCCGGCGGACGGGCGGGAGACGGGCAGCGCGCCGGTGGGCACCGGGTCCTGCGGCCCGTTCGCCGCCGCCGGGTCGCCCGGCGGGACGATCAGCGGCTGAGGCGCGGAGAAGGCCGGCCGCCCGCCTTCCGGCGCCGCTCCCCCGTCACGTTCCTCGCTCACAGCTTGTAACCCACTCCCGGCACGGTCTCGATCACCGCGGGCTCGCCGAGCTTCTTGCGCAGGGTCATCATCGTGACCCGGACCACGTTGGTGAACGGGTCGATGTTCTCGTCCCACGCCTTGTCGAGCAGGTCCTCCTGGCTGACCACGGCGCCCTCGGCCCGCATCAGCTCCTCGAGGACCGCGAACTCCTTCTTGGTGAGCGCGATCTCCTGGTCGTCCCTGGTGACCAGGCGCTTGCCCGGGTCGAGGCGGATCCCGGCGCGCTCCAGCACCGGCGGCAGCGCCGGGGCCGAGCGGCGGCCGAGGGCCCGCACCCGGGCCACCAGCTCCATGAAGGCGAACGGCTTGGCGAGGTAGTCGTCCGCGCCGAGCTCCAGGCCCTCCACCTTGTCGTCCACCTCGCCGGACGCGGTGAGCATCAGGATACGCGTGGCCGTACGCTCGGCCACCAGCCGGCGGCACACCTCGTCGCCGTGGACCTTCGGCAGGTCGCGGTCCAGGACTATCACGTCGTAATCGATGTACCCGGTGCGCTCCAGCGCGCCCGCCCCGTCGTACGCCACGTCGACCGCCATCGCCTCGCGGCGCAGCCCGGTCGCGATCGCGTCGGCGAGCACCCGCTCGTCTTCCACCACAAGCACCCGCACGGCCTCTGGCACCTCCTGTTGAGCCCCGGCCCGGCTCCGGGCGGACCGGCCTGTTCATTGTCGCCACAACGAGGCTAAGCGGACGGTAAGAGCGCTCGGCCGCGCGGCGATTCCGTGACATACCTCACACTGCATACTTCCTGAATTGTTGGTTTAAGGCTGACAAGCCGGTGGGTAAACCCGTAGCCCCACGGGTTCCGGCGGGGCAACGTCATGTGCCCACCCCCAAGGTGATCCCGAGGACCGACCGCTCTTGCCCCATCGAGAAAGAAGGTGAGATGGGCGAGTTCACCACGACGATCGAACACCGGCTCGACCAGGCCTACAAGGGCCTTCAGGAGGCGCGCACCAGTGGCGACGACTTCCTCGCCGAAGCTCTCACCGCCGACATTGAGGATCTTCGCCGGATCGCCACCGACAACGGTGTGCCGCTCCAGCACTGATACGCACATATAAGCCCGCGAACGGCCCGATCAGCCCCGACGATCATCCGCCGCTCCGCCGGAAGGGCCCGCCCGGTCACCCCGGGCGGGCCCTTTTTCGCCGTCCGGCGCCCTGTTTCGCCCTACGGGCCGGCTCAGGCGTCGCGGTCGGGGTCGAGCGGCACGAGCAGGTCGTGCAGGTCCTCGAACAGGCCGGGCGCCGCGCACACGACGAAGTCGCCGGAGTGCGGCCGCCCGCGCAGGCCGCCGAGCCGTGCCCCCGCCTCGGACGCGATCAGGCCGCCCGCCGCGAGGTCCCAGGGCATCAGGCCCCGCTCGTAGAAGGCGTCCACCTGGCCCGCCGCCACCGAGCACAGGTCAACCGCAGCCGAGCCGCGCCGCCGGATGTCGCGCACCCGGGAGATCAGCCGGGCGAGCACCTCGCCCTGCACCACCCGCCGTTCCGGCAGGTAGCCGAAGCCGGTGGCGATGAGCGCCTGCGGCAGCGGCACCCCGGTGTTGCAGGCCAGCCGCTCGGGTGGCGCCCCGGCCCGCAGCAGCTCGGCGCCGCCGCCCTTGCGCGCGGAAAACAACTCGCCGCGCGTGGGGACGTTGACGACGCCGGCCACGATCTCGCCGTCCACCTCCACGGCCACGCTGACCGCCCAGTCCGGCAGGCCGTACATGAAGTTGACCGTGCCGTCGATCGGGTCGACGAGCCAGCGGACCCGGCCGTCGCCGATCTCGCCGCCCTCCTCGCCGAGCACGGCGTCGTCCGGCCGCGCCTCGCGGATCCGCGCGCGGATCAGCTCCTCAGAGGCGTGGTCGAGCGCGGTCACCACGTCGGTCTGGCTCGACTTGGTCTGGACCGCCTCGGGGCGGGCCGGGCGCTTGGCGAGCAGCATGTCGCCCGCCTCCCGCGCGATGTCCGCCGCGAGGCCCAGGAAGTCGGTCATGCCAGCGACTCGGGACGCTGCCAGTCCTCGCCGAGTACGTGCTGCGCGAGGAACGCGAACACGGTCTCGTACCAGGCCACGACGTTGCCGGGCTTGAGTATCCAGTGGTTCTCGTCGGGGAAGTACAAGAACTTCGACTCCACCGAGGACCTGCGCAGGTCCCACCACAGCCGCAGCGCCTCGCCGATGGGCACGCGGTAGTCGCGGTCGCCGTGGATCACCAGCATGGGTGTCCTGATCTGGTCGAGCCACTTGTGCGGCGACAGCTCGTCGTACCGCTGGGCGCCGGGGACGCCGAACTCCCGCTGCCAGTACATCGCCGAGTCGGTGGTGCCGGCGAACTGGTCGAGGTTCCACAACGACGCGTGGGTGACGATGGCGCGGAACCGGTCGGTGTGCCCGGCCACCCAGTTGGCCATGTAGCCGCCGAAGGAGCCGCCCATGGCACCCGTGCGGGTCTCGTCGATGTCGTGACGGGCCACGCAGACGTCGGTGACGGCCATCAGGTCGGCGTGGGTGCGCGGGCCCCAGACGCCCCAGCCGCGCTGGATCATCTCCTGGCCGTAGCCGGTGGACAGGCACGGGTCGGGCAGCAGGACGGCGTAGCCCTGCTCGGCCATGATCCACGGGTTCCACCGCCAGGACCAGTCCGACCAGCTCGCCACCGGGCCGCCGTGGATCCACAGCAGCAGCGGCGCGGGGTTGTCCGCGGAGGCGCCCTCCGGGAGCACCAGCCAGGCTCTGATCTCCACGCCGTCGTCGGCGGTCGCCCTCACCTCGGTGAGGGTGCCGGGCACCTGCGGCACCGGGGCCGGGGTGGGCAGCTCGGTGACCGTGCCGTCCTCCAGGGAGATCCGCACCGGGGCCGGCGGGGCGGCGACGGAGCTGCGCAGCGAGTACAGGTGACGGCCGTCCGGGGACGGGCACAGCTCGTAGTACGCGTGGTCGCCGGGGGTGAGCCGCTCCCGGCCGCCGTCGAGGTCCACCCGCACGACGGGGCGGCGGCCGTGGTCGTCGGCGGCGACCAGCACGGCCCGCGAGTCGGACGTCCACCCCACCGACATGGGCACGAGGTCGTCGCTGTGCGCGGAGCCCTCGCCGGTCTCCAGGTCCACGACCCACAGCGTGAAGTCAACGGCCACCTCCTCGGAGGAGTGCCGCTCACGCCAGCAGGCCACCCTGCGGCCGTCCGGGGAGATCGCGAGGGGCCCGGTGAAGTCGTGGCTCGCCGAGGTGGCCAGCACCCGCCGCTCGCCGGTCGGCACGTCGATCGCCACGATGTCCGACCGCGACTGCCCGGCCTCCAGCGGCTCCACCCACGTGGTCACCACGGTGGCACCGTCCGGCGTGACGGCGAACGACGCCTCCACCAGCGCGCCCCCCGCGTCCGGGGTCAGATCGCGTGGTTCCGCGAGCCCCGGCAGCCGGGCCGCGAACAGCCGCGGCTGCCCCGGCCCGAGATCGTGGTCCCAGAACCGGATCGGGTACCCCTCGTGCAGGATGGCACTCACACCCGCGTCCTTGCGCGCCTTGAGCCGGTCCGCCTCGGTCGCGGCGTCCCCCGGCAGCACGTCGGCGCAGAACACCACCGTGTCCCCGCCCACCCGCACCCCGGTGACGCCCCCCGGCCGCTCGGCCACCTTCCTGGCCTCCCCGCCCGCCCCAGGCAGCAGCCACAACGCCGCCACCTCTTCGCCCTGCTCCCGCACCCCGGGATCCGGCCGGCTGGACACGAACAGCAGATCCCCCGCCGGCGTGAACTCCGCCCCCGCCTCACCCTTGCCCGACCGGGTGAGCCGCGCCGGCTCCCCCGTGCCCTCGACCGGCACCTGCCACACGGACGTGCCATAGGACTTGCCGTCCGGATTGAGGGCCTGCACGACCGTCACCAGCCGCGTCCCGTCCGGTGACAACCGCAGCGACAACAGTCGCGGCTGAGCGACGAACTCTCGAATGTCCTTGAAGAAACTCACTTCTCCGAACCTACCCGGCCCACGCCCCCCACCCCAGCCCCCTGACCACTAACTTTCCCCTCCACCGCCCCGCGCGGAGGTGGCGCGGCGACTTTCCGCATGGGGTTGGATGGGAGGCATGGAGCAGTACGACGCGTTGCTCGTGGTGTCCTTCGGCGGGCCGGAGAAGCCGGAGGACGTGATGCCGTTCCTGGAGAACGTCGTCCGGGGGCGGGGGGTGCCGCGGGAGCGGCTGCTGGAGGTGGAGGCGCACTACCAGCGGTTCGGCGGGGTGAGCCCGATCAACGGGCAGTGCCGGGAGCTGATCGCGGAGCTGGAGCGGGTGGTGGACCTGCCGATCTACTGGGGCAACCGCAACTGGCACCCGTTCCTCGCCGGCACCATGCGCCGGATGGCCGCGGACGGGGTGCGGCGCGCGGCGGCGTTCATCACGTCCGCTTACAGCTCCTACTCGAGCTGCCGCCAGTACCTCGACGACATCGCCGCCGCCCGCGCGCAGGTGCCGGACGCGCCGGAGATCGTGCGGCTGCGGCACTACCACGACCACCCCGGGTTCATCGCCGCGATGACCGACCACACCCAGGAGGCCCTCGCCCGGCTGCCGGAGGCGCACCGGGACGGCGCCCGGCTGGTGTTCACCGCGCACAGCATCCCGCTGAGCATGGCCGCCACCGCCGGTCCCACCGGCGGGGCGTACGAAGCGCAGTTGCGTGCCGCGTCGGCGCGGGTGGCGGGCGACCGGCCGTTCGACCTGGTGTGGCAGAGCCGCAGCGGGCCGCCCCAGGTGCCGTGGCTGGAGCCGGACGTGTGCGACCACCTCACGGCCCTGGCGGCCGAGGGGGTCAAGGCCGTGGTGCTGGTGCCGATCGGCTTCGTCTCCGACCACATGGAGGTCGTGTACGACCTGGACACCGAGGCGGCCGACACCGCGCGCGACCTCGGGATCCACCTCACCCGCGCGGCCACGGCGGGCACCCATCCCCGCTTCGTCTCGATGGTCCGCGAACTTCTGGACGAACCCGCGCCCACCGCCTGCCCGGCCGCCTGCTGCCCCGCGCCGCGCCGCCCGGCCCGGCCCTGAGCCGCCTCAGGCGTACGCGCGGGCGTACGCCTGGGAGAGGCCGAGGACCTTGTTCACGTACGACCACGAGTGGTTGTACCGGTAGACCGCCGAGCGGAGCTTGTCGCCGCCCCGCCCGGCGCCGTTCGCGCAGAGGTAGCGGGCCGCGCCGGGGACCGCGTCGTACGGGCTCCAGATGTCGGACTTGCCGTCGCCGTCCCCGTCCACGCCGTAGGCGCGCCAGGTGGCGGGCATGAACTGCATCGGGCCGAGTGCGCCGGCCGACGACGGGCCGTTGTTGCGCCCGTGGCCGCTCTCCACCTGGCCGATCGCCGCCAGCACGGTCCACGACAGGCCGGGGCAGACCCCCGCGGCCACCTTGTAGAGATCCAGATAACTGCCGGGCCGCCCGACGTAGTACGCGTTCCCGCCCTTCGCCACCGAAGGACGCTGCTTGGGGCGCTCCGCCGTGGGATCGGGGGACGTGGCACGCGCCACCCCGATCGGCAGGACCTGCGCCCCGGCCCCGAGCAACCGCCTGATCTTCGGCCCGAGGGCGGCGGCCTCGGCGGCGGGCGTGTGCACCAGCAGCGCCACCCCGGGGGACAACCCCAGCGTGCGCCCCGCCTCCCGGCCGACCAGCCCGTCCACCCCGGGCAGCCCGAGGGACGCGGACGCGGCCACCCGCAGGCGCGGGATGCCCTGCGCGGCGTACTCGCCCCCGAGCGTCAGCCGGTAACGCGCCACCGTGCGGGACTCGGCGACGAACTCGCCGCGGGCCAGGGCGTTCCACACCTCCTGCTCCTCGGCGACGGCCTTCGGCGCGAACGCGCGGAACTCCACGGGGTCCACGGCCAGCAGGTTCAGCGTCGCCGTGGAGAACCGGACCGCGCCGCCGTCGGCCACCGCGACCCGCGCCACGTGCTTCAGCGCCTGGATCCTGCGCACCAGGTCCTCGCCCACCGGCCGCGGCGCCACCGCGATCAGCCGGGGCGGCGTCGCGGCCACCCGCACGGGGCCGTTCACCACCGGCTCACCGCGCCGCGCGGACGGCGCCGGCGCCGCGCTGGGCGGCGGGGTCAGCGTGGGAAAGGGCGTGACGGGGACGGCGAGATCGCTCACGCCCGCCGGCGAGGTGCGCGCGGCCTCCGCCGGAGCGCCCGCGCCCGCCCGGGCCAGCACGTACACGCCGCCGGCCACCACCCCGAGCACCAGGAGGACCGCCAGCCCGGCCGCGACGGCAGGGGACGGCATGAGTCCGGGGCGAGACACCTGACCCACGTTAATGCTGAATGTCGTGAATCGTGTAGGTTGCCGGAAAATCACTTGCCGCGGCTGCGGGCGATGCGTCAGGGTCGTCCGGGATCCGACGCTCCGCGGGGGCGGGTGAGAGGGGCGGGAACGTGGTAGGGCCGTACCGGGAGCTCTTCGGCATGCCCGGAGCCAAGGGATTCGTCGTCGCCGGCTTCGTCGGGCGTATGCCGATGTCGATGCTGGGCATCGGCATCGTGCTCCTCATCTCGGCGCTCACCGGCTCCTACGCGACCGCGGGCGCGGTCTCGGCGACGGTGTCGGTCGCCTACGCGGTGGCGGCTCCGCTGACGGGCCGGCTGGTGGACAGGTACGGTCAGGCAAGGATACTCACGCCGTTCGTGCTGCTGCACGGCGCCGCGCTGACCGCCCTGATCCTGTGCGCCCACCACGAACTGCCCCAGTGGACGCTGTTCGCGACCGGCGTGGTCGCCGGCGGCTCGGCCACCTCGCTCGGCTCGATGGTGCGGGCCCGCTGGTCCCACCTGCTGGCCGGGTCGTCCCGGCTGCACACCGCGTTCTCGTTCGAGTCCGTGGCCGACGAGGTGATCTTCGTGAGCGGGCCGACCGTCGTGACCGCGCTCACCACCCTGGTCGACGTGTACGCCGGCCTGGTCCTCACCATCGTCCTGACCGTCGTCGGCACCATCGCCTTCGCGCTGCAGCGCGGCACCGAGCCGCCGGCGCGGGCGGCCGGGGCCGCCTCGGGCAGCCCGATCACGATCCCGGGGGTCGCGCTGCTGTCCTGCGTGTTCCTCGCGATGGGCGCGGTGTTCGGCTCGGTGGACCTGATCACGGTGGCCTTCGCCGACGAGCACGGCACCAAGGCGGCGGCCGGCCTGCTGCTCGGCGCGTTCTCCGGCGGCAGCCTGGTGTCGGGCCTGTGGTACGGCGCCCGCCGGTGGCGCATCTCGCTGCGCCGCCGCTTCACCCGGGGTCTCGCGGTGTTCGCCGCCGGGATCAGCCCGATCCTGCTCATCGGGGACACCCGGGTGATGGCCATCGCGCTGTTCTTCGCGGGCCTCGCCATCTCGCCGACCATCATCACCGGGTACGCGCTGATCGAGCGGCTGGTCCCGACCCACCTGCTGACCGAGGGCATGGCGTGGATCTCCACGTCCGTCGGCTTCGGCGTGGCCATCGGCGCCTGGGCCGGCGGCAGGCTCACCGACACGTTCGGGCCCTCCAACGCGTACGTCTTCTCCCTGAGCTGCGCCCTGGCGGCCGTCCTCATCGGCTTCTCCGGCAACACCTGGCTCCGGGTCCCCGAAGCGGGCCACGCCTCCGCCTGACCGTTGTCTCCCGGTCCGATGAACATGAGCAATGCTCGGGTCTCTGGTCATTCACCGCCGGCGTGATTATCGTGCTCGTGCATGAAAGCGGTCTTCCGTAACTGGGCACGCAACCAGTCCGCGGCACCCGCGCAGGTCCGCACGCCCGCCTCCGCGCGTGAGGTCGCCGAGGCCGTCCGGGACGCCGCGGCCCGGGGCCTTCGCGTGCGGATGACCGGCACCGGGCACTCGTTCACCGGGGTCGCGCTCACCGACGGCGTCATGCTGCGGCCCGACGCGCTGACCGGCGTCGAGGAGGCCGGGGACGGGCTGGTGCGGGTCGCGGCGGGCACCCGGCTGCGCGTGCTGAACGAAGAACTGGCGCGGCGCGGGCTCGCGCTGGCCAACATGGGGGACATCACCGAGCAGACCGTCGCGGGCGCCATCCAGACCGGCACCCACGGCACCGGGCGCTCGGCGGGCGGGCTCGCCGACCAGGTGGCCGCGCTGGAGATGGTCCTCGCCGACGGCTCGCTCGTCACCGTCACCGAGGGCGACCTGTTCGACGCCGCCCGCGTCGGGCTCGGCGCGCTCGGGGTGATCACCGCGGTGACGTTCCGGGTGGAGCCCGCGTTCCTGCTGCGCAGCGAGCGGCGGCCGATGCCGCTCAGCGAGATCCTGTTCTCCCTGGACGAACTGACCTCGGCCAACGAGCACCTGGACTTCTTCTGGCTGCCGCACACCGACACCTGCCTGACCAAGCGCAACAACCGCTCCCCCGGCCCCGCCGAGCCGCCCGGCGCGTTGCGGCACTGGTTCGACAACGTGTTCCTGGAGAACACCGTGTTCGGCGCGCTGTGCGCCACGGGCCGCCGCCTCCCCGGCGCCGTCCCCGCACTGAACGACCTCTCCGCCCGCGCGCTCAGCCCGTCCACCTGCGTGGACGCCTCGTACAAGGTGTTCACCAGCGTGCGCCGGGTGCGGTTCCTCGAGATGGAGTACGCCATCCCCCGCGACCGCCTCGCCCAGGCGCTGCGCGAGACCCGCGACCTGGTCGAACTGCGGGACTGGCGCATCACCTTCCCCGTCGAGGTGCGCGTCTCCCCGCCGAGCGACGCCTGGCTGTCCACCGCCCACGGCCGCGACACCGCGTACATCGCCTGCCACGTCTACCGCCCCACCCCCAACCCCGCGTACTTCGAGGAGGTGGAGCAGATCATGACGCGCCTCGGCGGCCGTCCCCACTGGGGCAAACTCCACACCCGGGACGCCGCCTACCTCTCCACCGTCTACCCCCGCTTCGCCGACTTCCTCCGCCTGCGGGACGAACTGGACCCCGGCCGGCTCTTCACCAACCCCCACCTGGCCACCGTCCTCGGCTGAGGTGACCGGTGAGCGCCTTCTCCGGCGGGGCCGGCCCGTCCCCGGCCCGCCTGCGGGACCCGCTCACTCCGTGCTCGGCCGCACCACGCCCGGGTCGTCCTGCGGCGGCGTGGTCCCGGTGCCCGAGCCGTCCGGGGAGGCCGGCGCGGTGGGACGGCCGGTGTCGGCGGGCGCCGGGTCGGTCTCCTGGCGGTCGGCCGGCTCGGAGGCGCTCGCCGAGGGCTCGGGGGTGCTCCCCTTCTCGCCGCTGGTCGCCGTGGAGGACGGCGCGGGTGACGGCGCGGGAGGCGCCGGGTCGCGGACCGTGCCGCCCAGGGTGGTGCCCGTGCCCTCCCTGCCGTGCACCGTGGCGGCCAGGGGCCTGCCGCTGAGCAGCTCGAAGGCGAGGATGCCGCCCATGCTCAGCGTGAAGATCGCCACCGTGGCCACGGCCATCGTGGCCCACGTGCGGCGGCGCGACGTCGTGTGCGTCAGGTGCGGCACCTCGGCCGTACCCGGGTTCAGCGGCACGGCGTCGTCCAGGGTGCGCGGCCGGTCCGCGGGGCCGCGCTCCCGCACCGTCGCGTGCGCCGCGCGCGCCAGGCCCTCCTCGCCCTCGGCGGTCAGCGGCTCCTCGTCCCCGGCCCCGCCGATCAGGCCGTGCTCCCTGAGCCGCCGGTGGCCGCGCTCGATGTAGTGCGTGTAGATGCTGTTGCCGACGGTGGTCCCCACGCTCGCCAGCGCCGCGCCGACGACCGTGCCGGTGACCCCCAGGTACGACGCCGCCACCGCCGCGGTCGCCGCCGCCAGGGCGCCGCCCACGACCTGCGGGGCGCTGATCTCCAGCCGGTCCTTGCCGCCCATCCCTGCCCTCTCCCTGGTTCCCGAAGCCGGCGTCCCCCTATCCCGGAGACGGCGCGGCGAACCTGCTTTCGGCGGTCTTGGCGGAAGCCAGGACGGGGCGGGGCACGATTGGCGAGAATCCGTGCGGGACGCGCCCTACCTGTTGCTGCATAACGAGCGGCCGCTGGATAGGGTGAATGCGATGATATGACCGCCCTTCCTGGCTTCCCGGGGCCCCTGTGGAAGGCGATGTTCGGACATGCCGGGTACGGTGCTGGCAGGCAACCGGCTCACGCGAGAGACTCATGGGTCCGGGGGAAGAAACACAGCATGACGACGAAGGGACCCGCATGCAGGAGCTCCGACTCGTCGCGGTAAGCGAGGACGGAACATACCTCGTACTGGCCACGGCCGGTCGGGGCACGCGGTTCACGCTTCCGGTCGACGAACGGCTCCGCGCGGCGGTCCGCGGCAACTTCTCCCGTCTCGGCCAGTACGAGATCGAAGTGGAGAGTCCGTTGCGCCCCAAGGAGATCCAGGCCCGCATCCGTGCGGGGGAGACCGCGGAGGAGATCGCCGCCACCGCGGGAATCCCGGTGGAGCGAGTCCGCTGGTTCGAGGGACCTGTGCTGCAGGAGCGGGAGTACACCGCCCAGCAGGCACAGCGCGTGGCCGTCCGGGTGCCCGGCGAGCCCACCCCAGGGCCGACGCTCGGCGAACTCGTCACCGAGCGGCTCAGCCGCCGCGGCGTACCCGCCGACGAGATCGACTGGGACTCCTGCAAGCGCGACGACGGCCTGTGGCGCATCAAGCTGGGCTTCGTCTGGAACGGCCACACCCGCAACGCCGAGTGGCTCTACGACATGCGCCGGCGCCACGTCACCCCCCACGACGACGAGGCCATGCGCCTGTCCGCCACCGAGTACGTGGAGCCGTCCGAAGAGGCCACCATCACGCCCTTCGCCCCCCGCCTCGCCGCAAGACTCACCCCCGTCCCCACCTCCCGCCCCACCGAGCCCCCCAACCACTGGGCCACCCCCCTGAGCTCCACCTCCCCGTCCGACCGCCACCCGCCCGAGGACCCGCCCCCTTCCCGCGACCCCTCCGCGGACCCCACGTACCTCCACACCCCCTCCCCCACCAAACAACCCGGCGCAACCGCCCCCCCCCGCCACCCCCAACG